>JANJWF010000161.1 GCA_024709685.1 Thiobacillus sp.
ACGCGGCGTCATGCGACCAGGCGCCACCGCGCAGCAGCCGCGAGGGGCCGCTCGACTGGTAATGTGGATTCTCAGCCTCGTGGTGAAGGTAAGCGTCCGCGGCATAGACGTCGGATACCCACTCCCACAGGTTGCCGCTCATGTCGTGGATGCCGAGCGCGTTGGGCGCAAAGCTGCCCGCCGCCATGCTGCCCTCGCCGTGGCGATCGGCATACTCGGCGGTGTTGGCACCATCCGGCGGGGGCTCACCACCGAAGCGTTCGCGCTGCCCGCCCGCGCGGCAGGCGTATTCCCACTCGGCCTCGGTCGGCACGCGGAACACCTTGTCGGGGTGATGTCCGCCCAGCTTGCCGACAAAAGCCGCAATGTCGGCCTGATTGACGCTGTCGACCGGATGCGCGGGCGAAGCGTTGAAGATCGACATGTTGTAGTCCATCAGGCGCGTCCACTGTGCCTGCGTCACTTCGTGGCGACCGATCCAGTAGGGCTTCATGCACACCTTGTGCACCGGAAGCTCGTTGGTCTCGCCGTCGCCGAACGTATCACCCATCTCGAAGCAGCCGCCAGGCACACGCACGAAATCCATGCCGGTAACTGGCTCCCGCCACACCTCCTGCGCCCTCGCCGTCGAGATCGCCACGACCGCAAGCAGTGCCGCAGTTGCCAGACGGGGAAGCGAGAACGAATCCGTTTTCAACACGAACTCCCTCCTGCCGTGGATACGGAAACGCATCAGGTCGTAGCGAGCCGCGATGCAGTCGAACACATTCCCGATGCGCTGCCTGCGTTCCGAGGAAGTGACCTTGATTCGACCGAGGTCAACATCGAGCGAGCAGTAGCGAGGATCGGCATTCATGCGCAATAGCGGACGTGACCGGGAGGCGCCGCGGGCTTGACGACACCTTGTATGTAGTCGATCACGGCCTGAAGGGGGTCGGCTTCGCCGGTGACGACGACTTCAATGCCACGCTGCGCCATGCGTGCGCGGAACCCTTCGCCCGCACCGCCAGTAATCAGCGCTGTAACGCCGTCGATCGGATGCCGATCACCCCGAAATTCGTGGAACGACATTTCCTTGGGGAGATCGAGCCGAGCGATCTCGCGCGGGCTACAAGGACAGCGGATATCGAAGACCAGGAACCGTCGGACTTTCGCCGCATGTGCGGTGACCGAACAGAAGTCCTGACTGGTAACGGCAATCTTCATGGCGCACTTCTCCATACGAACCGGGTCATCGGCAAGGCTTGAGGCGCTCGGCCGTCACGCCGCAGTAGCGTCGTCCTCACCAATAGGCACAAGGCTGTCAACGAGCCATTTGTGCGGCGGAGTCTCGAGCTTGGTCGGTGCGGGCTGACCCAGGAATACACGGCCGACTCGAAGATCGAGCCGTGGCGCCCAGGTCCAACGAGAAGATAAGCAAATCGCGCGCCAACTGCTGAAGGTCAGCGTACGCGAGACTCTCCGGCAGCTAGCGCGCGCTGCAGCCGCCCTGCTCGCAGAGTTCGGCGGTCTCCATCAGCGACCTTCCCGCGCGGCGAGGGCGTGGCTCGAAAAACGGTCTCTCTCAGCCAGCGTCTTGCCTTGATACCGCGCCCCGACCGCCTTCTCCAAGGGCCTGGCGTGGCGCCATGCTCGTTCGGCTCGTCACTTACGCCGCGCTCAGCCAACCACCCCGGAACAATCCGCATGCGTCGATGCGGGGGTTGAATCCCGATCTTGCCTGACAGAGCGCATCTGCCTTTATGGCAGTAAAACGCCAGAAAGCGCCTCATTTGACAGTCCTGGCAGCCACCAGAACACGCCTTTTACCGTGGAGTCGCCTGATTGCCGAGGCACTCGTAGTTGGCACAAGGATTGCTCTTAAGAGCCGTGAAGGCGGAGCCAATGGGTTTGCCATGAGACCGCATGTCTCACGCGGTTTGATTGCCCCTTGGTGGCACCCCGAGCGATTTGCTCGGTTTCGCCTCGTTTTACTCATCCCCGCACGACGCTTGAATCAGCCTGCCGGGGACGAGCAAACGGTGGTGAAGCGCGACACCATCAAGGCGACGGTAGCTTGATCGAGTTGTTACCCAGGGAGTATCAAAAATGAAAACACTGGCAGTACGTACCACAGCCCTGCTTATCGCGGCAGGTCTCGGCTTGAGCACCGGCGCGTCGTTTGCCGCAGAGTCGCTGCAGGACGTCATGAAGCGTCGCAACCTGAACCAGCAGGACCTGCTGGCGGCAGCCAAGACCTACACCCCGACCGGCGGGCGTGACGAGTTCCTCGCCTTCGCATCGGGCGGTCAGTCCGGCCAGATGCTGGTCTATGGGGTTCCGTCGATGCGCATCCTCAAGTACATCGGCGTGTTCACCCCCGAACCCTGGCAGGGTTACGGCTTCGACGAAGAATCGAAGAAAGTGCTCGCCGGCGGGCGCATCGACGGCAAGGACATCACCTGGGGCGACACCCACCACCCGGCGATCTCCGAGACCAACGGCGAGTACGACGGCCAGTTCCTGTTCATCAACGACAAGTCGAACCCGCGCCTGGCCGTCATCGACCTGCGCGACTTCGAGACCAAGCAGATCGTCGTCAACCCGATCATGAAGTCGGAGCACGGCGGCGCCTTTGCCACGCCGAACACCGAATACATCATCGAAGCCTCGCAGTACGCCTCGCCACTCGAGAACCAGAAGTTCTACCCGCTCGAGCAGTTCAACGATAAATACCGTGGCGCCCTGACCTACTGGAAGTTCGACCGCGAGCACGGCAAGCTCAAGCCGGAAGAGTCCTTCTCGCTCGAACTGCCGCCCTACTCGCAGGACCTTTCCGACGCCGGCAAGCTGGTCTCCGACGGCTGGTCCTTCACCAACAGCTTCTGTACCGAACGCTATGTCGGCGGCATCGAGAAGGGTCGCCCCCCGTATGAAGCCGGTTGCTCCGCCAAGGACACCGACTACATGCACGTCGTCAACTGGAAGCGCGCCGCCGAGCTCGCCAAGGACGACAGCAAGGTCAAGATCATCAACAACCATCGTGTGATCATGATGGAGACGGCGATCAAGGAAGGCATCCTGTTCCTGATCCCCGAGCCGAAGAGCCCGCACGGTGTCGACGTGACCCCCGATGGCAAGCTCATCGTAGTGAACGGCAAGCTCGACACCCACATGTCCGTGTATTCCTTCGAGAAGATCATGGACGCGATCAAGAACAAGCGCTTCGAGTCGACCGACCCGTACGGCATCCCGGTGATCAGCATGAAGGACACGCTGCACACCCAGGTTCAGGTCGGCCTTGGCCCGCTGCACACCCAGTTCGACTCCAAGGAGTGCATCGCCTACACCTCGCTGTATGTGGACTCGATGGTCGCAAAGTGGAACTTCTGCGAAGGCAAACTGCTGGACAAGATCGCCATCCACTACAACGTCGGCCACCTGATGACGATGGAAGGCGACACCACCAAGCCGAAAGGCAAGTATCTGGTGGCGCTCAACAAGCTGTCGATCGACCGTTTCAACCCGGTCGGCCCGCTGCACCCGCAGAACCACCAGCTCATCGACATCAGCAACGACAAGATGCAGTTGCTGTACGACATGCCGCTGCCGCTGGGTGAGCCGCACTACGTGGTTGCCATCGAGGCAAGCAAGCTCAAGCCCGCCGTGCGCTACAAGGTTGGCACCAACACCCGTACCGACAGCGTCCATGAGGGCAAGGTGCGCGCGGGTGAAGAGAAGGTCGTCCGCGACGGCAACAAGGTGTCGGTGTATGGCACGTTGATCCGCTCGCATATCACCCCCGAGACCATCGAGGTCGAGAAGGGTGACGAGGTCACGGTGTATCTGACCAACCTCGAGCGCGCGCAGGACGAGACACACGGCTTCACCGTGTCGACCTACAACGTGCACGCCTCGGTCGAGCCGGGCAAGACCGCG
>JANJWF010000112.1 GCA_024709685.1 Thiobacillus sp.
CTCGTTCCTGCCCATTCCACGATCCTTCCCCGCGAAGTCAGCCTGTCCACGCAGCTGACTCGCACCATCACCCTGAATCTGCCTCTGTTGTCTGCCGCCATGGATACGGTGACCGAGGCGCGCCTGGCGATCGCGCTGGCGCAGGAGGGTGGCATCGGCATCATCCACAAGAACATGAACGCCGAGATGCAGGCCGCGCAGGTTGCGGCGGTCAAACGCTTCGAGTCCGGGGTGGTCAAGGACCCGATCACGGTGGCACCGCAGATGACGGTGCGCCAGGTGCTTGAAATCACCCGCGCCAAGCGAATTTCCGGGCTGCCGGTGGTCGAGGGCGGCAAGGTGGTCGGCATCGTCACCAACCGCGACCTGCGCTTCGAAACCCGGCTCGACCAGACGATCGCCAACATCATGACGCCGAAGGAACGGCTGGTAACGGTGAAGGAGGGCGCCGGCCGCGACGAGGCATTGGCGCTGCTGCACAAGCATCGGTTGGAGCGCGTGCTGGTGGTGAACGACGCCTTTGAACTGCGCGGGCTGATCACCGTCAAGGACATCCAGAAATCGAGCGAGCATCCGCTGGCGAGCAAGGACGCGATGGGCCGCCTGCGCGTGGGCGCGGCGGTCGGCACCGGCGAAGGCACCGAAGAGCGTGTGGCGGCGCTGGTGGCGGCAGGCGTCGACGTCATCGTCGTCGATACCGCGCACGGCCATTCCAGGGGCGTGCTCGAGCGCGTGCGCTGGGTCAAGCAGAACCATCCTGACGTCCAGGTCATCGGCGGCAACATCGCCACCGCATCGGCCGCCGGCGCGCTGGTCGAGCACGGCGCCGGTGCCGTCAAGGGCGGCATCGGGCCCGGCTCGATCTGCACCACCCGCATGGTCGCCGGTGTCGGCGTGCCGCAGATCAGCGCGGTCGCCAACGTGGCCGACGCCCTGGCGGGAAGCGGCGTCGGCGTCATCGCCGACGGCGGCATCCGCTATTCCGGCGACATCGCCAAGGCGCTCGCGGCCGGCGCCAGCTGCGTGATGCTCGGCGGCCTGCTGGCCGGCACCGAGGAAGCGCCGGGCGAAGTCGAACTGTTCCAGGGGCGTTCGTACAAGTCGTACCGCGGCATGGGTTCGCTGGGGGCGATGCAGCAAGGCTCGTCCGACCGCTATTTCCAGGACAACGAGAAGAGTGCCGAGAAACTGGTGCCCGAAGGCATCGAGGGCCGCGTGCCCTACAAGGGCAGCGTGCTCGGCGTCATTCACCAGATGATGGGTGGCCTGCGTTCCAGCATGGGCTACCTGGGCGTGGCCAGCATCACCGAGATGCATGCTAAGGCCGAATTCGTCGAAATCACTTCGGCCGGCGTGCGCGAATCGCATGTGCACGACGTGCAGATCACCAAGGAAGCACCCAACTACAGAGTGGAATAAACGCTCTTGGCCACGGAGAGTCGCATGGGCAACAATCGCTTGGCAGCAGCCGTGGTGATGGCTTTGGGAATGGTGGTCGCGGCCTGGCTGCTGGCAGACGGGCTCGTTCGCTTCAAGCAGTTCGAGCGCAGTGTCGAGGTCAAGGGCCTGGCAGAGCGGGAAGTGCCGGCCGACACGGCCGTCTGGCCGATTGCGTTCAGCGAGGCGGGGGCCGATCTGCCCGCCTTGTACCTGGCCGTGCAGGCCAAGAACGCCGTCATCATCGATTTCCTCAAGGCCCATGGCTTCAAGCCCGAGGAGATCACCGTCTCGGCGCCGTCGATCAACGACCGGCAGGCCCAGGATTATGGCAGCGCCGAACTGGCGAGCCGGCTGCGCTACAGCGGCAAGTCCGTGATCACCGTCTACACGCGCCAGGTCGACGCGGTGCGCCGTGCCATGCCCGAACTCGTCGTGCTCGGCGGGAAGGGCATCGCGCTCAACACCGGCGACTACGAAAATCGCCCGCGCTTCCTGTTCACCGGGCTCAACGCACTGAAGCCCGCGATGATTGAGGAAGCCACGCGCAATGCCCGTCAGGCGGCGGAAAAATTCGCCAAGGATTCCGACAGCACCCTGGGCAAGATCAAGCGTGCCAGCCAGGGGCAATTCAGCATCGAGGACCGCGACCCCAGCACCGCCCACCTCAAGAAAGTGCGCGTGGTTTCCACCGTGAACTACTTCTTGGCCGACTGATCCGTCCACCAGACTTTTATGCACCAGAAAATCCTCATCCTCGACTTCGGTTCCCAGTACACCCAGCTGATCGCCCGCCGCGTGCGCGAGGCCGGCGTCTACTGCGAGCTGCACTCCAACGACGTCAGCGAGCAATTCGTGCGCGAGTTTGCGCCGGCCGGCATCATCCTCTCTGGCGGGCCGAGCTCGGTGTACGAAGAGGAAACGCCGCGCGCGCCTGCGGTGGTGTTCACGCTCGGCGTGCCGGTGCTCGGCATCTGCTACGGCATGCAGACCATGGCGGCGCAGCTGGGCGGCCAGGTGGAAAGCGCGGCGAAGCGCGAATTCGGCTACGCCGAGATCCGCGCGCATGGGCACACCGCCTTGTTGCGCGACATCCAGGACCGCGTCAACGACGAGGGGCATGGGCTGCTCGACGTGTGGATGAGCCACGGCGACAAGGTCACCGCACTGCCGCCCGGCTTCAAGGTGATGGCGAGCAACGCCGCCACCCCGATCGCCGGCATGGCCGACGAAGACCGCAAGTTCTACGGCGTGCAGTTCCACCCCGAGGTCACCCATACCCTGCAGGGCAAGGCCATCCTTGCCCGCTTCGTGCACGACCTCTGCGGCTGCGGCTCCGACTGGAACATGCCGGACTACGTCGACGAGGCGATCGGCAAGGTGCGCAGTGAGGTCGGCAGCGACGAAGTCATCCTCGGCCTGTCGGGTGGCGTTGATTCCTCGGTGGTCGCAGCACTCTTGCATCGCGCCATCGGCAACCAGCTCACCTGCGTGTTTGTCGACAACGGGCTGTTGCGTTTAAATGAAGCGGAGCAGGTGATGCAGACCTTCGCTGACAACCTCGGCGTCAAGGTCATCCACGTCGACGCGTCCGAGCGCTTCATGAAGGAGCTCGCCGGCGTCACCGACCCCGAACAGAAGCGGAAGATCATCGGCCGCGAGTTCGTCCACGTCTTCCAGGAAGAGGCCGAGAAGCTGCCGAAAGCCAAGTGGCTCGCGCAGGGCACCATCTACCCCGACGTGATCGAGTCGGCGAGCGCCAAGACCAAGAAGGCGCACACGATCAAGAGCCATCACAACGTCGGCGGCCTGCCCGAGACCCTGCACCTGAAGCTCCTCGAGCCGTTGCGTGAGCTCTTCAAGGACGAGGTACGCGAGCTCGGC
>JANJWF010000114.1 GCA_024709685.1 Thiobacillus sp.
GGCAGCAAGATCGACAAGATCCAATGGGGCCCGAACTGGGAAGACGACCTTGCCGGCGAATATTCCAAGCGCAGCAAGGACAAGAACATGGACAACATCCAGAAGGAGATGTACAGCCAGTTCGAAAACACGTTCCACATGTATTTGCCGCGCATCTGCAACCACTGCCTGAATCCCGCGTGCGTGGCAGCGTGCCCGTCCGGTTCGATCTACAAGCGCGAAGAGGACGGCATCGTGCTGGTCGACCAGGACAAGTGCCGCGGCTGGCGCATGTGCATTTCCTCCTGCCCGTACAAGAAGGTGTTCTACAACTGGGAATCCGGCAAAGCCGAGAAATGCATCGGCTGCTATCCGCGGGTCGAGTCCGGCATGCCGACCGTGTGCTCGGAATCCTGCGTCGGGCGCATCCGCTACAACGGCATCATGCTGTACGACGCCGACAGGATCGAAGCCCTCGCCAGCACCGAGAACGAGCAGGACCTGTACGAAGCGCAGTGCAACATCTTTCTCGACCCGCACGATCCTGAGGTGATCGCCGCGGCGCGTGCCGAGGGCATCAACGACGACTGGATCATCGCCGCGCAGAAGTCGCCCATCTACAAGATGGCGATCGACTGGAAGATCGCCTTCCCGATGCACCCGGAATTCCGCACCCTGCCGATGGTCTGGTACGTGCCGCCGCTCTCACCGGTGCAGTCGCAGATCGACCAGGGCAACCTGCCGGTCGGCCCCGACGGCGCCATTCCCCTGGCCGGGACGATGCGCACGCCGATCCAGTACCTTGCCAACCTACTCACCGCCGGCAAGACTGAGCCGATCGAAAGCGCCCTGAATCGCCTGATCGCAATGCGCAGCTACCAGCGTTCCGTGCATGTGGAAGGCGTGGCCGATACGCGCGCACTCGACAAGGCCGGCATCACCGAAGACCAGGCCAAGGAAATGTACCGCTACCTGGCGATTGCCAATTACGAAGACCGTTTCGTCATCCCGACCGGGCATGAGGAAGTACGGCTGGAAGACTTCTACGGCTTCCAGGGACAGAACGGCTTCACCTTCGGCAACGACTCCTCGCCAGGCATCTCCGGCAATTCCCTGTTCCCGGAGCGGCGCAAGGAGACGGTGGAACCGAAGGAAGAAGCGCCTTCTCGCCGCGTGATCCCGATTACCCGTCGCGACTACTGATGGAGAACGCCATGTCAGAAAACACCATGACACTTTTCAAATTGCTCTCCGCCCTGTTCGAGTATCCGGACGAACCCCTGGTGCACGCCCTGCCCGAGCTTATGGTGCTTATCGGCGAGGATCCGTCCATCGCTGCGAATGAACGCGAGGCGCTCGGTGCCTTCGCAGGTTGGCTGGCCGACACCGAACTGACCGAAGTGCAGGCACGCTACGTCAAAACCTTCGACATGACACCGGAACATGCACTGCATCTCACCCACCATCTGTTCGGCGACGACAGGAACCGTGGCCCGGCACTCATCGACCTCGGCGAGTACTACAAGAGCTACGGGCTGGAACCGGGCACCAACGAATTGCCTGACTATCTGCCCGTGGTGCTGGAGTTCGCCTCGATGCTGGAGCCGGTCGAGGCGAAAGTCTTCCTCGATCCCTTCGCCAAGGTCATCGCACAACTCGGCGCAAACCTCGGCGCGGCGGAAAGTCCCTGGGCGCCGCTGGTACACCTCATCGAGGCGTATTCACGGCTGGTGCCTACCACCTACGTCCCCGCGGCGCAGCCGATTACCGACAGCGTGTGCCACGACCATGAATGCGAGACCCCGGTGACCTGGGGTGCGGCCACACCGCCGGCCGTTCGACCCATGGCTGCCGCCGGCTGATTACTGGAATTAGAAGGAGAAAATAATGGATCTCAATATCCTGATCTTTGGCGTCTATCCCTACGTCGCCATCACGGTGTTCCTGCTGGGAAGCTGGATACGCTTTGACCACGAGCAGTACACCTGGAAGAGCGATTCTTCGCAATTGCTGTCGAAGAAAGGCCTGCGGCTGGCCAGCAATCTCTTCCACATCGGCATCATCGGGCTGTTTTTCGGCCATGCTGCGGGACTTCTCACCCCGCATGGTGTCTTCCTCGCCCTGGGCGTGAGCGACATGACTCATCAGTGGATCGCCATCAGCGCCGGCACCCTCTTCGGCGGCACGTGTCTTCTGGGCGCGGTACTGTTGTGGATCCGTCGCATGTTCACACCGCGCGTGCGCGCCGCCTCGCGCTGGATGGACATCAACATCCTGGGCTGGCTCGCACTCACCGCCTTCGCCGGCCTGTCGACCGTCCCCGTCTCCATCCACCATGCGAATGCAGGCGACGCCGGCACGATGATCCTGCTTGCGGAATGGGTGCAGAGCATCGTCTATCTCCACCCGAATCCGGAGCTTCTCCGCAGCGTGGATCTCGTCTACAAGCTTCACCTGTTCGTGGGCATATCGGTGTTCCTGTTCTTCCCGTTCACCCGCCTGGTACACATCTGGAGCGCGCCTGTCACCTACCTCCTCCGCTCCTACCAGGTGGTGCGTACCAAGCGTGGCCTGATCCGCAACCGGGAGGGAAGCCATGCAACGCAGGCCCGCTACGATGCGGCCCGCCAACCGGCCGATGGCGGAGGGACGCGAAATCCGCAGGGCGCAGCAGGGCTATATGCAGAACACGGGCGTGTGGAGTAAGAAATTTGCACGTGCCCGGGCGTATCGAAAGGTCTCACCCTCACCCGCGAATACCGGGAGGGTGATTCCTTTTCCCGGCGAAGCGCATCGTGTCCACCCACGGACGCTTCATGCCCAGCAAGCGCCCGGATAAACAACGCATTAACAAATCCATGCTACCTATAAGGGGGTAGCTGGCGTGCTTTTCCGCGGCCCCTCCCACGGCGTAAAAACATTCCGGAGGCTGTCGTTCCCACTTGGCGACGAGGTGATTGATGGAACTCCGACACAAGGCTTGGCCACGCTCATCGGCACGCAGATCTTCACGGCGTAGTTCACGGCCCCGACGCTTCGCCGTCGCCGGTGCGTGCCCCCCGCCGAAGTCGGCGCACCTGAACGGCTCGCCCATAAGCGGCCAAGGAGCGGTGCAATGAGCCACTTTCTCGATCGACTGGCCTTCTTTCGGAAGAGCATCTCCGAATTTTCCAACGGCCACGGCAGCGTCAGCAACGAAGACCGCAGCTGGGAGAACGCCTACCGCAACCGCTGGCAGCATGACAAGGTGGTGCGTTCCACTCATGGGGTGAACTGCACCGGATCATGCAGTTGGAAGGTCTACGTCAAGAACGGGCTGGTCACCTGGGAAACCCAGCAGACCGACTATCCGCGCACCCGCCCCGACCTGCCGAACCACGAGCCG
>JANJWF010000025.1 GCA_024709685.1 Thiobacillus sp.
CTGGACGTTGGGTCTTTCGCTGCACGACCATCGCACGTGGCAATACCTGGTTGCCGTGCGTCACGTCCCGAACGTGCAGATTCACCAGATCGCAGCCACGCAGCTTGCTGTCGATCGCCAGGTTGAACATGGCCAAGTCGCGAACCCGGTGTTCGTTTTGGAGGCGGATTCGGATGGCCCAGATGTCCTTAGGCTTGAGTGGCGGCTTTTGGCCGACCAACTTGCCTTTGTTCCAGGTTTCCCAAGTTTGATGAATTTCCATGTCGGACTCCTTCGTTGTTGATGGGAGTCTGATTGTGTTACTGAGTCGCGGATGGCTGCTTTCTGGCATGATCCCGTATGCGTGCAACCGGCCAAGAACGGAATTTCAAGCACTGTTGCTCGACCAACGCCGCCATAAAATTGGGTTCGTCAGCTTGGATGGTAAGTAGAGGAAAAGGCAAAGCCCTCTGTCTTGGGAGGTTAAATGCTACGAGTCCAGACATGACCCCGGCGGCCGAACACAGTTGCGGCCCCGTCCGCGTCTCATACTCTTGTGGCTTGTATTCCCATTGCCATTAACTAAACTTTTACGAAGAAAGTTGCTAAATAGCATGACCAGTTGTTAGGGAGACGTTGATTCTTCGTCCTTGTGAAGCATAGCGACGCGGCAATCCAAAAATATTTTATTAATCAATGCACTGGATTGCAACATTTCGCTCGCAATGAAAGAAAACATGAATATTTCAGCGATTCTTTAGGTGATTGCCACATCACACCTAGCGATGACCCATACAAGCGACAGGAGGATTGCATGAACTCTGTCAAGAAAGAACAAGGGCAAGCGCCGGTTTTTCAAACAGAATCTGAAACCGTTCTAGGTCCACAGGGATTAGTAGAGTCCATTGCGTATCCCGTGATGGTCTTTCTGATTCGCTTCGCCAGGGTGACCATGCATATGGGCTCCGTGGCTGCGGTGATTGCCGCTTTGCTTTTCGCTCCGTCCGTCCATGCCACCGCAGAGGACGATCTGGTCGGTGTGCTGACCGCACCGCTAGCCAAGAACTTTGTAAACGACTGGCGCGCCATCGAGAAACTACGCCACTTGCGCTGGGCACCGCTGCCCCCGAATATGCTGAAGCACTGCCTGCCAGACGGCAGTTGCTTCACGCGCGACGGTGTGGCCGAGATCGGCGGACGCAAGCTCACGGTGCTCACCACCGGAGCGCGCACGATGGTTGGAAACTACTATTTTCGCAACACTGGCGCGCCGTTCGGCGAGGCTCAGGTACTGGCAGCACTACAGCGCGCCGGTTTCAGCGCCGAGCTCAAACGCTGCCCTGTGCCCGGTGGTATCGGCGACATGAACTGGTATCGCCTCAAGAGTGCTAACGTTAACCTTGGTTATCTGTCGGTTCAATCATCGTGCAACGGGAAACCCTGCGAAGGTTTCGTACTGACCCCCTACGATGCGCTGCCGCCGCTGCAGCCGAACCAGTTGCGCCTCTACTCGGAGCATTGCTCGGGGACGGCGGCAGAGCGAGTGCCGGTCTCGACCGTAATGCCGCACGAGCAATTGGCGAAGGCTCTGGTTGCCATAATGCCGTTCAACAACGGGCCAGCGCTGTATGACTGGAAGACACTGACGAGTGCACCCAGCGGCATCCAATGGTCAACAGAGGGTGCCAAGAAGGGCGATCTTTCTTACAAGGCTGATCCCAATCCATGGATGCTTTCGGGAAAACTCACCCTGTCTGGGCGCAAGTTCTACCTGCTCGCCAGTGGTTCACCGACGCAGGTGAAGACGGCCTACTTCGACGAGGGAGGCTTGCACCCGCGCGGCGAAGATCTGCTGGGCGTGCTGCGCGCGCAGGGCCTGACGGTGCAACTGGTGCGCTGTGGCCCGGTTTACACCGAGTCGATCAACAACTGGTACCGCGTCAGCGGCCCGGCCACGCGGGCGGTGATGCTGCGACAGTCACTGCGTTTGGATGGCAACCAGGTGCAGGATGCTTACGAGATACGCCTCGATGCCACTCTGCCAACGCTTGATCCGCGTGACCGCGATCCGGGTGTTGCTGGCTGCAAGTAGCGCGGCGAGATCAGTGGGCGACCCATTTGCGCCGAACTCCATTTGTGCCACACACAGGGGACGTTCGTCGTATCCCAAAAAGTGTGTTGGGGATATGAGTACTCACCCTTGCAAATTTCTAATAAGCCAAAAGATTGATCGATATTGAGATGTTGGAGAGAACCTCAAAAAAATGGTTGAAAACTTGCTCGGCGCGGTTCGGGCGGCCTTGGGACGATGGCTGACCGCAGAGGATAAGAGAGGCAATGCCGGCGAGCGGGTACAGTCATACGAGATCCGCTTCACGACTGAGACACAATTATCCTTGCGTGCCAGCGTGGGCGAATACGGTTTCGCGTATCTGGAAAACGCGCTCGGTGACGAACTCAAGGCGGCGTTGCGTGCAGAGGCAGCGGCTCAGAGTGGCAACGCACACAGCGCTATTGAAAGCAGAGCTATCCCCTATAAAGCCCGTATCGCAGATCTCGGTGACGATGCACTGTCGTTCCTCCGGAGCCCGTCGATCGTGCAGTTGCTTAATGCGCTGTTCGAGGAACCCTTGACATTGTCAGAAGACGCCAGTTGCTACACGTTTTATGGACCAGGCGACTTTCTCAGCCTGCATCGTGACCGGCCTATAGAATGCGCAGCTACCCTAATAATGTATCTTGACGCCGCCAGCCCGGATCCACAATCCCCCTGGACGGGACTATCGCTCCGGGTTTTCGGTAAGCATGGTGAAAAGGCGGCAGAGCCACGCCTGATCATTCCAACACGGATCGGCACCATGGTTGTCGGTAGCGGGTCCCGCTACTGGCATGAACGTCCGCCCCTGCAGCCAGATGAGCGCGTCATCGCGCTTACGGCGTGCTTCGCCGCCGCAAGTTGACATTGCCCGATCTGGGGTTGCGCGGCTCGGTACCGAATCTGTTGAACGGCTCAGCCGCTGCCTCTGACAGGTCCCAAAGCCGACCCTGAACCCATTTAGTCGATGAAGTGTTCGCATCCCCCACCGTCGGACGTGAAGCGTGACACAGTGAAATGCCCCACCCAGTACGCGTCCATCCCGAAAGCTCACGGGAATTGACGGCATAAACCCATGGCGCTCCGGGAGCTTGATTACACCCTTTGTAGCCTACTATTACCCTGTCTTCAACAATTGATAGGCCGTTGATGTCTATTGCAATGCTGGCCAGGGAGATGTTTTCCTGCTCGCAGGCTTCGGCACTGAGCTCGTTCGCTGTTTGGGGAATGATCTCCCACCTGCGCAATGCCTCCGCAAGCATGTTCCGGAGACGTTATCATGCGCGCATCAATGAGAAGCCCAGAAAATCGAGCCCCACTCATTGCTCACTCGGAAAGCAAATCAGACAGAATATGTCTCGAGTTCCATGTCCTCTACGATGCACTTCGGGCGAGCAGCAGGAAGCTGCGGGCAATCTTACCGACTAAAGTAGCCGCACTAGTGCTTGGGCTGGGATCCGTGAACCGGCATGAGCGGCCAACACAGGACGGCGAATATTTAATCGCAATGACCGCCTGCTATTCGAGGCCACCAACCGTATTGCTGCGATCCATCGCTTTGTCGTTCGACTTTTGCAGTGGCAGGCTCAGAATCGCGCCGTTGCGTATGCCTGACTTAGTCACAAACGCTCCCTTGATCCACCTATCCGCACCATCGAACTTTGGCGTGAAGCTAGTACGAGCATGCAGACATCGCTTATTGTTAATAATCAACAGCGAGTTCTCAGTATTGCTCACCTCTACCGCGACTCTACGTAACCGATCGTTCAGTATGTTCTGTGCAGTGATTGCTTCCTCGTTCAACCCGCTGACGTTTTCTTCATCGTACTTGACAGCGAACTTGCGCCCTTCGGAGAAAAGTACCGGCTTCAGATCGTACCGCTCTGGAGACTGGCTGACCAAGTGCTTGAACACCGGCCGCATGAGCACATCGACTACGGTAGCAGGCAGCTCGCGAATCAAAACGTCTAGGTCGGCGACCAAATTGATGGCACCCGGATCACTCCGGATGCAATACAGTAGAACGTAGTCCGGACTGAGCTCCAAATGAGCTGACCCGTCCGAGTGGAATGCCAGCTCCTTTCTGGAATTCACGAACGACCTGGACTCCTCGTAACCTTGCACGGGATAGATGTCGTACATCACGTACTTGCTGGTTTCCTCGTAGCCGAACAGCCGCCCAAGCTCCAGGGATGCGGCACCGA
>JANJWF010000119.1 GCA_024709685.1 Thiobacillus sp.
GGCAAAAACGTCAGCACGAAGTCGCCTCAGGGGTCGGGGACGTATGCGCCCGACCTCAATCTGTTCATGCGCACCGGAACGTCCACCAATCCGTTCATGCTCTGGGATCTCAGCCACGCCGGTCCTACAAACGGCGAGATATGGCTGAAGCCGACCGATCTCACCAACGGGCGCTTCCCCGTGTCGAACATCACCAAGATGGGACTCGACTACGATCCCCTCAACCAGCGCTTCCTGATATGGGGCGGCGGCACCGACGTGTACGCGCTCGCGCACGATGGAAGCAGCCTCTTGTCGACCGGCTGGACGCTGAGCCTGCTTACCGATGGCGGCACGGCAGGCCCGGGAGTCAACGACTATGGAAGGGGCGTACTCGGAAAATGGCAGTATGCGTCCGAGCTCGGTGTGTTTGTCGGTCTCAAGAACCCCTATGACGGCGAAGTCTGGTTTTATAAGCCCGGGGATGTCGCGGAAGCCTTGCCCTTGTATGCGCCCGACCTGGCCGCGTACGCGGCCGACTTGCCCTCGTACGCGGCCAGCTTTCGTGCGACCGAGGCGGTTCCGGAACCCTCGCACTTGTTTCTCGTGGGTCTTCCCTTGGTTTGGTGGGCTTCGCGTCGCTTTCGGGTGGCTACATAGGATCACGGAAGTTCGAGCCCCACGCGCGGTAGCGGGAACGCTTCTCCCCGGTTCAAGCCAGCGGCTCGATCAATACCGCCGCCCCCACACTGCGGCCCTCTGCAATCAGAATGTTGTAGGTGCGACACAGCGCCCCGATATCCATCACCTCCAGCCCAATCCGCGCATCGATTAGCGAACGCGTGAGCGACGGGTGCGGAAAGCGCAGCCGGGTGCCGGTGCCCAGCAGCAGGATGTCCAGGTCGCGCAGTGCCACCCATTCGAAATGCGAGGCGGTCAGCGCCTCGAACCCCAGCCCGGCCCAGGGTGCGGGCTCGATCCCGCGTGCACTCAGCAGCAGGCTGAACTCGTGGCGACGGCCGTTGATGAGGACATGGTCGTCGCCATAGCCGGTGAACAGCAGTTGGCCGGCATCGGTATTGAGGTGCAGTTTCATGGGCAAACCTTAGCAGATTCCCTCGGCAGGGTGGCAGCGACAGCGGAGGGTCTGGATGGGCGCCATCACGCCGTTATGTTTGCTGCGTCTGGACGCCTCCGGTAAAATCGGCCGTTTTCCAAGGCGTTGTTTTGCCTTGATTTTGCGCAGGTCGACCAGGAATCTCACCGTGACGGCTGACAACAAGCCACGCTTACGTACCCTCCACAAATCATCCAAGCTTGATAACGTCTGCTACGACATCCGCGGTCCCGTGATGGCCCGTTCGCGGCAGATGGAGGAAGAGGGTCACCGCATCATCAAGCTGAACATCGGCAACCCCGCGCCGTTCGGCTTCGAGGCGCCCGAGGAGATCGTGCAGGACGTGATCCTGAACCTGCCGAACGCCTCCGGCTACAGCGATTCCAAGGGGCTGTTCTCGGCGCGCAAGGCGATCATGCACGAGACCCAGAGGAAGGGCATCGCCGGCGTGACGATCGACGACATCTTCGTCGGCAACGGCGTCTCCGAGCTGATCGTGATGGCGATGCAGGCGCTGCTGAACAACGGCGACGAAGTGCTGGTGCCGGCGCCGGATTATCCGCTGTGGACCGCGGCGGTGAGCCTCGGTGGCGGCAAGCCGCGCCACTACCTGTGCGACGAGGGCATGGGCTGGCTGCCCGACCTCGACGACATTCGCGCCAAGATCACGCCGAACACACGCGCCATCGTCCTCATCAATCCGAACAACCCGACCGGCGCGCTGTATCCGACCGAGCTGCTGCGGGAGATCATCGAGATCGCGCGCCAGCATCAGCTGATCGTCTACGCTGACGAGATCTACGACAAGGTGCTGTTCGACGGCGTGCAGCACACCTCGATCGCCTCGCTAGCCGACGACGTGTTGTTCGTCACCTTCAACGGCCTGTCGAAGAACTATCGTGCCTGCGGCTACCGCTCGGGCTGGATGATCGTATCGGGCGACAAGCGCCACGCCAGGGATTACCTGGAAGGCCTCAACATGCTGGCGTCGATGCGCCTGTGCTCGAACGTGCCGGGACAGTATGCGATCCAGACCGCGCTCGGCGGCTACCAGAGCATCAACGACCTGGTTGCGCCGAGCGGGCGGCTGACGCGCCAGCGCGACCTCGCGCATGAGCTGCTGACCCTGATTCCGGGCGTCAGCTGCGTGAAGCCGAAGGCGGCGATGTACCTGTTCCCGAAGCTCGATCCCAAGCTCTACCCCATCCACGACGACCAGAAGTTCATCCTCAACCTGCTGGAGGAAGAGCGCGTGCTGGTGGTGCAGGGGAGCGGCTTCAACTGGCCGCATCCGGACCACATCCGGGTGGTGTTCCTGCCGCACGAGGAAGACCTGACCGAGGCGATCGGCCGCATGAGCAGGTTCCTCGACCGCAATCGTGCGCATCGCTGATTATTTTTGAACGAGAACACTTAATGAAACCCATCCACGTCGGCCTGCTGGGCCTGGGCACCGTCGGCGGCGGCACGCTCACCGTGCTACGTCGCAATGCCGAAGAAATCACCCGCCGCGCCGGGCGCGAAATCCGTGTGGTGCGCGCGGCGGTGCGCAACCTCGACAAGGCGAAGGCGCTGGCCGGCGACCTGCCGCTGACGATCAATCCCTTCGACATCGTCGACGACCCCGCGATCGACATCGTGGTCGAGCTCATCGGCGGTCTGGAACCGGCACGCGAACTGGTGCTGCAGGCGATCGCCAACGGCAAGCACGTGGTCACCGCCAACAAGCATCTGATCGCCAAGCACGGCAACGAAATCTTCGCCGCGGCGCAGACCAGGGGCGTGATGGTCGCGTTCGAAGCAGCGGTCGCCGGCGGCATTCCCATCATCAAGGCGTTGCGCGAGGGCCTCACCGCCAACCGCATCGAGTGGCTGGCCGGCATCATCAACGGCACCAGCAACTTCATCCTCACCGAGATGCGCGACAAGGGCGCGGCCTTCGACGACGTGCTGAAGGAGGCGCAGCGCCTGGGTTACGCCGAGGCGGATCCGACCTTCGACATCGAGGGCATCGACGCCGCGCACAAGCTCACCATCCTCTCGGCGATCGCCTTCGGCATCCCGATGCAGTTCGACCGCGTCTACACCGAGGGCATCTCCAGGCTCACCCGCGAGGACGTGCAGTATGCAGAGGAACTCGGCTACCGGATCAAGCTTCTGGGTATCGCGCGCCGCACCGAGAACGGCATCGAGCTGCGCGTGCACCCGACGCTGATTCCCGAGCGGCGGCTCATCGCCAACGTCGACGGCGCGATGAACGCGGTGCTGGTGAAGGGCGATGCCGTCGGCCCGACCCTCTACTATGGCGCCGGCGCCGGCGCCGAGCCGACCGCCTCCGCCGTGGTCGCCGACCTGGTCGACGTCACGCGGCTGCATACCGCCGATCCGCACCACCGCGTGCCGCATCTGGCGTTCCAGCCCGACCAGTTGGCGGACACGCCGATCCTGCCGATGGAAGAAGTGCGCACAGCCTACTACCTGCGGTTGCGCGCGTTCGACCGTCCGGGCGTGCTGGCCGACATCACACGCATCCTCGCCGACGGTAACATCTCGATCGACGCCATGGTGCAGAAGGAGCCCGCCGAGGGCGAGGAGCAGGCCACCATCATCCTGCTGACCCACGTCACGGTCGAAAAAAACATCAATGCCGCGATCGCCAAGATCGAGGCGCTCGACAGTGTGGCGGGCAAGGTGATGCGCATCCGCCTCGAAGAACTGGCCTCGAGGTAGAGAACGCCCGATGAATTACCTCAGCACCCGCGGCCTCGCGCCGCAGTTACGCTTCTCTGAAATCCTGCTTGGTGGGCTTGCCAGCGACGGCGGCCTCTACGTTCCCGAGATCTACCCGCGCTTCACGGCTGCCGAGCTCGAAGCGATGCGTGGCATGAACTACCGCGAACTCGCGTTCGCCGTGCTGTCGCGCCTGGTCGACGACATTCCGGGGGACGACCTGCGTGCGCTCGTCGACAGGACCTACACCGCCGACGTCTACCGCTACGTCATGGACAAGGAGAACGCCGAGGACATCACGCCGCTGAAGACGCTAGAGCCCGGCTTGCACGTGCTCGCGCTGTCGAACGGCCCGACGCTCGCGTTCAAGGACATGGCGATGCAGCTGCTGGGCAACCTGTTCGAGTACGTGCTCGACAAGACCCACGGCGAGCTCAACATCCTTGGCGCGACCTCGGGCGACACGGGGTCGGCCGCCGAATACGCGATGCGTGGCAAGCGCGGCGTACGCGTCTTCATGCTGTCGCCCGAGCACGGCATGACGCGCTTCCAGCAGGCGCAGATGTACGCCTTGCAGGACGCCAACATCCACAACCTCGTGATCCGCGGCGTGTTCGACCAGTGCCAGGACATCGTCAAGGCGGTCTCGAACGACCTCGACTTCAAGGCGAAGCACCACATCGGCGCGGTCAACTCGATCAACTGGGCGCGCGTCGCGGCGCAGAGCGTCTACTACTTCAAGGCCTATTTCGCGGCGACCCAGAGTAACGACCAGCAGGTCTCGTTCTCGGTGCCGTCGGGCAACTTCGGCAACGTCTGCGCCGGCCACATCGCGCGCCAGATGGGGCTGCCGATCAGGAAGCTGATCGTCGCCACCAACGAGAACGACGTGCTCGACGAGTTCTTCAGGACCGGCGTCTACCGTCCGCGCCCGGAGACGAAACACACCTCGAGCCCGTCGATGGACATCTCCAAGGCGTCCAACTTCGAGCGCTTCGTGTTCGATCTTGCCGGGCGCGATGCCGCCAAGGTGCGCAGCCTGTGGGGCGCCGTCGAATCCGGCGGCGGCTTCGACCTCAAGGCGCATACCGATCAAAAAGGTGGCAGCCTGTTCGACCGCGTCGCCGACTTCGGCATGGTCTCGGGCTCGAGCAACCACGCCAACCGTATGGACACGATCCGCACCGTGTACGAGGTCTACGGCACCATGATCGACCCGCACACCGCCGACGGGCTGAAAGTCGGATTGGAGCACCGGGAGCCGGGCGTGCCGCTGGTCTGCATGGAAACCGCGCAGCCGGCCAAGTTCGAGGATGCGATTCGCGAGGCGCTCGGCGTCGAGCCGGTACGCCCGCCCGAACTCGCCGACCTCGAAGCGCAGCCGCAGAAGAAGCATGTCATGGACGCCGATGTCGATGCGGTCAAGCAGTACATCGTCGAACACACCCGCTGAGCCTGGCCAGCCCGAAGAAGACTTCGAGCGGCTGGTCGCGCAGGTGCAGGGGTGTACCGTCTGCGCCGCGAACCTGCCGCATTTCCCGCGCCCCGTCGTGCGTGCCTCTCCCACCGCGCGCCTGCTCATCGTCGGGCAGGCGCCGGGACGGCGCGTGCACGAGACCGGCATCCCGTGGAACGACCCCTCCGGCGACCAGCTGCGGCTGTGGCTCGGGATGACGCGCGAGCAGTTCTACGACGCATCGCGCATCGCCATCGTCCCCACCGGCCTGTGCTATCCCGGGACGGTGAAGGGAAGCGACCTGCCGCCGCGCCCGGAATGCGCGCCCTTGTGGCACCCACCGCTGCGCGCGGCGATGCCCGCTATCCGCCTCACCCTGCTGATCGGCGCCTATGCCCAGGCGTACTACCTGGGCCGCCGGCGCGGCCGCACGCTGGCCGACACGGTGCATGCGTGGCGCGGCTTCCTGCCCGACACCTTCCCGCTGCCGCACCCCAGCCCGCGGAATCGTCTATGGTTCAAGCGTCATCCCTGGTTCGAGCAGGAGGTGCTGCCTGCCCTGCGCGAACGGGTTGGAACGCTGCTTTCGACCGGCGATAATGGCGGCGCACAAATCAGACCTAACCAATAGCAGCTCAGGGAACCGCGCATGAAACTCGTCACCTCGCTCACCAGCCCTTACGGCCGCAAGGTCCGTGTGGTGCTCGCCGAAAAGAAAATTCCCTTCCAGCTCCAGGTCGAAAATCCGTGGCTGCCCGATAGCCCGGTTCTCGCGGTCAACCCGCTTGGCAAGGTGCCGGTGCTGGTGCTCGAAGATGGCGTCAGCGTGTTCGATTCGCGTGTCATCGTCGAGTATCTTGACCATGTCAGCCCGGTAGCGCACCTGATTCCGGCCGAACTGAAAAACCGCATGGTCGTGCGTGGCATCGAGGCACTCGCCGACGGCGTCACCGACGCCACGGTGGCGCTGTACCTGGAGAGGAAACGTGCGCCGGCGCAGCAGAGCGACGACTGGATGGCGATGCAGGAAAAAACCGTTGTCCGCGGGTTGGAGGCGCTGTCTGAGGCCCTGGGCGAAAACGTGTGGTTCCTGGGCAACAGCATGACGCTCGCCGACGTCGCCTGCGGTTGCACGCTCGGCTATCTGGACCTGCGCTTCCCCGACATCGACTGGCGAAGCGCGCATCCCAATCTGACGAAACTGGTCGACAAACTGGCGACGCGCGCCTCGTTCAAGGAAACGGTTCCGACCGTCTGAGCGAACGTCGCGAAGCGACACGACAAGCCCCTCTACCGCTTGCGGGAGAGGGCAGGAGAAAGCGAAGCTTATGATGAGTCCCGCAACGGAGCACAGCCATGGCGCGTGAAACCGCAACCCTCGCAGGCGGCTGTTTCTGGTGCCTCGAAACGGTATTCAACCGGCTGCGCGGCGTCGAGTCGGCGGTCTCCGGCTACATGGGGGGCCATACCCCCGAACCGAGCTACGAGGAGGTCTGCAACGGCGACACCGGCCACGCCGAGGTCGTGCAGGTGAGCTTCGACCCCGAGACGATCTCGTATCGCGACCTGCTCGACGTCTTCTTCACGATCCACGATCCGACCCAGCTCAACCGCCAGGGCAACGACGTCGGCACCCAGTACCGCTCGGCGATTTTCTGGCACACGCCTGAGCAGAAGGCCGGGGCCGAAGCAGTGATCGCCGAGCTGAACGCCTCGGGGCAGTTCGCCATGCCGATCGTTACGGAAGTGACCGAGGCGACGGCCTTCCATCCCGCCGAAGACTATCATCAACGCTACTACGAGCTGAATCCGCATCAGCCCTACTGCCAGATCGTGGTGGCGCCGAAGGTGGTCAAGGCGCAGGCGAAGTTTGCCGGCCGCATCAAAACTTGAACGAGGGATTCATCATGACCCGTGGACCGAAGATGAGAACACTCCTGCTGGCCGTGAGCCTGCTGCTGGCGGCATCCGGGGCGGCGCGCGCCGCGCTGACGACCGATGAACTGACCCGGCTCAAGGCGTCGGGGCTGGGCGAGGATGTCATCCGCTTCATGATCGAAAGCGATTACGGCAACGTCGAGCGAGTAGTGCGGCTCAAGGAGGCGGGGTTCTCCGACGAGACGGTTTCGTCCGTGATTCGCAACGACCTCAAGGCAGGCGGCGAGGCGACGCGGCCGACGCCCCAGCCTGAGGCAGCCAAGCCGGCGCAGCCCGCGGCACAACCCGCGGTACAGCCGGTCGCGGAAGCGGCGGCGCTGTTCCGGACGACGGGAACGGTGAAAATCGAGCAGTACCTGGTGCGTGGCGAGCCGGTCGTGCAGAACGCCCAGGACATTCCCGGCGCGACGATTTCCCTGCTCGAGGGCCGCCGCCTGAAGATCGACTGGGATCCCGCCAAGGTGCCCGCCAATTTCTTCCGGCGCAAGCCGTTCGTCCCTCCGTTCTATTGGGACCTGGACAGGAGCGATGGCCTGCACCCCGCCAGCCAGAAGGACAGCGCCTTCATCCTGCGCACCGGCCACGCGCACCAGGGCCGCCCCGAGACGGGCACGGCCCGTACCTGGGTCCTCCACGTCACCCCCGACAGCCCCGAACTGGCGCAGCGGATCCGGGCGCTGCTCGCGGAGTGAGCCGCGCGGCGGCTTCGTGCCGCCAAGACCCGCGCGCTGGAACGCGTGTCAGCCGTGCTGCCGGTTCGCCGCGCTCGTTGCCGAAGCCGCGCGAGCCACCACGCTCGAGAATCGCCGTGTCAATATCGGCTTGTCTTCAGGTGACCGTCCTCACCCCCGCAACGAAACGACGTGCGGCATCC
Organism: Thiobacillus sp.; assembly: GCA_024709685.1. Taxonomy (GTDB): domain Bacteria; phylum Pseudomonadota; class Gammaproteobacteria; order Burkholderiales; family Thiobacillaceae; genus Thiobacillus. Next base: position 8,095 of record JANJWF010000119.1, read on the forward strand.
GACAATCGAATCAATTTCGGCCGTTTCGGAAGCCGTTGCCCAGGACGGGTGTTGGAGGCATCAAAACATCGAGTGCGTTTTTCTGGACGGCATCTGACCCCGATACTCTACCGCGAGGCCGCCGCCGTTTCACGGCCGCGCTCCATCACCGCGCATAGGCGGGCATGGTGGTAACGGGCTGTTGCGGTTCAAGCAGTCGGTCACCGTGCTCGTCCTTGATGCGTGTCGGCAGCCCCATGCGGTTCATAAGTGCGATGAAGGGCGTCGGGTCGAGTTCTTCCACGTTGACCATTTCACCCGTGTCCCAGGTGCCGTCGGCGATCAGCAGGGCCGCGGCCACCGCAGGCACGCCGGCCGTGTAGGAAATGGCCTGGCTGCCCACTTCCTCGAAGCACGCCTTGTGATCACACACGTTGTAGATGAGGACTTCCTTCGGCTGCCCGCTTTCCACGCCCTTGATCAGGTCGCCAATGCAGGTCTTGCCGGTGTAGTCGGGTGCCAGTGAAGCAGGGTTGGGCAGCACGGCCTTGACGACTTCCAGCGGCACCACTTCCTGGCCCCGGGCGGTGATCACCGGTTGCTCGGACAGCAGGCCCAGGTTCTTGAGGACGGTGAAGACATTGATGTAGTGCTCTCCGAATCCCATCCAGAAGCGGATGTTGGGCACGCCCAGGTTCTGCGACAGGGAATGGAGTTCGTCGTGCCCGCAGAGGTAGGTGGTGTGCGTGCCCGTCACCGGCATGTCCCAGTCTTTGCGGTGCTCGAACATCACGTTGGCCTTCCAGGCATTGTTCTCCCATGACCAGGCGGTTGAAGTGAACTCGCGGAAGTTGATCTCCGGATCGAAGTTGGTCGCAAAGTAACGGCCGTGGCTTCCGGCGTTGATGTCGATGATATCGATGGTTTGCACGCTGTCGAAACAGGTATCCAGGGCATAGCGTGCATAGGCATTGACCACCCCGGGGTCGAAGCCCACGCCCAGCACGGCCGTCACTCCGGCAACCTTGCAGGCCTGGCGCCGCTTCCACTCGTAGTTGGCGTACCACGGCGGCGTTTCGCATACCTTGCCTGGGTCTTCGTGGATGGCGGTATCCAGATAGGCCGCGCCGGTCTCGATGCACGCCTGCAGCACCGACATGTTCAGAAACGGCGAGCCGACATTGATCACGATCTGGCTGCGCGTCGCCCGGATCAGCCGCTTGGTCGCCCCGACGTCGAGGGCATCCAGGGCGTGGCCTTGCAAGCGGCCGGCCTGCTGCAGGCTGCCCTTGGCCTGGATCGACTCGATGATGGCCTGGCACTTGCCAAGCGTGCGCGAGGCGATGTGGATATCGCCGAGCAGGGCATTGTGCTGCGCGCATTTGTGCGCCACCACGTGCGCCACCCCGCCCGCGCCGACGATCAGGACATTACGCTTCATTGGGCTATCCCCCCTTCATTCAGAATAAGACAGTCGCCGTCAGGACAGGCTGTTGACATAGTCGTCAAAGGAAAATGTACGCACCACGCGCACGCTGCCATCGAGTTCCTTGACGGCTATCGCCGGCATGTGAATGCCGTTGAACCAGTTCTTCTTCACCATGGTGTAGCCGCCGGCATCGCCGATCGAAATGCGGTCCCCCACCTGCAGCGGTTGGTCGAAACGTGCTTCGCCGAAAATATCGCCCGCCAGGCAGGTCTTGCCGCAGATCTGGTAGGCGTGCTCGCCCTGCCCGCAGCCGATCGGCGCCGTTTCGCGGTAGATCAGCAGATCCAGCATGTGGGCTTCGGTCGAGCTGTCCACCACTGCCAGATTCCTGCCGTTGAAACCGGTGTCCAGAACGCTGACCTCCAGCGTCGTGGTGCCGCGCACGGTGGCGTCGCCGGGCTCCAGATACACCTGAACGCCATGGGCTTCGGCGAATCGGCGCAGGCGCTCGCAAAAGGCATCCAGCGGATAGCCGGGCGCGGTGAAACTGATGCCGCCGCCCAGACTGACCCAGCTCAGTCGATGCAGAATCTCGCCATAACGCGCTTCGACCTCGGAGAGCAGGGCGTCGAACCGGGCGAAGTCGCGGTTCTCGCAGTTGTTGTGGATCATCACGCCGTCGAGGCGCTCGACGACGGACAGGATGCGCGCGACATCGGATTCCCCCAGGCGGCTGAAGGCCCGCGCCGGATCGGCCAGATCGAAGCCCGCACAACTGATGCCGGGATTCAGACGCAGGCCCTTGGGTTTGTCGCCGGCAAGGGACTCGAAGCGCTCGAACTGACTGACCGAGTTGAAAATGATCTTGTCGCAGTGGATCACGACTTCTTCGATTTCGTGGCCGGCAAAGGCGACGCTGTACGCATGGGTCTCGCCCCCGAACTTCTGCCGACCCAGCTTGATCTCATACAGCGAGGATGACGTCGTGCCGTCCATGTGTGGCTGCATCAGATCGAATACCGACCAGCTGGCAAAACATTTCAGTGCCAGCAACACCTTGGCTCCGGCGTATTCACGCACATGGTCGATGATCTGCAGATTGCGCAGCAGCGCCGATTTGTCGATCAGATAGTAGGGCGTTGGAATCATGTCTTGTCTGGGTTTCCGGGCTTGCCGTGCTGTGCCATGGCCCGGTCGCGGCCGCCTTTCCTGGCCTTCTTTTTCTTTTCGCCGACGGGCTCGATGACTACCGGCGCCTGGCCGGGAAATGTCGCGACAAGCGTGAGTTGGCCGCCCACGCTTTCGACATAGTGTCGCAGGGTGGACAGCAGCATGTCGCTGCGCTTTTCGAGCCGCGAGATCGTGTCCTGGCCGACGGCCAGGGCGGCCGCGAGGTTTTCCTGCGTCTGCCGGGCGCCTTTGCGCAGGTCCTTCAGGCTGAGTCGTGGCGCGGAATCCATCGCAAAGAACGTCTGGCTATCCGCAGCGCGCGCCGGTAGCCCGTTGTCGGGTTTTTTCGCCATATGAAAGTCCTTTAGGCCGTCTGCGGTGAACAGTATGAACTAAAAACCATATGTGATAAAGATCATATTCTGGCCGGCATGGCCAAATCGGCGAAACTCAAGGACGCGCACGCAGCGGGTCGGGCGCCATGATGCCAGCAGCGCACACCTGAAGCTTTTCCGTGACCGTCAAGCCCGAGATAACGCACACGTCCCGGTCACGGATCATCCTCACGACGAGCATTCCAGCGCACCACCGGGAGATGACGAAAACCGTGCTCTTCCATCAGGCACCGCAGATCGTCGATGCGCGTGTTTTCACTCGCAGTAATCGGGTCGGGGGTGGTGAACTGGTGAACTCATCCACCGGTACGAGTGCGCGCTGTATGGCAGTTTTCTGTAATCATCTGCAGGAAGCGCGAGATGGCGTGACGCTTCATTCGTTCGCTCGCAGCCCTCGATGAATCACCTGCGGCTGACGTTGAAGCCCGGGGACGCAAAGCCAGCCTGCCGATGGAGCGTCCTTATGAAATCCAATCCTGGCGTCCACGGCGACTTTGATCGAAGCCGGCGCTCACGCCTAAAGCCTTACTTTTCCGTCTTCACCCACGAATCCTTCAATGTCACCGTCCGGTTGAACACGGGCGCACCCGGCTTGGTATCGACGTGGTCCGCGACGAAGTAGCCGTGCCGCTCGAACTGGAACGAAGCTTCGGGTGCGGCGTCCTTGAGCGCCGGTTCCAGTTGCGCGCGGATGACCTTCACTGATTCGGCGTTGAGGTCGTCGAGGAAGTTGCCGGATTCCTGTCCCGGCTGCGCGGTCCTGAACAGCCGGTCGTAGAGGCGCACTCCGGCTTCATGCGCGTGCGCGGCGCTGACCCAGTGGATGTTGCCCTTGACCTTGACCGAGTCGGCGCCGGGGGTGCCGGACTTGGTGTCGGGCAGGTATTCGCAGTGGACGGCGGTGATGCGGCCCGCGGCGTCCCTGTCGCAGCCCGTGCATTGCACCACGTAGCCGTAGCGCAGGCGCACGGCGTTGCCGGGGAATAACCTGAAGTAGCCCTTGGGCGGGGTCTCGGTGAAGTCCTCGCGCTCGATCCAGAGTTCGCGTGAGAAGGGAATCACGCGCTTGCCGAGCTCCGGCTGCTGCGGGTGGTTGGGGGCAAAGCAGTCTTCGCTCTGACCTTCCGGATAGTTGTCGATGATGAGCTTGACCGGGTCGAGCACTGCGATGCGGCGCGGCGCGGTGTCGTTCAGCACGTCGCGCTGGCAGGCTTCGAACACGCTGTAGTCGATCCAGCCATCGGACTTCGACACGCCGATCTGGTCGGTGAAGCGGCGGAAGCCTTCTGGCGTGTAGCCGCGGCGGCGCGCGCCGACGAGGGTGGGCATGCGTGGGTCGTCCCAGCCGGCGACGTGCTTTTCGTCGACGAGCTGGATCAGCTTGCGCTTGGAGAGCACGACGTAGGTGAGGTTCAGCCGCGCGAACTCGATCTGCTGCGGCAGCGGGCGGGTGAAGAAACCGCCGTCGGCGAGCTTGTCGAGCAGCCAGTCGTAGAACGGGCGCTGGTCCTCGAATTCGAGGGTGCAGATCGAGTGCGTGATGTGCTCGATCGCATCCTCGATCGGGTGCGCATAGGTGTACATCGGGTAGATGCACCATTTGTCCCCGGTGTTGTGGTGCGTGGCGTGCTTGATGCGGTAGATCGCCGGGTCGCGCAGGTTGATGTTGGGCGAGGCCATGTCGATCTTGGCCCGCAGCACGTGGGCACCGTCGGGGAATTCGCCGGCGCGCATCTTGCGGAAGAGGTCGAGGATGGCCCTCGGCATTCGCGCCGTCGCGGATCCGCCGCCGTCTTCGCGCCTGCCGGCGCTCCTACATGAAACCGGAGCCGCGATGGTTCTTGTAGGAGCTGCGGCAGCTGCGAGCATGGC
>JANJWF010000064.1 GCA_024709685.1 Thiobacillus sp.
TTTTCGCATTCACTGCCATCGCGCACGCGAGCGATCTTGATGACGCAACGACTGCATACAACCGTGGCGATTACGCGACTGCGTACAAGATTGTTTTGCCTTTGGCGGAGCGGGGGGAGGCAGACGCGCAGTACAACCTCGGGAGCTTGTACCAATATGGCCAGGGCGTACCCCAGGACTACAAAGAGGCTGCGGCTTGGTACCGCAAGGCTGCCGAGCAGGGACTCGCCGCCGCGCAGTACAACCTCGGGGCCCTTTACGCCAACGGCCAGGGCGTACCCCAGGACGACAAGGAAGCCGCTGCCTGGTGGCGCAAAGCCGCCGAGCAGGGGGACGCAAGCGCGCTGAACTACCTCGGGGCCCTTTACGCCAACGGCCAAGGCGTACCCCAGGACTATAAGGAAGCCGTTACCTGGTTCCTCAAGGCCGCCGAGCAGGGGAACGCAAGCGCGCAGCACAACCTCGGGCTCAGGTACGCCAACGGCCAGGGCGTACCTCAGGACGACAAGGAGGCCGCTGCCTGGTACCGCAAGGCCGCCGAGCAGGGACTCGCAGCCGCGCTGAACAACCTCGGGGTCATGTATCGCAAAGGCGATGGAGTCCCAGAAAACACAGTGCTCGCGTACATGCTCTACAACCTTGCCGCCGCCGAGGGTGACGCGAACGCGATCGAAAATCGAGCAGCTCTCTCGAACGACATGACGAAGGCACAGATCGAGGAAGCCCAGGCGCTCAGCCGCGAATGGAGCGTCGGCAAGCCGCTACCGACGACGACGAAGACCTTCAAGGCAGCGAAAACCGCAAAAAAGGCAGAAAAGCCTGCGCCTGCAAAACAACAGCAGAACTCACCATACCCGGCGCGCCCCGCAGCGAAACCCGGCTACACGACCTGCAACACCCGTTGCTTCAACGGTGACTGTTACCGGACCTACTCCGACGGCGAGCAGGTTCACTTCCAGGCAAAGCGCAAGTACAACGGGCTCTCTGGACAGTGGGAGTGGGACTCGGGAGGTTGCTGACACCACATGGACGAGGAGAGCTTCTTTTTGTGAGGCCGCGGTCCTCGTCCTGAAATCCTTGCAACTGCGGGAAGAGCCAGAATAGGGCGTGTGATGCGCTTGGTTGTCCAGCACGATCAAAGTCATCATCATTTGCCGTTTGGATAGACGGCATCACAGCATCAATGAACAGAAAGTCCCTGATCGCCACGCTCCTGGCAACACTCGCGACCGCCTCGCCCCTCCAGGCGAAGGAGCTCGACCCCAACGAATGCGCGGCCTTGCGTGCGGAACTGCGGCAGATCACCGAAGCCCAGCGCGAGCGGAGCACCACCTACCTGCAGGACGAACGCAAGCGGGTCAAGGATCGGATGTGGAAGCTGAAGTGCGAGGAGATGGAGCGCCGTAGGTGAAAAGGGTGAGATGGGCCGCCGCTGCGGCCCTTTTCGCGCTGGGGAGCTTGCAGACCAGCAGCGCTTACGAACTCACTGATCGAGAAGGATGCCATCTCGCCCCAGAAGGCGTTCCAGCTGATAGATGCCGTAGAGCGGGGAGCAATGCCACTTTCTCAGGCCTTCGGCTTTTTTGCTTTCTGCCGCGAGGAGATCCACATGCTGAACACCGCCATCACCGAGTGCTTCGCGCCGTCACTGCCCAACGGCATCGACGTTGAAAGGCGCAGCCGGACGCCGCGGGGGCGAACCCTTGACGCCGCGCGGAAAAAATACGCTGGGGACTCCGGGGGCGGGTGTGGGCGGCGCCCACGGCTTGCCGCCGGTTCAGCGCGTAGAGGGTACGGGTTGGATGCTGCCCTGATCCGCACCCTGACACCTGTTTTGACAGTCCGCCCCGCGCCCTGCAATTTCTTGGAAAGCTCCTCTGCAGGCGTCTGTTTGCAAAGCGTTTTTTTAATTTCTGACCGATCGGCCGACCTGATCTCAAAGGGATAGAGATATGCGACTTGCTGCTCTCATCAGCGCGGTTTGTTCCGCGACCCTCCTTGCCGGTTGCGCGGCAAGTGGCCCCCCTCGCGTAGTGCAGCCCGAACCACCGCGCCTGATGCTTGTGGGCGTGGATACGTTCCCTGCGGACATTCGCACAGCGCCTCTCCACGTGGTGTTCGAGGCCAGCGAGTCGATGACGCAATACCTTCGCGAGGCGTTCAAGAGCAAAGGTTTCGAGGTCACTGCCAACCCGTCGCAGGCTCGCTACCGGATGGTTCTGAATGGCCACTTCAAGTCGAAAGGGAAAATCACGGTCCCTGACACTCCGCTTGGACCCATTTTCGATGATGCAGACGCGGCGATGAAGGCGCGGGATTACCGGACAGCGAGCACCGGCAAAGCGCTCACCGAAGGTGCAGTTCTGATTCAAGCTGCCGAGAGGTTCAACACGGGGTACATGAACCTCATGGGTGCAGGGATCATCGGTGCAATTTTCTCGGCTACAGGAATTGAGGGCCGGCTCAACGCAATGACCGGGTTTCATCCGCAAGGTATCTGCATGTCGAACTGCGAAGACTGGGAGTTCAACCGTCAACACGCACGTGTC
>JANJWF010000171.1 GCA_024709685.1 Thiobacillus sp.
TTGTATTTCATCACCGAGTTTCGCTTGCGCGACCCAGCCCAGCCGAACCTGCGCGGCATGCGCTGCGCCTGGAATCAGATGGCGCCCGGAAATCGCATGCTGATGCGGCATCTCACACTGGACGAGATCCGCTGGGCGCTGGGAGAATGGATGACCGTGATTCTCCCGCAGGAGAACTTATGAAGCCCGCCGATACGCGTATTGAGCCTGGTAGCAAGGTCAAACTTCCGAAATGGGACGCCGACGATACGGACATTATCGGCAAGGACAAATCCGATGCGCGCGAGCAGCTGGAAGAATACCGCGCGCGGCTGGAAGCACTGCAGGAACTGCTGTACGCAGAAGGCAAGCACAAGCTTCTGGTCGTGCTGCAGGCCATGGACACCGCCGGCAAGGATTCCACCATCCGCCATGTGTTCCAGGGGGTCGACCCGTTGGGGGTGAAGGTAGCGAGCTTCAAGGCGCCGACGCCCTACGAGCTGGCGCGCGACTATCTGTGGCGGGTGCATCATCATGTTCCGGGTGCGGGAGAGATCGCCATTTTCAACCGTTCGCACTACGAGGACGTGCTGGTGACAAGAGTGAGCCGCTGGATCGACAAGGACGAGTGCCGGCGTCGCTATCACCAGATCAACGATTTCGAGCGCATGCTCGCGGAAACCGGCACCACGATCATCAAGTTCTATCTGCATATCTCGAAGGACGAGCAGAAAAAGCGGTTGGAAGAGCGCCGTGACACGCCGGAGAAACAGTGGAAATTCCAGCCGGGCGATCTTTCCGTGCGCGCGCAGTGGGACGACTACATGGAGGCCTACGAGGACGCGATGTCGGCGACCAGTACCAAACATGCGCCGTGGCACGTGATTCCCGCCAACAGCAAGCTCGCGCGCAACCTGATGGTGTCGAAGCTGCTGATCGAGGCGCTGGAGGGCATGAAGATGCGCTACCCGGACCCGGCGCCCGGCGTCACCGACATCGAGATCGTCTGAGCCCCCGGCGTCAGGACTTCTTGCGCGCGCGCGGATGCGCCTGGTCGTATACCTTGGCCAGATGCTGCCAGTCGAGGTGGGTGTAGACCTGGGTGGTGCTGATGCTGGCGTGGCCGAGCATTTCCTGCACCGCGCGCAGGTCGCCCGACGATTGCAGCACGTGGGTGGCGAAGGCGTGCCGCAGCATGTGTGGATGGACGTGCTGGCCAAGCCCAGCCTGCAGCGCCCAGCGGTCGAGTCGCAGTTGCACGCTGCGCGGACTGAGGCGGACGCCGCGCCGGCTGACGAACAGCGCCGGGGTGCTGTCGCGCGCCAGCGGCAACCGCTGCGGCAGCCAAGCGGCTACGGCAGCGAGCGCCTGTCTGCCCACCGGGACGATGCGGGTCTTGCGCCCCTTGCCGGTGACCTGCGCCTCGCCCGATCGCAGATCGACGTCGTCGAGGTCGAGTCCTGCCAGTTCCGACAGGCGCAGGCCGGATGAATAGAACAGCTCGAACATGGCGCGGTCGCGCGCGGCCAGGGCGTCGTCGCCTGCTGCCGGGGCGTTCCCGTCGAGCAGTTGGGCGCAGGCGTCGGGCGACAGGATGTCAGGCAGGGGCTTGGCCGCCTTGGGCGGGCGCAGGCCGATGCAGGGGTTGCTGGCATAGCCGAGGCGTCGGCAGGCAAAGGCGTAAAACCCGCGCCAGCTCGACAACTGCCGCGCCACGCTGGTGGCCGCCAGGCTCTGGCTGCGCAGCTTGACGACGGCGCCGCGAATGTCGGTCACGGTGAGCTCGGCCAGCGGCTTGCCGGCGGTCAGCCGGGACAGGTTGTCGAGGTCGCGCTCGTAGGCCGCGACCGTGTGCGGCGACAGCCGCCGCTCGGCCGCGAGGTGCTGCAGATAGTGGTCAATCGGTTTTGGTCCAGCGTTCGCCCCTTCATGCCCGCCAGGGCGATCTCCCGCAAGCGGCAGCGGGCCGGGGGGAGGGCTGGTTTCCGTGTTCACTGCATCCGCACCAGGGTGGCACCGATCAGCTGTCCCAGGCGTTCCAGATACAGGGTGCCCATGCCGGGGTAGAAGCGCCTGGCCTCTTCCGAAGCCAGCACCAGCAGGCCGACCGGTGCGGCGGCGCCGGCCGGCCGCAGCGGAATGCAGGCGAAGGTGCGCAGGTGCGGCGATACTTCGCCGAACCACTCGCTCGCGTCTTTAACTGCCAGCGCACCGCACGCCGGCTGCGTCATCGCGGCCACGCTGTCGCGCGTGGATTGCGTCACCGGGCCGTTCAGGCCCGCCGCGCTGTCGGCCGGCAGGTTCCAGGCACGCAGCGCATGGTGCGGCACCGCAAAGCCTTCGCGCAGGTGCAGGGCCAGAACCGCCACGAGATCCTGTGGCGTGCGTGCGGCCAGCAGCGCCAGAGTGAGCGCGTGCAGCTTGTCGGAAATAGCGTCATTTTCTTCGCCGAACTCGATCAGTTCGGCCAGCTTGTTTTCCAGCATGCGCACCTTGTCGCGCATCGCAATCAGCTGGCGCTCGCTCATCGACACCGCGTGGGTGCCGTGCGGATGTGGAATGTGCAGATCCGTCAGCAGCGCGGGAAAGTCGTTGAAGAAATTCGGATGCCGGGTGAGAAATTCGGCGATGGCCTGGGGATCTGGGTTGGTGGGTTGCATGTCCATTAGAGTTCGATTTCTCCTTCAAATACGGTGACGGCCGGACCCGTCATGTAAACGGGCTGGCCCTGGCCGGCCCATTCGATGACGAGATCGCCGCCCTTCGTGTGCACGCTGACCGGGCTTTGCAACCAGCCCTGGCGGATGCCGGCGACCGCCGCGGCACACGCGCCCGTGCCGCAGGCGAGCGTCTCGCCGGCGCCGCGTTCGTACACGCGCAGGCGAACGTCGTGCGGGGTCAGCACCTGCATGAAGCCGGCGTTGACGCGCTGGGGGAAGCGCGCGTGCGATTCGATGGCAGCGCCGAGGATGTCCACCGGCGCGCTGTCGAGATCGTTCACCCGCAGCACCGCGTGCGGGTTGCCCATCGACAGCGCGGCAATCTCGATGACGTGCTGGCCGACTTTCAGCGGGTAGGTCAGCGCTTCCGCCTCGGCGGCAAACGGAATGTCGGCCGGCGCAAAACGCGGTGCGCCCATGTTGACCGTGACCAGGCCGCTGTCGAGCAGGCGCGGCTCGATTACGCCCGATGCGGTTTCCACGCGGATCGTGGTTTTGTCGGTCAAACACTTGTCATGCACGAAGCGCACGAAGCAGCGCGCGCCGTTACCGCACTGCTCGACCTCGCCGCCGTCAGCGTTGAAGATGCGGTAACGGAAATCGACGTCATCGCGTGCGGGCTTCTCGACCAGCAGGATCTGGTCGCAGCCGATGCCGAAGTGGCGGTCGGCGATGTGGCGGCATTGCTCGGGAGTGAGCGCGACCGACTGGCTGATGCCGTCGAACACGACGAAGTCGTTGCCCAGTCCGTGCATCTTGGTGAAGCGTAGTCGTGTGCCCGTTTGGGTATTCATGCACGTTTGGGTATTCATGCGGTCATCAACCTGACGTATTCCTTGAGGAGGCAGCGGTCCATCACCACCGCCATGCCGCCCGCCTGTGCCTCACGCGCGGCGGTCTCGGCAACGATGCCTTCCTGGATCCAGATTGCTGGCAAGTGTAGCGCCAGGCACTGTTCGACGATAGCCGGCACGTGCTCGGCGGCGCGAAACACGTCGACCAGGTCGACCTGGAAGGGAATGTCGGCCAGGCTCGGGTACGCTTTTTCCCCGAGCACCTGGTCCACCAGCGGGCGCACTGGCACGATGCGGTAGCCGTAGCGCTGCATCGCCTGCGCCACGTGGTAGCTCGGGCGTGCAGGCTGCGGCGACAGCCCGACCACGGCGATGGTCTTGACGCCGTTCAGCAGGGCGCGCAGCGCGTCGTCGGCTGGATTCTCGAAATTCACACCAGCTTCTCCATCACGTGGTCGTCCATCACGAAGCCGTCACCGATGTCGAACACCTGCGACGCGACGATGCGGTAGCCGTACTTTTGGTAGGCGTGGATCGCCCGCGCGTTGCCGCGGTTGACCTGCAGCCACAGTCGACCGGCGCTGCGCGTGCGCGCCCACGCCTCGACTTCGCGCATCAGTGCCCCACCGACGCCGCGGTGCTGCCAGTCCGGATGTACGTAGAGCTTGTCGAGTTTGCAGTCGGCATTCTCCAGGTACGCGTGGGCAAAGCCGACCGGCACGTGGTCGAGATCCGCCACCCACCAGGCGTGGCGCGGGTCATCCATCTGTTCGCGGATGCGGGCGGGGGCATACCGCCCCGCCAGCATTGCGTCGATCTGCGCCTGCGAGATCAGCAGCGGGTAAGTCGCCTGCCAGATGATGCGCGCCAGCGCGCAGACGGCATCGACCTCGTCCGGCGTCAGGCGGTGGAGATCGGGTTGCGCCTCACGCATAGGGGCTGGCTTCGCCTGTGGGGCGGGTCTTGAAGCGGCGGTGCAGCCACAGGTACTGCGGCGGCATTTCGCGAATGCGGTCCTCGATGAACGCATTCATGCGTGCGACATCGGCCTCCAGATCAGTACTCGGGAAGCTGTCCCACGGCGGGTAGAAATGCACGGTGTAGCCTTGTCCGCCAGGCAACTGGCGGGTGATGACGGGGACCACCTGGGCACCGGTGAGCCTGGCCAGCCGCGGCAACGCCGAGAGAGTGGCGGCGGGTACCCCGAAAAACGGTACGAATACGGCGTTGTTCCTGCCCTGGTCCTGGTCGGGCAGGTAATAGAAGGGCAGGTGGTCCTTCAGTGCTCTCAGCACGGGCTTGATGCCCTCGTGCTTCGCAATCAGCTTCGGCGAGGTGAAGCGTGAGCGTCCGTGCAGCATCAGCCGGTCGCTGACTGGATTTCTGGCAGGCGCGTACATCGAGGCGGCCTTGTAATCCATGCTCAGGCGCGCCCCGCCCATGTCGAGTCCGACAAAGTGCGGCGCCAGCCAGATCACCGGGCGCGTGCCGTCGCCCAGCGCGGCGTCGGGGTTGTCGATGCGGACCAGGCGGCGCAGCCGCGCTTCCGGGGCCCACCACAACACGCCGTGTTCGATCATCGCGCGTGCCGAGGTTTGGAAAGTCTGCCGTAGCCAGCGGCGCCGCACGCGTGGCGAGGAATCGGGAAAGCACAGGGCGAGGTTGGTGGCGACGACGTGGCGACGCTTCCCCGGAAACAGCGACAACAGCCAGCCTAGCCCGTTGCCGATCGCCGCCTGAAGCGAGAGCGGCAGCCAATGCAGCAGCCACAGGGCACCCACACCCAGCCAGGCAGGCAGCAGCGAGAGGCGCAGCAGATTGACGGAGTCGGCGGGTTTCATGCTTCGATTTCGGCCTCGAGGGGCGGGACGCCGCCAGGGCGCTTGTAGCGGTTGTAGGTCCACATGTATTGCGCCGGGAATTGCCGCACGACGGCTTCGACGCTCTGGTTGATGAGGGTCGCGGCCGCGATCTTGTCCTCGGGCAGCAGGCCGTCGAGCGGCAAGACGTGTAGATGGAAGCCCCGTCCCCAGCCCAGGCGCTCGGCGGCGACGAAGAATGTGGCCGCGCCGGTCTTGCGCTGCAGGCTGGCGACGAGCGTCGGTGTGAAGGCGGGGCGGCCGAAGAACGGGGCCCATACGCCGTCGCCGCTGGTGGCCACCTGGTCGGGCAGGACGCCGATGGCCTCGCCGCGCTTCAGCGCGGTCAGCAGGGCGCGCACCCCCGACAGATCGGTCGGCACCAGCGTCGCCTGGCCGCGCTGGCGACCTGCCAGCATCAGTTCGCCGAGCACTGGCTGGCGGGGCGGTTTGTACATTGCAGTGAAGGGGTGTCGTGCGGCGCAGTAGAGGCTGATGATCTCGAAGCAGCCGATGTGCGGCGACAGCAGGATCACGCCCTTGCCGGCCGCGCGCGCCGCGTCAATGGCGTCCCATCCGGTCGTGCCCTTGACGAGCTTCACCGCCTTGTCGTGCGGGCGCAGCCATACGGCGGCGAGCTCGGTGATGGCCTTGCCGGATTCGCCGATGGCGCGGTGCAGCAGGCGGCGGCAGTCGCGCCCCGGCGCACACACGCCGCTTTCGGGCAGGTTGTTGCGCATGCGTGCGGAAAAGCGGCCCGGCGCCAGGTAGAGCAGCCATCCCAGCACGATGCCCAGGCCATGCAGCACGGGCAGGGGCAGGCGGGCCAGCAGCTTGAGGAAAATCATGCGGGATTGACGCTCTTGGGCAATGCACGGCACAATGCAGCTGCCGCCGGGTTAATCTTGACAACTTGCGGGCGGGATACAAATGCAGCTAAAGCGTCTCCGCTCTGTTGGTCCCAGGAGTCGGTTACGCAGTCGGTAACCGGGACAACAGGAGCTGTGATGCAGAAGGATTTCATTTTTACGTCTGAGTCGGTATCGGAAGGTCACCCCGACAAGATGGCGGATCAAGTGTCGGATGCAGTACTCGACGCGATTCTAACCCAGGACAAACACGCGCGCGTCGCCTGCGAGACGCTGCTGACCACCGGTCTGTGCGTCATCGCCGGCGAGATCACCACGACCGCGGTCATCGACTACAACCAGATCGCGCGGCAGACGATCAAGCGCATCGGCTACGACTCGTCGGACATCGGCTTCGACTACAACACCTGCGCGGTACTGGTCACGGTGGGCAAGCAATCGCCCGACATTGCCCAGGGCGTCGACCGGGCGCACGACGACTATCTCGACCAGGGCGCCGGCGACCAGGGCCTGATGTTCGGCTACGCGTGCAACGAGACGCCGGTGCTGATGCCGATGCCGATCCATCTCGCGCACCGCCTGACCGAGCGCCAGTCCGAGCTCAGGAAGGACGGCCGCATGTCGTGGCTGCGCCCCGACGCCAAGTCCCAGGTCTCGATCCGCTACATCGACGGCAAGCCGCATTCCATCGATACCGTCGTGCTCTCAACCCAGCATGACCCCGAGGTCTCGCATGCGCAGCTGTCCGAAGCCGTGATCGAGGAAATCATCAAGCCCGTGCTGCCCAAGGGCATGCTGACGGCCGACACGCGCTACCTCGTCAACCCGACCGGGCGCTTCGTCGTCGGCGGCCCGATGGGTGACGCCGGGCTCACCGGCCGCAAGATCATCGTCGACACCTACGGCGGCACGTCGCCGCACGGCGGCGGTGCCTTCTCCGGCAAGGACCCGTCCAAGGTCGACCGTTCGGCTGCCTACGCCGGCCGCTACGTTGCGAAGAACATCGTCGCGGCGGGGTTGGCGGACCGATGCATGGTGCAGATTTCCTACGCCATCGGCGTCGCCAAACCGACCTCGCTCATGGTCGACACCTTCGGCACCGGCAAGATCCCGGAAGCCAGGATCGTCGAGCTGATCCGGGCGCATTTCGATCTGCGCCCGCGGGGCATCGTCAACATGCTCGACCTCTTGCGTCCGATCTATACGCGCACCGCGAGTTACGGCCACTTCGGCCGCGACGAGCCGGATTTCACCTGGGAGATTACCGACAAGGCGACCGAGTTGAGGGCTGCGGCGGGAATCGCAGCGACGGTGTAAGCAAGGAAGAGCCGGCGCGACCGGCTCTTTTTTCGTGTATTGGAGCGAATTCCCCCGCAGGGTTCGTGATTTTCGGCTGCGGGAGTAGAATGCCGCCTCGGTTCCGAGGAGCGCTGCGACGGTTCACCCGCCAGGCTCGGGACGCTTCCTTTCAACGGCGCTCACGTTTTCTTTTTCTGAACAGAAAGGAGGGCGTGATGAACGCCGCACTCAATCCCACTACCGACTACGTCATTGCCGACCTCGCGCTCGCCGACTGGGGGCGCAAGGAAATCCGCATCGCCGAAACCGAAATGCCGGGCCTGATGGCGATCCGCGAGGAATTCGCCAAGAGCCAGCCGCTGAAGGGCTCACGCATCACTGGTTCGCTCCACATGACCATCCAGACCGCGGTGCTGATCGAGACGCTGACCGCACTCGGCGCCGAGGTGCGCTGGGCGTCGTGCAACATCTTTTCGACCCAGGACCACGCCGCTGCGGCGATTGCCGCCAGCGGCGTGCCGGTGTTCGCGGTCAAGGGCGAGTCGCTCGCCGACTACTGGGACTACACGCACCGCATCTTCGAGTGGACCGACGGCGGCTTCTCCAACATGATCCTCGACGACGGCGGCGACGCCACGCTGCTGCTGCACCTGGGCGCGCGCGCGGAAAAGGACATCTCGGTGCTGGCCAACCCGACCAGCGAGGAGGAGCGCGTGCTGTACGCCGCGATCA
>JANJWF010000177.1 GCA_024709685.1 Thiobacillus sp.
GATGATCGAGGCGGTCGGCGGCTTCGTCGAAATCCACGTCGCCACTCCTATCGCCACCTGTGAGGCGCGCGACCGCAAGGGGTTGTACGCCAAGGCGCGTGCCGGCCTGATCCCCGAATTCACCGGCGTGTCCGATCCGTACGAGGTGCCGGAAAACCCGGAACTGGCGATCGACACCACCGATCTGGGCATCGAGGAGGCGGTGCAGCAGGTGCTGCTGAAGCTGGAGCACGAAGGTTATTTGCGCTGAGCTGAAAGTCGCAACAAAAAAGCCGGCGCATGCGCCGGCTTTTTTGTTGCGGGAAGAACCGCCAGAAAAGCCCGCCACAACGTGCGGCGGGCGGGTTACCTATACTGCTATGGGTCGACCTGCAGAACCACCAGCCGGGTCGAGTAGAGCGAACCACTGTTAACCGTCAGGGCGACTTGGCAGGTGGGCAGTGGATCCGCAGGAACACAGGGTGCAGTCGGTGTGCCGCTGATGACGCCGGAGGAGTTCATCGTCAATCCGACAGGCAATCCGGTCGCGGACCAGGTATAAGGTGGCGTTCCTCCAGTAGCCGTCACGAGGGTGATGTATGACACGTCCTTCTTGGCTTTGGGAAGCGAAGCCGTGACGACGGACGGTGCGGTCGGCGGCGTCGGCGCTGGGGCGGTGTAGGCGATCGCGATGCCTTTCTGCAGTGTCGTGCCTTGCGCGTCCTTGACCTGAGCGACGAAGTTGTAGGTTCCGCTAATGCCACCGAAGGGCGTTCCGGAGATGACCCCGCTGGGACTCAGCGAAAGCCCGGTCGGCAGCGAGCCCCCAGCGACCAGGGACCAGGTATACGGCGCCGCACCTCCGCTGGCCTCGAGCAGCGTGGCATAGGGAATGTTGGCCGTGACCGTGGGCAGGCTGGCGGTATCGATCGCCAGCGGTGTGACGGCCGACGCTTGTGACGGTGCCGACGTGACCGCGGAAACGGCCACCTGGTTATAGATGGCTTCGGCCACGCCATTGTCGACGTTGTTGTCGGCGCGATCGCTGATGGCCTCGATGAGGATCGGGCCGGGCGCATTGCCGCTCACCAGGGTGAACTGGGCCTTGCCGTTGATGCTCCTGACGAGGATCGAGGTACCGGAAACGGTGTGGCCACTGGCATTGACGCCGCGCAGCGTGGCTGCGTCATCTGCGGGGGATGTAGGATCCGGGACGATGCTCAGTTGCAGGTTGTTGGCGCCGGCGGGAACGTTGACCACCGGTTGTCCAGCCTCGTCGACGACGTTTGCCTGTATCTGGATTTGTGTCGGGCCGTTGTAGCCCTGCACAAACAGATAGTTGGGGCTGGACGCATCGAACACGACCTGGGAAACCTTGCCGCTGGGCGCGCCGCCCACCTGGATCGTGACTGTGTCGGATTGCACGACATTCCCGGCGTCGGTCACGGTACAGCGCACCGTCGCCGCACCCGCCACACTGGAGGCGTGGAAATGGAAGCTCGCCAGGCCGGAGTTGGTGGAAAGCGTCACGGAGCGGTACGCAATGGGCGTGGTGACTTCAACGCCATTGATGGTTTCCTTCGTTTCGTGGTTTGGGTCGCCATCCAGATAGTAGAGCGCACCGGTATCGAGTCCACCCGTATAGGAACAGCCGACGTCTGCGCCGGGGACCGGACGTCCGCCCATGTCCTTCACTTCGACATACAGTGTGGTGGTGTAGCGACCGCCGATGCGCGGCGCTTCATTGGCGATGTTGATTGGCAAGGTCGACGCATCCGAGCGCACGTCGATTGTCCAGTACGAAGGCGTGCCCGCGCCGCTTCCACCGCCGCCGCCGCATCCCGCCAGAATTCCCGTTGCTCCGATCAGCCCGGCAAGAAGCAGGCCCTTGAGTGGCTTAAATTCGTACATCGTTGTTTTCCCCTTTTTTTGCGAGCTGGCGTGGTGTGGATGATTGGGTGTTGTGCTGGTCCGGTGTTCAGGCGGGATTCGATTGCTCGAAGATGCGATCTCTTGATTCGGTGGCACGACGGTCCCCATTTCTTGTGTCGACGAAGGATAAAGGATAAAAACCGTTGATTCAACGGCATTACGGAGTTGCCGGGAGGAAACTTTAGCGTTCTTTCGAGAGCGTTCCGTCTTCGAGTCGATTATTGCGAAAAAAAGCCGACGCATCGCGTCGGCTTTTTTTCGGAGTGCGTGCCGCTCAAGCAGTCTTGCGGCGGCGTGCGGCGGCAAGGCCCGCGAGACCGATACCCAGCAACGCGAGCGAAGCGGGCTCCGGCACCGGATCGATCGGCTTGCCGCCGACCAGGATGCCGTCGAAGGCGAGGCCCGAATCGTAAATCTGGTCAGCCCAGTCGACCACGCCGAACTCCAGGACGTAGCTGCCCGCGGCCGCGATGGTGTAGTTCATGCCGATCCAGTCGGTGTAGCCGCAACCGGTGTTGTAGCAACTGCCCGAGTAGCCACCCAGCGGAGACCAGGACGGGCCGCCGGCGATGATCGGGGTCGTGGCCGGAACCAGGGTCACGCCGGTACCGAGGGGGGGCATGCCGAAACCGGGCACGGTGTCGCCACCGGGTGTGGTGCGCGCGGTGAACAGCAGCGCCACTTCGCTGAGACTGCTGTCGAGCAGACGTACCCAGGCGAAATCGGAGAAGCCCGCGCCGTCGGAGGTCACGTAGTTGAAGTAGAACTCGAGCTTGTCGCCGGCGGCGGCGGAGAACACGCCGGAACGCAGGCGGGTGCCGTCGGTGCCGTCGGCGATGCTGTCGCCGTTGACGTCGATGCCCAGGCCGGTGATGCCGGTGTTGCTGGCGATCCAGCCGTAGTTG
>JANJWF010000023.1 GCA_024709685.1 Thiobacillus sp.
CCCCCTCTCCGCCACATTTCAAATACAGAAAATTCAGGGCGGTCTCAGTTTTCTGCCCAATCATCCGCATTTTCAGCAGGGTCGGCCATATTGGCGACGCAACCGTGCACGCGCTGCAAGGGCGACAGCATAAGAATTGCGCCACGCGAGGATTGCGTTTTGTCGAAATCGTCCCGGCACGGTAGTGGCGTAGCAAACACGTACGCGGCGTTGAAAATAAATTAGAATGTCGGCCTCTGCAACTTCCAGCCTTGGAAGCCACTGCCGAAGCGGGAAACGGGGGGACGAATCCCTATCTCCGCCAAGACGAGCGCGACCATTCCATACAGCAATGCCGAAACATGCCTACCACGGCAGGCTTTCCGTGGTTGTCCCCGTCAAGAACGAGCAGGACAATGTCGAGCCGTTGGTGCGCGAAATCGTGGCGGCGCTGTCCGGCGGCACCACGTTCGAAATCATTTACGTCAACGATGGCAGTACCGATGCCAGCCAGTCGCGACTGGAGGCGCTGAAGCACGAATTTCCGGTGTTGCGGGTGATCCGCCACCGCATTTCGTGCGGTCAGAGCCGGGCGGTGACGACCGGGGTGAACGCGGCGCGCCACGAGTGGATCGCCACGCTCGACGGCGACGGCCAGAACGATCCCGCCGACCTCCCGGTGCTGCTGGCTGAACTGGCCAATCCGTCGCAGCCGTCCAATCTTGAATTGCTGGCGGGCTGGCGTGCGCGGCGCAACGACACCTTCCTGCGCCGCCTGTCGTCAAAAATCGCCAACGGCGTGCGCTCGCGCATGCTGAAGGACAACACGCCGGATACGGGCTGCGGCCTCAAGCTGTTTGCCCGCGAGACATTCCTGCAACTTCCCAACTTCGATCACATGCACCGTTTCCTGCCGGCTTTGGTGATACGCAACGGGGGTGCTGTGGTGTCGGTGCCGGTCCGTCACCGCCCGCGCGAGCGCGGCACCTCCAAATATGGCGTGCACAACCGACTCTGGGTGGGCATCGTCGACCTGTTCGGTGTGGCCTGGTTGCAGCGGCGGGTACGGTTGCCGGTGATCGAATCCGATTCCGATCTCTGAGCGGATGCGGCCCGAATGAGAGCGCGTGTAATCGTCAAGGGACTGGCGCTGTTGCTGAGCCTGGCGCTGCTGGGGTACCTCTTCAAGACCAGTGACCTGGGGCACAGCGTCAACGAGGCCTGGATCGATGCACGGGTGCGTGGCCACGGGATCAATGGCGAGCTGCTGTTCCTGCTGATGGGCGGGGTCCTCACCGCCATTGGCCTACCGCGCCAGATCATCGCGTTTCTCGGCGGCTACGCTTTCAGCTTGGGGCTGGGCACGCTGCTCGGCGCGTTGGCCGCGCTGCTCGGCTGTATGTTGAGCTTCGGCTATGCGCGCTTCTTCGGCAAAGGCCTGCTGCGCGCGCGGCTCGGTGGACGCGCCGGGCGTTTCGACCGTTTCGTCTGCGAGCATCCCGTTTCCATGACGATCCTGGTCAGGCTGTTGCCCGTGGGAAACAACCTGCTGACCAATCTGGCGGCCGGCATTTCGAGCATCCGTCCCCTTCACTTCTTCTCCGGCACGCTGCTCGGCTACCTCCCGCAGACGCTGGTATTTGCGCTGGTCGGCAGCGGCGTTCATATCGCACCGACCTTGAAACTCGCGTTGGCCATCGGCCTGTTTCTGCTCTCCGGAACGCTGGGGGTCTGGCTCTACCGCCGTTTCCGACATGGCCAGAGCCTGGATGACCAGATCGATGCCGCGCTTGAGGAAACCGACAGACCACGCGATGAATTTACGACAAAATCCTGATTCCTCTGGCCGCGGCCCCCTGCTGATGAGCCTGCTCCTGCTGGTCGTGCTCGCTGCAGTGGGGCTGCTGACGCGGCCGCTGATCCCGATCGACGAAACGCGTTACGTCAGCGCCGCATGGGAAATGTGGCTGCGTGGCGATTTCCTGGTGCCGTTCAAGAACGGCGAGCCATACAGCCACAAGCCGCCCTTCATGTTCTGGATGTTCCACGCGGGCTGGGCGCTGTTCGGCGTCAACGATTGGTGGCCGCGCCTGGTGTCGCCGCTGTTTTCCGCTGGCTCGCTGCTGCTGACCTATCTGCTCGCCTGCCGCCTGTGGCCGCGTCACACCCACCTCGGCGGCCAGGCCGCGCTGGTTCTGGGCAGCGCCCTGCTGTGGATCCTCTTTTCCACCTCGGCCATGTTCGACGTGATCCTGGCGTTCTGGGTGCTGCTCGGCATGCACGGCGTGCTCGACGCTGCCGATGGCAAGCGGCGCGGCTTTGCCATGCTGGGAATTGCGATCGGTTTGGGCGTGCTCACCAAGGGACCGGTCATCCTGCTCAACGTGCTGCCCGTCACCGTGCTGGCGCCGTGGTGGAATCCCGGCCTGCGCTGGGGCCGCTGGTTCGGCGGGGTGCTGCTGGCAGTGCTGTTCGGTGCGGCCATCGCGCTGGCGTGGGCGATTCCGGCCGGCGCGGAGGGGGGCGAGGCCTATCGCAATGCGATTTTCTGGGGGCAAACCGCTAACCGTATGGTCGAGTCCTTTGCCCACCGGAGACCGGTCTGGTGGTATCTGCCGCTGCTGCCGCTGGCGCTGTTTCCCTGGTTTGTCTGGCCAGACCTGTGGAAGGCGCTGGTCCATCACGTGAAATCGGGGCTGGATCGTGGCACGCGCTTTTGCCTCGCCTGGATGCTGCCCGTGTTCATCGCGTTTTCTTTCATCAGCGGCAAGCAGCCGCATTATCTGGTGCCCCTGTTTCCGGCGTTTGCGCTGCTGGCGGCGCGTGTGCTGGCAGACCATCCAGCTTCCCGCGTGGGCCTGCCTGCCTTGCTGGCGGCAGCGCTGGGGGTGGCTTTGATGCTGGCTGCCAGCGGCAGGATTGCGGCGGTCTACGAACAGGTTGCTGTGCTGCCGCCGATGTGGCCAGGCGCGGTGCTGCTGGCGTTGGCCCTGGCGGCCTGGGTGGCCGGGCGGCGGGGCGTCCCGCCGGTGCTGAATCTGGCGCTGCTGGGGGCCGCCACGCTAGCGCTGGTGCAAATGGCGGCGATGCGTTCGATCGACCCCCTCTATAACATCAAGCCGATGGCGCAGGCGATCAGACAGGTACAGGTGGAGGGATTCCCCGTGGCGAATGCTGCCGTGAGCTACCACGCCCAATACCAGTTTCTGGGCCGTCTGGAAGCGCCGCTGGTCGAACTGCACGGTGCCGCACTGGTGCGCTGGCTGGCTGCACACCCGGAAGGCTATGTGGTGATTTATCTGAAGGACGGGCAGCAGCGGAACCTCGACGCGATTCCTGCCCGTCACAAACAGACGTACCGCGGAGGCGCGGTCGTACTGGTGGACGCGAAGACGGCGGCCAGACTACTGCCCGCCCACGTTGAATAGTATGAAGCTCAGGCCTCGGCGTCGCGCTGCGGCAGCACCACTTCACGCGAGGGGGAAATGGTCGAAATGGCGTGCTTGAAGATCATCTGCGCGGCCTGATCCTGGCCTTTCAGCAGCACCACGAACTGGTCGAACGACTCGATCCGGCCCATCAGCTTGATGCCGTTGACGAGGAACACTGACACCGGGATACGCTCCTTGCGCAGGGTGTTGAGGAAAACGTCTTGCAGTTGATTATGTTCTTTGGCCATCTTTGGCTCCCTGTCAGGTGAAAGCGGGGCAAAAGCCCCACTTGATTATTATTAGCCGATTACTCGATTTTTGCACCGGCGCGCGCTGCCGTGATGGCTTCGCGGACGCGCTCGTTCTGCAGCTGCTTCACGATCTCGCCGCGAACGGTCTCCAGCGGAGGCAGTTCCGGCTGGCGCGTGTCGTCGAGGCGGATGATGTGGTAGCCGAATTGCGTCTTGACTGGCGTTTTGGTTGTTTCGCCCTTCTTCAGGCTGGCGAGGGCGTCGGAGAACTCCGGCACGTAGGCGCGGCGGTCTGACCAGTCGAGGGCGCCGCCGTTCTTGGCTGAGCCGGGATCCTTGGAATACTTTTTCGCCAGATCCTCAAATTTGGCCTTCTTGCCGAGATCCGCCAGGATCTTTTTTGCCTCGGCTTCGGTTTTCACCAGAATGTGGCGCGCCCGGTATTCCGGTTCGACCGGTTCGGCCTTGGCCTTGTCATAGGTGGTCTGGATCTCGGCGTCGCTGACCGGATGGGCTTTGACATAATCTTCGAGATAGGCCTTCGACAGCTGGTCCTTGCGGCGGATGTCCAGCATGGCGGCGAGCCGCGGATCCTTGTCGAGCCCCTTGTCGAGCGCGGCGCGCGACAGCAGCTCCAGGTTGACCAGCGACTCGCGCACGCGGGCGTCGAGCTGCGGGCTGTCGGCCTGGCCCTGGGCCATCTCGCGCTTGACCAGTTCGCCATACAGCGCAGGGATTTCCTTGCCATTGACCACGGCCAGCGGCTTGTTGGGCTCGACAGCGGGGGCCGCAGCGGCGGAAGTGGCTTCTGCAGGAGCAGGGGTCTGCGCCTGCGCCAGCGGGGCGAGGGTCAGCAGGATCAGGGTGGGGAGGAGTGCGACGCGCATTCTTTCAGATTCCTTTCAGAGTTCTTCCGGGGTCAAGGCGGTGATCGAGAGCGCGTGGATCTCGCGCTGCATGAGCTCGCCCATGGCTTCGTATACGAGGCGGTGGCGGGCGAGGGTGGAGAGGTTGCGAAACCTGGGCGACACCAGAGTGATGCGGAAATGCCCGCCACCCGAGGCGGCGCCGGCGTGCCCTTTGTGCCGGGCGCTCTCGTCTTCCAGGTTGAAGGTTTCGGGCTCGAGCACGGCGAGGCGCTCGCGAATCAGGTCGGCCGTGCTCATGCGGGGAGGACTTTCTTGAATGGCTTCACGCTGACGCCGGCAAACACGCCGGCTGCCAGGTAGGGATCGGCATCGGCCCAGGCCTGTGCATCGGCGAGTGAGTCGAATTCGGCGACGACCAGGCTGCCGGAAAAACCCGCGGCGCCCGGATCGTTGCTGTCGATATTGGGGAAGGGGCCTGCCAGCAGCAGGCAACCCGCTTGCTGCAGGGCCTGCAGGCGTTCCAGGTGCGCGGGGCGGGCGGCAAGCCGCTGATTCAGGCTGTCGGGCACGTCCTGCCCGACGATGGCGTAGAACATTATTGCTTTTCTTCCTTGTGCAGTTCGGCTTTATCAATATAGCGGGTCAGCATCATGCTCTGGGCGATCACGAACACCAGCATCAGTCCCAGGCTGCCGAACAGCTTGAAGTTGACCCAGGCGTCGGTCGAGAAGTTGAAGGCAACCACCAGGTTTGCAAGCCCCATGAAGGCAAAAAAACTGCCCCAGCTCACGTTCAACCGACTCCA
>JANJWF010000097.1 GCA_024709685.1 Thiobacillus sp.
GCGCAGGTCGGTGTCGATGTTGACCTTGCGCACGCCGTTCTTGATGCCTTCGACGATTTCGCTGACGGGTACGCCGTAGGTCTGGCCCATGTCGCCGCCGTAGCTGTTGATGATGGCGAGCCAGTCTTCCGGCACGGAGGACGAGCCATGCATCACCAGGTGAACGTTGGGGATGCGGGCGTGGATTTCTTTCACGCGGTCGATGCGCAGCACCTTGCCGGTGGGCTTAAGGGTGAACTTGTAGGCGCCGTGGCTGGTGCCGATGGCGATCGCGAGCGCGTCGACCTTGGTCTTGGACACGAAGTCGGCGGCCTCGTCGGGGTCGGTCAGCAGCGCGGAATGATCCAGCACGCCTTCGGCGCCGTGGCCGTCTTCCTCGCCGGCCTTGCCGGTTTCAAGCGAGCCCAGGCAGCCCAGTTCGCCTTCGACGGAGACGCCGCAGGCGTGCGCGAGCTCGGACACCTTGCGGGTGGTCTCGACGTTGTACTCGTAGGTCGACGGGGTCTTGCCGTCTTCTTTCAGCGAGCCGTCCATCATCACCGAGCTGAAGCCGGACTGGATCGAGCGGAAGCAGATGCTCGGCGAGGCGCCGTGGTCCTGGTGCATGCAAACCGGGATGTGCGGATACATCTCGATCGCGGCCAGGATCAGGTGGCGCAGGAAGGGTTCGCCGGCATAGGAGCGGGCGCCGGCGGAACCCTGCAGGATCACCGGCGAATCGACGGCGGCGGCGGCCTGCATGATGGCCTGCACCTGTTCCATGTTGTTGACGTTGAACGCGGGCAGCCCATAGCCGTTTTCCGCGGCATGGTCGAGCAATTGACGAAGGGAAATCAGGGCCATTTACACTCTCCTAGGTTAAAAATTTGCGGCAAGCCACGTTGCAAAATCAGGTCTTTTTCGAATCGCCGACGCGGACGATCTTCATGGTGTTGGTGCCGCCCGGCTGGCCGATGGGCTCGCCGATGGTCAGCAGGATCAGGTCGCCGTCGCGCACGGCGCCGCGGCGCCGCAATTCTTCTTCGGCTTCCGCCAGCAAGGCGTCGCGTTCCTTGCTGGCGGTTTGCAGGTTGATCGGATAAACACCGCGGAAAAGGGTCACTTTTCTACGGGTTTGAACCTCGGGTGTCAAAGCATACACCGGCACCCCGGTCGACAGCCGGCTCATCCACAGGCAGGTATTGCCCGACTCGGTGAGCGCGGCGATCGCCTTGATGTTGAGATGCACCGAGGTGAAGACTGCCGACATCGCAATCGCCTCGTCGGGGCGCAGGAAGCTGTGATCGAGCCGCGCAGCGCCGGAAAACACGGACTCTGCCTCTTTTTCCGCCTCGAGGCAGACGCGATCCATCGCTTGCACCGCCTCGACCGGAAACTGACCGGCCGCCGTCTCGGCCGAAAGCATCACCGCATCGGTGCCGTCCAGCACCGCGTTGGCGACGTCGGAGACTTCGGCGCGGGTGGGGATCGGGCTCGAAATCATCGACTCCATCATCTGGGTGGCGGTGATGACGACCTTGTTGCGCTCCAGCGCCATACGAATCATGCGCTTCTGCAGCGCGGGCACCGCGGCGTCACCGACCTCCACTCCGAGGTCGCCGCGGGCCACCATGATGGCGTCGGAGGCTTCCAGGATTTCTTCCAGATGTTCGATCGCCTCGGTGCGCTCGATCTTGGCGACCAGCTGACTCTTGCCGCCTGCCGCGCGCAGCAGTTCGCGCGCCTGGCGCATGTCGGCGCCCGAGCGCGGGAACGAAACGGCCAGGTAATCCGCGTTCAGCGCCGCGGCGGTCTTGATGTCCTCGACATCCTTTTCGGTCAACGCGGCGGCTGAGAGACCGCCGCCCTTGCGGTTGATGCCCTTGTTGTTGGACAACACCCCGCCCTGCACCACCTTGCAGACGATTTCGGTGCCCCTGACCTCCTCGACCCAGAGCTCGATGCGGCCGTCATCGAGCAGCAGGGTGACGCCCCGCTTCACGTCGTTCGGCAATTCCTTGTAGTCGAGACCGACACGGGTCTGGTCGCCGAGCGGGCAGGCGGCATCGAGAATGAAGATATCACCCTTGGCGAGGGTGATCCTGCCGTCCTTGAACTTGCCGATGCGGATCTTCGGGCCCTGCAGGTCGACCAGCACGCCGACCGCACGGCCGCGTGTGCGCGCGAGCGCGCGCACCAGTTCGGCGCGGTCGATATGGTCCTGTGCCGAGCCGTGGGAGAAGTTGAGCCGCACCACATCCAGCCCGGCTTCCATCATCCGGTCCAGGATTTTGGGATCGGCACAGGCGGGGCCGAGGGTGGCGACGATTTTGGTTCTTCGAATCATTATGTGGGTGAAGCGTTGGCTATGAGGAGGTTCGGAAACCTCGAGGGGGAAGCCTGCGCCTCCCCCTCGGGTCTTGCCGTAAAGCGCTTAGCCCTTCGCGCGCTCCTCCAGGATCGCCACGGCGGGCAGGACCTTGCCTTCCAGGTATTCAAGGAAGGCGCCGCCGGCGGTGGAGATGTAGCTCACCTTGTCGTAGATGTCGTATTTCTGGATCGCGGCGATGGTGTCGCCGCCGCCGGCCAGGGTGAACGCATTGGTGTTGGCGATCGCCATGGCGATGGTCTTGGTGCCTTCGCCGAACTGGTCGAACTCGAAAACGCCAACCGGGCCGTTCCACACCACGGTCCCGGCCTTCATGATGATGTCCGCGAGTTCCTGCGCGCTCTTCGGGCCGATGTCGAAAATCATGTCGTCGTCGGCCACATCCTTGGCATCCTTCAGCACGGCGGGCTCGTTGGCGTCGAATTTCTTGCCGCACACCACGTCGACGGCGATCGGAATGGTCGCGCCGCGCGCGGTCATCTTTTCGATCAGCGCCTGCGCGGTCGGCACTAGGTCGTCCTCGCACAGCGACTTGCCGACGTTGTGGCCGGTAGCCTTGAGGAAGGTGTTGGCGATGCCGCCGCCGACCACCAGCTGCTCGCATTTCTCGGCCAGCGCTTCCAGCACGGTCAGCTTGGTCGAAACCTTGGAGCCGCCGACGATGGCGACCATCGGGCGCGCCGGGTTGGCGAGCGCCTTGTCGAGTGCGTCGAGCTCTTCGGTCAGAAGAATGCCGGCTGCGGCGGTCGGCGCGAACTTGGCGATGCCGTGGGTCGAGGCTTCGGCACGGTGCGCGGTGCCGAAGGCGTCCATCACGAAGACGTCGCACAGCGCGGCGTATTTCTTCGCGGTCTCGTCGACGTTCTTCTTCTCACCCTTGTTGACACGGCAGTTTTCCAGCACCACCAGTTCGCCGTTGGCGACATCGAAGCCACCCTCGGTCCATTCACGGATCAGGCGCACGTTCTTGCCGAGCTTCTGCGCGATCACGTCGACCACAGGCTTCAGCGAATCCTCTTCCTTGAACTCGCCTTCGGTCGGGCGGCCGAGGTGGGAGGTGACCATCACCTTGGCGCCAGCCTTGAGGCAGTGCTCGATGGTGCGCATCGACGCAGTGATGCGGGCGTCGGAGGTGACCTTGCCGTCCTTCACTGGCACGTTCATGTCGGCGCGAATGAAGACGCGCTTGCCTGTCAGATCGAGATCGGTGACGCGGATGAATGCCATGCTTGTTTCTCCTGAAAAGTAAGTTTTAAGGGTTGGCACGCCGGCGTGTTCGCCGGCGCGCCAGACCTTAAGGCTCACTGCTGAAGGGTCAGGGGCGGGACCCAGGGGCCAGGGGATGTGCGGCCGAAGACCCGTCCCTGATTCAATGCGCGGGCTGCGCCCGCGCATTCCCTGAATCCTGATCCCTGAAGGCCCCTTACTTGGCGACGTGCTCGGCGAAACGCAGCATGTTGCAGGTGTAGCCGTACTCGTTGTCGTACCAGGCCACCACCTTGACGAAGGTGCCGTCCAGCGCG
Organism: Thiobacillus sp.; assembly: GCA_024709685.1. Taxonomy (GTDB): domain Bacteria; phylum Pseudomonadota; class Gammaproteobacteria; order Burkholderiales; family Thiobacillaceae; genus Thiobacillus. Next base: position 3,892 of record JANJWF010000097.1, read on the forward strand.
ATGCCGGCTTCGGCGTCGAAGATCGACGAATAGCCGTTGCCGCGGAAGTCGGTGGAGACGACCTTCTCGTCGGTGTAGCCCAGTGTCTTGCTGATGTCGCCCGACTGTGAGGCGGCCTTCATTGCGGCGCAGATGTCGGCGTACTTGGCTTCCTTGTTCAGTTCGACCGTCAGGTCGACCACGGACACGTCGGATGTCGGCACGCGGAAGGCCATGCCGGTCAGCTTGCCGTTGAGTTCGGGCAGCACCACGCCGACAGCCTTGGCAGCGCCGGTGGAAGACGGAATGATGTTTTCCAGGATGCCGCGGCCGCCGCGCCAATCTTTCTTGGACGGGCCGTCGACGGTCTTCTGGGTAGCGGTGGCAGCGTGCACGGTGGTCATCAGGCCGCGCTTGATGCCCCAGTTGTCATTCAGCACCTTGGCGACCGGGGCCAGGCAGTTGGTGGTGCACGAAGCTGCGGACACGATGGCCTGACCGGCGTAGGTGGTGTGGTTCACGCCGTAGACGAACATCGGGGTCTTGTCCTTGGAGGGTGCGGACATCACGACCTTCTTGGCACCCGCCTTCAGGTGGGCCTGGCAGGATTCGTCGTCGAGGAAGAAGCCGGTGCATTCCAGGACCATGTCGGCGCCCACTTCGTTCCACTTCAGGTTGGCGGGGTCCTTCTCGGCGGTCAGGCGGATCTTCTTGCCGTTAACGACGAGGTTGCTGCCGTCGACCTTAATGTCGCCCTTGAAGTTGCCGTGCACCGAGTCGTACTTCAGCATGTAGGCGAGGTAATCGGGCTCGAGCAGGTCGTTGATCGCGACCACTTCGATGCCGGGGAAGTCCTTGGCGATCGCGCGGAAAGCCATGCGGCCGATGCGGCCAAAACCGTTGATGCCTACTTTGATTGCCATTTGCAGTCTCCTAGGTTGAGAAATCTTTACTTACTTATCGGCGAAGAGCGCGAAGGATCGCGAAGAAAACTTCGCGTTGTTCGCGCCCTCCGCCGACACAGGATTTTTTACAGTACGCTCTTCACCGCGGCCACGACGGCCTCGGTGGTGATGCCGAAGTGCTTGAACAGCGCCGGTGCCGGAGCGGATTCGCCGAAGCTGTCGATACCGACCACCGCGCCTTCCAACCCGACATACTTGCGCCAGAAGTCGGTGACGCCGGCTTCGACGGCAACGCGCGGCAGGCCCTTCGGCAGCACGCTGGCCTTGTAGGCGGCGTCCTGGCGATCGAAGGTGTTGGTCGAGGGCATCGACACCACGCGCACGGCGACCCCTTCGGCTGCCAGGGCTTCCTGGGCCTTGACCGCCAGTTCGACTTCGGAGCCGGTGGCGATGATCACGGCCTTGGCGCCCGCAGCATCTTTCAGCACATAGCCTCCCTTGGCGGCGTTGGCCAAGGTGGCGGCGTCGCGCGCCATGAACGGCAGGTTCTGGCGGCTGAGGATGTGAAGCGTGGGGCCGGTGGTACGCTCGACGGAAGCCACCCAGCCGACCAGCGTTTCAACGGTGTCGCACGGACGCCAGACGTCGATGTTGGGGATCATGCGCAGGGTGGCGGTCTGCTCGACCGGCTGGTGGGTCGGGCCGTCCTCGCCGAGGCCGATGGAGTCGTGGGTGAACACGTGAATCACGCGCTGCTTCATCAGCGCGGCCATGCGGATGGCGTTGCGCGAGTATTCGGAGAACATGAGGAAAGTGCCGCCGAAGGGCAGCAGGCCGCCGTGCAGCGCCATGCCGTTCATGATCGCGGCCATGCCGAATTCACGCACGCCGTAGCTGATGTAGTTGCCAGGATTGCCGTGGCGCACCGGATGGCTGCCTTCCCAGTTGGTCAGGTTGGAACCGGTGAGGTCGGCCGAGCCGCCGAGGAACTCGGGCAGCGCGGGTGCCAGCGCGTTGATCGCGATCTGGCTGGCCTTGCGGGTGGCGACGGTCTCGCCCTTGGCGTTGATCGCGGCCAGCTTGTCGGCGACGTGCGCCTTCCAGTTGGCGGGCAGCTCGCCCTTCATGCGGCGCTCGAACTCGGCGGCCTCGGCCGGGAACGCCTTCTTGTACTCGGCAAACTTGTTGTTCCACAGGGTTTCGAGCCCTTGACCCTTGGTCTTGGCGTCCCAGCCGGCATAGATGTCGGCGGGAATCTCGAACGCGGGGTGGTTCCAGCCCATGTTCTTGCGGGTAGCCTCGACTTCCTCGTGGCCCAGCGCGGCGCCGTGCACGTCGTGGGTACCGGCCTTGTTGGGCGAGCCCTTGCCGATGATGGTCTTGCAGCAGATCAGCGTCGGCTTGCCGCTTTCGGCCTTGGCCTTCTGGATCGCTGCCTCGAGGGCGGCGACGTCATGGCCGTCGACGCCGGGGATGACATGCCAACCATAGGCTTCGAAGCGCTTGGCGGTGTCGTCGGTGTACCAGTGCTCGATGTGGCCGTCGATCGAGATGCCGTTGTCGTCCCAGAAGGCGATCAGCTTGCCGAGCTTCCAGGTTCCGGCGAGCGCGCAGGCTTCGTGCGAGATGCCTTCCATCATGCAGCCGTCACCCATGAACACATAGGTATGGTGGTCGACGATGGTGTGGTCGGGCTTGTTGAATTCGGCGGCGAGAATCTTTTCCGCCATCGCCATGCCGACGGCGTTGGTAATGCCCTGTCCGAGCGGCCCGGTGGTGGTCTCGACGCCGGGCGCATAACCATACTCGGGGTGGCCTGGGGTCTTGGAGTGCAGCTGGCGGAACTGCTTGAGGTCGTCCATCGACAGGTCGTAGCCGGTCAGGTGCAGCAGCGCGTAGATCAGCATCGAGCCGTGGCCGTTCGACAGCACGAAGCGGTCGCGATCCGCCCACTTCGGGTTGGCGGGGTTGTGGCGCATGTGATGGTTCCACAGCGTCTCGGCGATTTCCGCCATGCCCATGGGGGCGCCGGGGTGGCCGGATTTGGCTTTTTCGACTGCATCCATCGCGAGCGCGCGGATGGCATTGGCCAGGTCGTTACGGGTTGGCATTGCGTTCCCTTCAGCTAGGTAAAAAACTCTCGCGTTCTCCACCCGGAAAAGCCGTGCAGCGACAGCTTGGGCAGAATATGCAAAAACCTTGATTATCCGTCAGCAGGGCGCGCTTTCGCAAGCGACGCGCAAAGCGGGAAAAACCATCGACATGACATGGGCTTAAGCAATCAAGCTCAAGTACCCGTTCAGATTTGAAGCACTAAAATCTTCTTATTCGGTCCACAGAACGGCTTATGCACCGGCCGCCTTCAGCCAGTCGCGCCACAACTCGAACAGCTTGGGGCTCGCCGACGCCACCACCGAACGCTCCCATACATTGGCGATGTCGAAGCTCCCCGACAGGCTGGCCAGCCGCCCGCCCGCCTCTTCCAGGATCAGTGCGCCGGCGGCGTAATCCCACAGCTTCTGTCCGCCGTGGACATAGATATCGAAACGCCCGGCGGCGGTGTAGCACCAGTCGAGCGTGGACGCGCCGAAATTGCGCTGTGAGGCATACGGCGGCCACGACGCCAGCCGGCCGGCCAACGCGCGGTCGATGCGCTTCATCTCGACGCCAGCGAGTGCGCGGCGCAACTCGGGAACCGGCTGGCGCAGCGGCAGCGGCGTACCGTTCAGATGCGCGCCGCGCCCGCGTTCAGCCGAAAACATCTCGTCGGCGACAGGGTCGTAGACCACGCCGAGCTGGCGCCCGCCCTTGTAGAGATAAGCCACCGACACCGCGAAATACGGCACGCCGGCGACAAAATTGGACGTGCCGTCGATCGGGTCGACGCACCACAAGCCATCGCGCCCGGCATCCCAGGCGTCTTGCTGCTGTTGCTCGGTCATTTCCTCGCCCAGCACCGGCGCGTCCCTGATCTGCGGCAATGCCGCCTCGAGTGCGGCCTGCGTCGCCGCGTCGGCCTCGGTGAACAGGCTGCCGTCCGGCTTGCGGCTGTGCGTCACCTTGAGAAAACGCGGCGTGACCTCGCGTTGCGCAACCTCGCGAACCAGCGCGCAGACCTGTTCAAGCATCTCAGGCGCGTCGGCAATAACAGTAGACAAATTCCTGTTCCCCGCCCGCCGGGGTGCGATGGATCTCGGTCTCATGCCCGATCAGGCGGAACCGCGCGCCGAATTCGGCGTGCAGCGCATCGGGTGCGTAGCGCACCACATCGAGCCCCGAACATTGCAGAGGCCCGCCAGGGCCGAAAGCGGCGATGATGACCCGTCCGCCGGGTTTCACGCTTTTCAGCACCTGGTCGACGTAGCGCGCGCGATCGGCGGGGTCGGTCAGGAAATGGAACACCGCGCGGTCGTGCCAGACGTCATAACGCGCGGCGGGCAGGTCGGCCCGGGTGACGTCGGCGGCAATCCACTGTACCGACTGCGCGCGCGCCCCGAGCCGCGCACGGCTGACTGCCAGCGCCGACTCGGCGAGATCGAGCACGGTGAGGTTGCGGTAACCGGTGTCGAGGAGGTCGTCCACCAGCACCGAAGCACCGCCGCCGACGTCGATGATGTGCGCATCCGTGCCCGCGCAGTCCGCGATCAGGCGCAGCGACGAGGCGGCATGCGGCTGGAACCAGCTGACCTGGTCGGTCGCCTTGCTGCTGTAAACCTTTTCCCAATGCTGCCGGCGGTCGACCATTTCATTCCCCTTTCCATTTGATCGAGCAACCCATGCTCGGAATCTGTTCGGCCGGCCCGTGCTGGGTGGCGGCGATTACCTTCATCGCCTCGAACAGATCGCGACGAACGCCCTCGGGGGCGGTCTCCTTGCGCGATTCGTCGAAACGACCGCGATATTGCAGCGCAAAGTCGCGATTGAAACCGAAAAAGTCGGGCGTGCACACCGCACCGTAAGCCTTCGCCACCTGCTGCGTCTCGTCGATCACATAGGGAAAGGTAAAACCGAATTCGTCCGCCACTTTTTTCATGCTGTCGAAGGAATCCTCGGGGTATTCGGCAGGATCGTTCGACATGATGGCGATGGCATGGATGCCGTGATCGCGCCTGAGTTCGGCGAGGTCGCGCACCAGCCGCGGACGGATGGCTTTCACGTACGGGCAGTGGTTGCAGATGAACATGACCAGCAGGCCGTTCGGCCCCATCGCGCCCGCAAGCGTCCAGCGCTTGCCGTCGACGCCGGGCAGGTCGAACTCGGGGGCTTTCCAGCCGAAATCACATACGGGGGTGGTGAGGGAAACCATGACGCGCTCCACAGAATTTCTCGACAACCCCTGCATAATACCAAGATGTCCGCCCCCCGTTTTTATCTCGATCAGCCGCTCGCCCCGGGCGCCCGTTTCAGCCTGCCACCCGGTCCCGCGCGCCACGCCGCGCGCGCACTGCGGCTGGCGGTGGACGATACGGTGACGCTGTTCAATGGCCGCGGCGGCGAGTACAGCGCGCGCATCGAACGCATCCACAGGGACGAGGTCGCGGTCAGCGTCACCGGCTTCGCCGCCGTCGAGCGGGAATCGCGCCTGCGCGTGATGCTGGCGCAGGGGGTTTCGAGCGGCGAGCGCATGGACTACACCCTGCAGAAGGCGGTCGAACTCGGAGTGAGCGCGATCCAGCCGATCGCCGCCCGGCGCAGCGTGGTCAAGCTGGCGGGCGAGCGTGCCGACCGTCGCGTGGCGCATTGGCAGGGCGTGGTGGCAAGCGCCTGCGAACAATGCGGGCGCAACCAGGTACCCGTGGTGGCCGCGCCGCTGCCGCTCGCGCACTGGCTCGGCCAAACACGAGACGGCCGGCTGCTGTTCCTGTCGCCGCTGGCCGAGACCCGCCTGGCCGACCTGTCCGAGCCGAGCGCAACGGATTGCCTGGTGGCCGGCCCCGAGGGTGGATTCGAGGCCGACGAAATCGCCGCGCTCACGGCAGCAGGTGCCATGGCGGTGCGGCTGGGACCGCGTGTGCTGCGCACCGAAACCGCCGCGTTGGCGGCACTTTCCGCGATGCAGACGCTGTGGGGCGATTTCTAGGTGCCGCGCCTGGCCGGATATCCGGATTGCGTCCGCGACCCGACCAACGACGTGCGTGTCGCCGGGGGTTTTTCGGTATCCTTCGCGTATCCGATCCTGTCCGGGCCGCTCCATTGAAAGACACGACCGATTTCGTCCACTGGTTCCGCTCCGCCGCCCCCTACATTCACGGCTTTCGCGGCAAGACCTTTGTCATCGCCTTCGGGGGCGAGCTGGTGGCAGATGGCGACTTCGTGCAGCTGGCGCACGACGTCAACCTGCTGAACAGCCTGGGCGTGCGGCTGGTGCTGGTGCACGGCGTGCGTCCGCAGGTGGAAGCGCGACTGACCGAGAACGGCACCGCGATCCGCTATGTAGGCGGCCTGCGCGTCACCGACGACGCGGCGTTGGCGTGCGTCAAGGAAGCCGCGGGCACGGTGCGGGTCGAAATCGAGGCGCTGCTGTCGCTGGGGCTGGCCAACACACCCATGGCTGGCGCCGACATCCGCGTCGCGTCGGGCAACTTCGTTACCGCACAGCCGCTGGGGGTGCGCGAAGGCGTCGACCTGCTGCACACCGGCGAGGTGCGCAAGATCGACGCCGCCGCCATCCGCAGGCGGCTGGACCAGCACGACATCGTGCTGCTCTCGCCGATCGGCTATTCGCCGACCGGCGAAATCTTCAACCTCAGCCTGGAAGACGTGGCCACCCAGGCGGCGGTCGAACTGGCGGCGGACAAGCTGATCTTCCTGATGAACACCGAGGGGGTGCCGGACAAGGGCGATGCCATCCACAACGCCCTCACCGTCCATGAAGCCCGGCAGGTCCTCGATAAAGCCGGACGCGGCAAGACACGCAAGCTGCCGGAAGACGTGTCCTATTACCTACCGTGCGCGATCAGCGCCTGCACACAGGGCGTCAAGCGTGCGCATCTCATCAGCCGCCACCGCGACGGTGCGCTGCTGTCGGAGCTGTTCACCCGCGAAGGCGTCGGCACCCTCATCACCCCGGCGCCATTGGAAACCCTGCGCCCCGCCACCATCGACGATGTCGGCGGCATCCTCGGCCTGATCGAGCCGCTCGAGCGCGAGGGCATCCTGGTGCGGCGCTCACGCGAACTGCTGGAAATCGAAATCGACCGCTTTCTGGTACTCGAATCCGACGGGGTCATCGCCGGCTGCGCGGCGCTCTACCCGTTTCCCGAGGAGCGGGCAGCCGAGCTCGCCTGCCTCGCGGTATCCCGGGATTTCCGCGGACGCGGATTCGGCGACCTCCTGCTGGCAGAGGTCGAGAAGCGCGGCAAGAAAGCGGGCTTCAAGCAGCTGTTCGTGCTGACCACGCGCACCGAGCAATGGTTCGAGGAACGCGGCTTTGTCGACAGCAGCCCCGATCACTTGCCTAGGAGCAAGCAGGCGCTGTACAACTACAAGCGGAAGTCCAAGGTTCTGCAGAAATCGCTGTAATAGAGAGAACAGACGTTGCATGCCTTTTTCCCGGGGCCGGGGCTGCCGGGCCTCATCCTTCGTGCGCTCGCGCCGGTCCGCCAGGCGGCGCTGGCTGCCCGATTGCGCCGTACGCTGACACGCCATTCTGTTGCCTTGGCCGGATGCCTGCTGCCGGCCATCGCCAACCGGCCCGCGCCCTGCGCGGACACGCCCCTGGTGTTTGGCGTCTTTCCGTAGACGGCAATGAGTTGAGCGCCTTCCGCCCCTGCGCTTTGCAGGCGCAGGAGATATGGCGGGCAACCCGATGAAGGCGTTGCTGGAGCAACTGTCCCTGCGCTACAAGCTCACCCTCGCCGCGCTGGCGGTGGAAGCGGTGATGCTGGGCTTTCTGATCGCCAACGGCGTGCAGTTCACCACCCAGGTTCTGCAAAAGCAGGCTGCGCAGCGGGTGGAGGAAATCGCGAGGACGATGGAGGCGGCCCTGCTCGCCCCGCTGATGCAGCGGGATGACGCCAGCGTGCACGACATCATCGAGTCGCTGCGGAACGATGGCGGACTGAAGATGATCGAGGTGCGTGACAGCAGCAACCGGGTCGTGTGGCGGGCCGGCAGGGGCGGCGAGGAGACCGATTTCGCCCTGACCCGGCCGGTTGATTTTTCCGGCCAGCACTATGGCGAGTTCCGCCTGGTCCTCTCGGGCGACTTCATCCGGGAAGCGCGTGCCCGCTAAAGCCTGATCATCGCCGTGGCCGCCCTGCTGCTGACCGGCATCCTGCTGATGCTGTCGACGGGCGGGATCGTGCGCCGCTTCGAGGCCCTGACCCGCGCCAGCAAACGCATGCAACAGGGTGATCTGGACGTCAGACAGGGGGGCGAAGGCGTGGACGAGATCGGCCAACTGATCGGCACCTTCAACCGGATGGCCGAATCCGTTCGCGTCAACGTCGAGCGTGCGCGCGAAAACGAGGCGCGCTTCCACGCCATCGCCGACTACACCCATGACCTCGAATTCTGGCTGTCACCCGAAGGCGGGCTGCTTTGGGTCAACCCCTCGGTCGAGCGCATGTTGGGCTATAGCATCGACGAATGCATGGGGCAGATGAATTTCCCGACGGACTTCATCCACCCGGAAGACCGCGCTGCCGCCGATTTTCAGCTGCGTCAGGCGCTGCGCGGCACATCAGGCCAAGGCTACACCTTCCGCATCTGCCGCAAGGACGGCGGCCACTTCTGGGCAGTGGTGAACTGGCAGCCCATTCACAGCCACAGCGGTGTCTATCAGGGCATCCGTGCCAGCATCCACAGTATCGACGATCTCAAGGCGACCGAAGCCAACCTGCGCCAGGCCATCGGCGAACTGCACGCCGCGGAAAGCCTGCAACGCAGATATCGGCAGGAAGCCGAACAGGAGCACGCCCGTCTGGTTTCGCTTCTGTCGGCGATGAACCTCGGTATCCTGTTCGTCGCGGCCGACGGCCGCGTGATTTACCACAACCCCACGTTCAGTCGTGTATGGCTGATCGAGGAGGGCGCGACACTCATCGGCCTGCCGATCAACGAGGTCCTGGGCAAATCCGCCTCGACGCTGGCACGCCCCGATCATTTTTCCAGACACCTGCTGTCGGTGCTGGAAGCGCGCGAATCGTCCGACAGCTACGAAATCCAGATGACCGATGGCCGCGTCATCAACGAACTCGACTATCCGGTGCGCGACCGCGAGGGGCGCTTCATCGGGCATCTATGGATCTACGAGGACATCACCCGCGAGCGTCAGACCGCGGAACAACTAGTGTATCTGGGCTAGCGCGATGCGCTGACCGGGTTGTTCAACCGTCACCGCTTCCAGCAGGAACTGGCGCGCACCATGCTGGAAGCCGATCGCCACCAGACGCAATGCGCCGTGATGTTCTTCGACCTCGAGAATTCAAGTCCATCAACGACAGCTACGGCCACCGTGCCGGCGATGTGCTGCTGATCCGGGTGGCCGGCGAGATCGGCGCCCTGGTGCGGCACAACGAAGTGCTGGCGCGGCTGGGCGGCGACGAGTTCGCCATCCTCCTTCCCACCGTGCTGGGCAAAGAGGCCGAAATGCTGGCTGACCGAGTGGTGCGCGCGATCGCACAGATCCCCTTCCGCTTCGAGGGGCACAACCTGCGGCTGACCACCAGCCTCGGCATCGCCTACTATCCCGGGCAGGCCGCCGACGCCGACGACCTCGTCGCACGTACCGATATCGCCATGTACCAGGCCAAGGATGCGGGCAAAAACACCTGGCGCGTCTTCCGCGCCGACATCAGCGCCGACAGCGAAATGCGCAGCCGCCTTTCGTGGGGCGAACGCGTCAGCAATGCGCTCGACAAGAGCTTGTTCCAGCTGCATTTCCAGGGGGTGTACCGGGCACAGGACGGCTCGCTGTCGCATCTGGAAGCGCTGATCCGCATGATCGACGCCGCCACCCAGCTCATCATGCCGACCCATTTCATTCAGCTGGCCGAAACCGCAGCGGTATCCGACCTGCACGACGCCCAGCGCCTGATCGATGCGCTGCGTCAGCTGGGATGCGGAGTATGCCTCGACGATTTCGGCGTCGGCTTTGCGTCCTTTGCCTATCTCAAGCACCTGCAGGTCGACATCATCAAGATCGACGGCATCTTCATTCGCGACCTGTCTCACGACCCCGACAACCAGGTATTCGTGCGCGCCATGGTCAGCGTCGGGCGCGGCCTCGGCAAGGCTGTGGTGGCGGAATACGTCGAGGATGACAAAACGCTTGCCCTGCTGCGCGAATTCGGCGTCGACCTGGTGCAGGGCTATCACCTCGATCATCCGGTTGCCGACCATCCGGCGCTCATGCGCTGACATTCTTACGGGCCGCGTCACCCCATCGCGGCCTTCGCTCCCTTCCTCCAGGGCTGCCTTCGTGGTGGACACGGCCTCCTCAGCGTCTACATTTAAAAGCGCTGAGAGGAGGTCCTTATGCGATCAGAACCCGATTGCGGGCGTAACCAGGCGCTCGTCCTCAAACACGGCTGGAGCGCCCCGTTCGCCCTGCTGTTGCTGGGCACGTTCGCTCTGCCGGCGCACGCCTTGCCAAGCTACGCGCGCCAGACCGGGGAGGAGTGCGCCGCCTGCCACGTCGGCGCATTCGGCCCGCAACTCACGCCCTACGGCATCCGCTTCAAACTGGGTGGGTACAGCGACAGCGACGGCAAGGCCGGGCATGTTCCGCTTTCCGCCATGCTCCGCGGTTCGTGGACACACACCCGCAAGGATCAGGCCGGCGGCGCCGCGCCGCATTACGGACCGAACGACAATGGCACGCTGGACGAGGCCTCGATCTTTCTTGCCGGCAAACTGGCCGACCAGATGGGCGCTTTCATTCAGACCACCTATTCCGGGGTTGATCGCGTGAGTTCGCTCGACAACGTCGACATACGTTACGCGCGCACGCTCACGCTCGGCGGAAAAGACACGACGGTAGGCGTTTCACTCAACAACAACCCCGGCATTCAGGATCCGTTCAACACCCTGCCCGCCTGGGGATTTCCCTATACTTCGTCGGATCTGGCGCCAACGCCCGCCACTTCACCGCTGATCAACGATGGACTCGGCGGGCACGTGGCCGGCTTGTCGGCTTATGGGTTCTGGAATGACTCGATCTATGCCGAGGTGGGCGCATACCGCACGCTTTCCGCCTCCGCCCTCAATCGCATTGGCATTGACGATGAGGGGGTACTGGATTCTCCTGCGACCTACTGGCGCCTGGGCTTTTTCAACGACACCCGAAAACAGAACTGGTCGGCCGGCCTGTTCGGGCTGAATGCCGCGTTGCGACCCGACCGCACTGCCGGCCCAGCGGACAAGTACCGCGACATCGGCGCGGACGCGTCATTCCAGTTCCTGGGGACGCGCCGGCATATCGGAACGGTCAATGCCCGTTATACGCACGAACATCCAACGCGCTACGCCTCCATTGCCGCAGGCGATGCAGCCAAGCTGAAAGGCTCACTCAACGAGTTCCAGATCAATGCCTCGTATTACTACGACCAGGCCTGGGGCGTGACTGCCGGCCATTTCGCGATTCACGGCAGCAACGACGCGATCCTGTACGACTCGGGCTCACCAGATTCAACAGGCTATGTTCTGCAGGCCGACTGGACGCCATTCGGCAAAGAGGAGTCGTGGGGCGAACCCTGGGCGAATGTGCGGCTGGGCCTGCAATACACGATGTACGACAAATTCGACGGAACAAGCAGCCACGCCGGCGACAACGACACAACCTACCTGTTTGCCTGGACCTCTTTCTGAGTTTAGACGGCATCAATATGCGTTCACGTCAGCCGGTCGGTTCGGATCTTTTCATCTCCCTGGCGCTAAGCTTGCTGCTCGGGACAAGCCCGGCGTCACATGCCGCCGGCGACCCCAAACGGGGTGCGGCTACCTTTGCACAGGAATGCGCCTTATGCCACAGCGTCCAGGAAGGCCGGAACAAACTGGGGCCATCGCTGTTCGGCGTCGTCGGCCGCAAGGCGGGCAGCATTGCGGATTACATTTACTCCGCGCCGATGAAGCAAAGCAACTTTGTCTGGAGCCCTGACAAAATCGACACCTATATCGCCGACCCCCAACAGGTGGTTCCCGGCGACAAGATGAAATACCACGGCCTGGCTGACGAGAAAGACCGCGCCGACGTCATCGCCTATCTGAGCACCCTGCACTGAACCATGGCTCCACCGCGAGCCGGCCCAGGCGTGGACAAGCGTGACCGGATACGGGCCAAAAACTGTTAAAATACCCGGTTTTTCAAGCATCTCCGGGAATTCGCCGTGCTCACCGCTTCCAGCATCACTCTCCAATTCGCCGCCAAACCCCTGTTCGAAAATGTTTCGGTCAAGTTCGGCGACGGCAACCGCTATGGCCTGATCGGCGCCAACGGCTGCGGAAAGTCCACCTTCATGAAGATACTGGCCGGCGAACTGGAGCCGACTGCCGGCAACGTTTCGCTCGACCCTGGCGAGCGCATGGCCTGGCTGCGCCAGGACCAGTTCGGCTACGAGGACCAGCGCGTGCTCGACGTAGTGCTGCAGGGCCATGCCGAAATGTGGCGGGTGATGCAGGAAAAGGACGCCATCTATATGAACCCGGAGGCGACCGAGGAGGATTATCTGCACGCCGCCGAGCTCGAGGCCAAGTTCGGCGAAATGGGCGGCTACGACGCCGAGGCGCGCGCCGGCCAGCTGCTGCTCGGCGTCGGCATCCCGACCGAGCAGCACAACGGCACCATGAGCCAGATCGCGCCTGGCTTCAAGCTGCGCGTGCTGCTGACGCAGGCGCTGTTCTCGCAGCCCGACATCCTGCTGCTCGACGAACCGACCAACAACCTCGACATCAACACCATCCGCTGGCTGGAAAACGTGCTGAACGAGAGCAACGCGACCATCATCGTCATCTCGCACGACCGCCACTTCCTGAACCAGGTCTGTA
>JANJWF010000122.1 GCA_024709685.1 Thiobacillus sp.
TGCCTGCATGATCATCCTGAAGAATCTCACGTTGCGCCGCGGCGCGAAGGTGCTGCTCGACAGCGCATCGGTGTCGCTCAATCCGGGCGAGAAAATTGGCCTGGTGGGCCGCAACGGCGCTGGCAAATCGAGCCTGTTTGCGCTGCTGAACGGCATGCTGCACGAGGACGCGGGCGATTTCTCGTTTCCAGCGCACTGGCGCCTCGCGCAGGTGGCGCAGGACATGCCGGAGACCAGCGAATCCGCGACCGACTTCGTCATCGCCGGTGACACCCAGCTTGCCGAGGCGCAGCGTGAGGTGGAAGCCGCCGAGGCCAGCGACGACGGCGAGCGCATGGCGCACGCCTACATGGCGCTGCACGACGCCGGCGCCCACGACGCGCAGTCGCGCGCGCAGGCGCTGATCCTCGGCCTGGGCTTCCAGGTGCGCGAGCTGAATCAATCTGTGAACAGCTTCTCCGGCGGTTGGCGTATGCGATTACAACTGGCACGCGCGCTGATGTGCCCGTCCGACCTGTTGCTGCTCGACGAACCGACCAACCACCTCGATCTGGACGCGCTGGTATGGCTGGAAGCCTGGCTGAAAAAATACTCCGGCACCATGCTGGTGATCAGCCACGACCGTGAATTTCTCGATGCCGTGACCAACGTCACCCTGCACATCGAGAACGGCCAGTTGACGCGCTACGGCGGCAACTACAGCACCTTCGAGGACATGCGCGCCGAGCAGATGGCGCTGCAGCAGGCGGCGTTTGCCAAACAGCAGGACAAGATCGCCCACCTGCAGGCGTTCATCAATCGCTTCAAGGCCAAGGCCAGCAAGGCCAAGCAGGCGCAAAGCCGGGTCAAGGCGCTGGACCGCATGGAAAAACTGGCGCCGATGCTGGCAAGCGCGGAGTTCGCCTTCGAGTTCAAGGAACCGCAGAACCTGCCCAATCCCATGCTGACGATCGACGACGCGAGCTTCGGTTATCCGCCGCCCGCGGACGCGCCGCCGGGCACTTCACCGGCGGTGATCGTGCGTCACGTCAGCAAATCGGTATTCGCCGGCCAGCGCATCGGCATCCTCGGCGCCAACGGCCAGGGCAAGTCGACACTGGTGAAGACGATCGCACGCGCGCTGCCGGTGGTCGAGGGCGAGGTGGTCGAAGGCAAAGGCCTCAACATCGGCTATTTCGCACAGCAGGAACTCGACGTGCTGCGACCGGCCGACACCCCGCTCGAACACATGATCCGCCTCGCGCGCGACGTCATCGCCAACGGCGGAGCCGGCCAGTTCAGCAGCCGCGAGCAGGACCTGCGCAACTTCCTCGGCACCTTCAACTTCAGCGGCGACATGGTCAAGCAGGCGGTCGGCACCATGAGCGGCGGCGAGAAGGCCAGGCTGGTGCTGTGCATGATCGTGTGGCAGCGCCCCAACCTCCTGCTGCTGGACGAACCGACCAACCACCTCGATCTTGCCACGCGCGAGGCGCTGGCGATGGCGCTGAACGAATTCGAGGGTACCGTGATGCTGGTCAGCCACGACCGTGCGCTGCTGCGCGCGGTGTGCGACGAATTCTGGCTGGTCAGCCGCGGCGGGGTGGAGCCCTTCGACGGCGATCTCGACGACTATCAGCGCTATCTGCTGGAAGAGAGCAGGCGCCTGCGCGAAAGCCTGAGAGAGGCTGGCCGCGCCACTGAGCCGCCTAAAACGGCGCCATCCCCTGTTCCGCAGAAATGCGCTGTTCCATCCGGCAAGCTCAAGCCGCTGAAGCAGTCACTCGAGAAACTCGACAGCAGCCTGGCTGCGCTGCACGCTGAAAAGGCCGCGCTGGAGGCGCGTCTGACCGGAGCCCTGTCGGTCGGGGAAATCACCGAAACAGGGCGGCAGATTCAGCAGATTAACGACGAGCTGGAGCGTGAAGAGGAGAAATGGCTGGAGCTGTCCGGCCAGATCGAGGCGTTGGAGACGGCGAGCGCTTGAGTCGCGCGTTACCTTTCGGGCTTGGGTTTTGCAGCGGCTCGCCTATGGTGAAAACTTCCCGCGCGTAAAGCTGAAAAAATGCCGTCACACGATGCGTCGGAGCGCGGCCAGACCGCCTGGTACCTGCGGCATGCCTGGCCCATCCGCCTCATGCACTGGATCAATGTGCTCGCCTTCATGCTGCTGCTGATGAGCGGGCTACAGATATTCAACGCATACCCCGCGCTGAACTGGGGGAAATCTTCCTACACCGGCCGTCCGCCGATTCTGCAGATAGGCGCACGCATGGATGCACAGGGCAACCCGGTTGGCGTGACGCGCATCTTTGGGCATGAATTCAACACGACCGGTGTGCTGGGTTTGTCGGGCAGGGACGGCGAGCGGGTTCGGCGCGGATTTCCCGCGTGGATCACGCTGCCCGGCCAGCAATGGCTGGCGATGGGACGGCGCTGGCATTTTTTTTTCGCCTGGGTGCTGGTCGTCAATGGCCTCGCCTATATCGCCTACACGCTGGCAAGCCGCCACTTGACGCGCGACCTGATGCCCACCCGGTCCGACTGGCGATCCATCGGGCAATCCTTCAAGGACCATCTGCTTTTGCGACGTGCGCAGGGCGAGGCCGACAGGCGCTATAACATCCTGCAGAAGCTCGCTTATCTCAGCGTGATATTCGCGCTGCTTCCGCTGCTGATCCTGATGGGCTGGGCCATGTCGCCGGGGCTGAACGCGCTGTTTCCAGGCTGGGTCGACGTGTTCGGCGGCCGCCAGTCGGCACGTACGATCCACTTCGCGGTGGCGTGGTTGCTGGTGGGGTTTGCTTTCATTCACTTGTTCGAGGTCGTCGTTTCCGGCTTCTGGAACAATCTGCGTTCGATGGTCACCGGCCGCTACCGGGTTGCTGACGAGGAGGACGGCCATGACTAGCCAGAAAAACAGCCGCCGCCGCTTCTTGCAGCGTGTATTGGTCAGCGGCGGCGCGCTGCTCTTGTCCGGGTGCGACCAGCTGTCACGCAGCGAGTGGTTCGCAAAATTGCTGGGCAGTGCCGAAAGGCTGAGCTTTGCCGCGCAACGCCTGCTGCTGACGCGCAAGGCGATGGCGCAGGAATTCACCGAAGCGGACCTGTCGCCCGATTTCCGCAGCAACGGCACCAGCAACCCCGACAACCCGGAATACCAGGCCCTGGCGGCGGGTCGTTTCGCCGATTATCGGTTGCAGGTCGGGGGTCTGGTGGCGCGACCGCGCACCTATTCGCTCGACGACTTGAAAGCCCTGCCCAGCCGGACCCAGATCACCCGGCACGACTGCGTGGAGGGTTGGAGCGCGATCGGCAAATGGAAAGGCGTTCAGTTGAGCCGCGTGCTGGAGCAGGTCGAGCCGCATGCGTCGGCCAGATACGTGGTGTTCCATTGCGCAGATCCGATGGACGTTTCGGGGGAGCGCTACTATGAAAGCATCGACCTGGAAGACGCCTGGCACGCACAAACCCTGCTCGCCTACGAGCTGAACGACGTGCCGCTCCCCATCAAGAACGGCGCGCCGGTCCGTGTGCGCGTCGAGCGCCAGCTAGGCTACAAGATGGCCAAATACATCATGCGCATCGAGCTTGTCGACCGGCTGGACCACATCGCAGGCGGCGAGGGCGGCTACTGGGAAGACCGGGGGTATGAGTGGTATGCCGGCATCTGATTCCCGCTAGGCAGGATGTCTGACGCCACGGGCGGCCTCGCCGGACCACCCGGACTTTTCGGCGCTTCCTGGAAACCCCGCCGAGCACGCTAAAATGCGGGTTTCCCGAAAAGCCGCTCAGTCGCCGTGAAATCCACCTTTCAGGACATCATCCTTACCCTGCAACGCTACTGGGGCGAACGCGGTTGTGCGCTCCTGCAGCCCTACGACATGGAAGTCGGCGCCGGCACGTCGCATACCGCGACCTTCCTGCGTGCGCTCGGGCCCGAGCCATGGAAAGCCGCCTACGTGCAACCGAGCCGCCGCCCGAAGGACGGCCGCTACGGCGACAATCCGAACCGGTTGCAGCATTACTATCAGTTCCAGGTGGTGCTGAAGCCGGCGCCGGCCGACATCCTCGAACTCTATCTCGGCTCGCTCGAGGCGCTGGGGTTCGATCTGAAGAAGAACGACGTACGTTTCGTCGAGGACGACTGGGAAAACCCCACGCTCGGCGCCTGGGGGCTCGGCTGGGAGGTGTGGCTGAACGGCATGGAAGTCACCCAGTTCACCTACTTCCAGCAGGTCGGCGGCATCGATTGCAAGCCGATCACCGGTGAGATCACCTACGGCCTCGAGCGCCTGGCGATGTATCTGCAGGGGGTGGAGAGCGTGTTCGACCTGGTGTGGACCGACGGTTTGACCTACCGCGACGTCTACCACCAGAACGAAGTCGAGCAGAGCGCCTACAACTTCGAGCACAGCGACGTCGACTTCCTGCTCACCGCATTCACCGCACACGAGAAGAAGGCACAGGAACTGATGACCGCCCAGCTCGCGCTGCCGGCCTACGAACAGGTGCTGAAAGCCGCACACACCTTCAACCTGCTCGACGCGCGCGGCGCGATCTCGGTGACCGAGCGTGCCGCCTACATCGGCCGCATCCGCAACCTCGCGCGCAGCGTGGCGAAGAGTTATCTCGACAGCCGCGCGCGGCTCGGCTTCCCGATGGCGCCCAGGGCGTGGGCGGATGAGGTCATTGCCCAACTCGACAAGAAGGCGGCGGCATGAGCGCACGGAATCTGCTGGTTGAACTGTTCGTCGAGGAACTGCCGCCCAAGGCGCTGAAAAGGCTGGGCGAGGCGTTCGCTGCTGCGCTGGCGGAGAGCCTGGTGACGCAGGGACTGGCCGTCCCCGGGGCCGCTGTGAGCGACTTTGCCTCCCCGCGTCGCCTCGGCGTGCATGTTGCGGGCGTGCTGGCGCGTGCCGCCGACCGGCCGGTGTCGACCAAGCTGATGCCTGCGAGCGTCGGCCTCGATGCACAAGGCCAGGCCACGCCGGCGCTCCTGAAGCGCCTGGCGGCACTCGGCGCCGACGCGTCCGCAGTCGACACGCTGCGCCGCGCGGCGGACGGCAAGAATGAGGCACTGTTCCATGACAGCATCGCGCCGGGTATTGCGCTCGCCGACGGCCTGCAGCGCGCGCTCGAAACTGCGATGGCGAAGCTGCCCATCCCCAAGGTGATGACCTATCCCAATCCGTCAGGTGACGGTTGGGAAACGGTCAATTTCGTGCGCCCCGCACATGGCTTGATAGCGCTGCATGGCGCGGATGTCGTGCCGGTCTCGGTGCTGGGCCTGCAGGCGGCGCGCGCGACGCAGGGCCATCGTTTCGAGGCGCGCGTCAGCCCGCTGGTGATCCAGGACGCCGACAGCTATGCGGAGCAGATGAAAAACGAAGGCGCGGTCATCGCGAGCTTTGCCGAGCGCCGCGCCGAGATCGTGCGCCAGCTCGAGGCCGCGGCCGTATCGTTGGGACTGAAACCGGTTGAGGACGACGCCCTGCTGGACGAGGTCACGGCGCTGGTCGAGCGCCCCAACGTGCTGCTCGGGAAATTTGAGCAGGCCTTTCTCGAGGTGCCGCAGGAATGCCTGATCCTCACCATGAAGGCGAACCAGAAATATTTCCCGCTGCTGGATACAAGCGGCAAGCTCACCAACCAGTTCCTCATCGTTTCCAACATCTCGCCCAATGATGCCTCGGCGGTGATCCAGGGCAACGAACGCGTGGTGCGCCCGCGGCTGGCAGACGCCAAGTTCTTCTTCGACCAGGATCGCAAAAAGACACTCGATTCGCGGGTGCTGGGGCTGGCTAAGGTGGTGTACCACAACAAGCTCGGCACCCAGGGCGAGCGCGTGACGCGGGTGCAGGCGATTGCTCGCGCCATCGGCCAGCAGTTAGGCGGCGAGGCGCTGGCGCTGAAAGCCGACCAGGCTGCGCTCCTCGCCAAGGCCGATCTGCTCACCGACATGGTCGGCGAGTTTCCCGAACTGCAGGGCGTCATGGGACGTTACTACGCGCAGCACGACGGACTGCCCGACGACATCGTCTTCGCTATCGAGGACCACTACAAGCCGCGCTTCGCCGGCGACGACTTGCCGCGCAACGATGTCGGCGTGTGCGTGGCGCTGGCGGACAAGCTGGAGACGCTCGTGGGCCTGTTCGGCATTGGCGAAAGGCCCACCGGCGACAAGGATCCGTTCGCATTGCGCCGGCATGCACTGGGAGTCTTGCGCATTCTGATCGAGAAAGCACTGCCGCTCCGCCTTTTCGATCTGATCGACATTGCCTTTTCCGCTTTCCCGAAAGGCATGCTTGTCGACGCCCACACGGACGCGGAAATCTTCGTATATGAACGTCTGAGCGGCATGATGCGCGAACAGGGCTACTCGGCAAACGAGGTCGATGCGGTGCTCAGCCTCAATCCGACGCAGATCTACCTGGTGCCGAAGCAGCTGGAGGCGGTGCGTGCCTTCGCTGCGTTGCCGGAAGCTGCTGCACTCGCGGCCGCTAACAAGCGGGTCGGCAACATCCTGAAGAAAGCCGAAGGCGAGGCGGGCGGCGCGGTCGATCATGGACTTATTGGCGAAACAGCGGAAAAGGCTTTGTTCTCCGCGCTCGGCGACATCGCACCGCGCGCCGACGCCGCGTTCGCCGCCGGCGACTATACGGCGTCGCTGCAAACACTTGCCGCGCTCAAGACGCCGGTCGACGCGTTCTTCGATCACGTGATGGTCAACGTCGATGATCCCGCGCTCAAGGCCAACCGGCTGGCCCTCCTGAACCAGTTGCACCGGACCATGAACCGGGTTGCGGACTTGTCGCGTCTGGCAGCGTAATATTTCATCCATGAAGCTCATCATTCTCGACCGCGACGGCGTCATCAACGTCTACTCGGAGCAGTTCATCAAGAGCCCGGACGAATGGAAGGCCATTCCCGGCAGTCTGGAAGCCATCGCGCGGCTGACTCGGGATGGCTGGCGCGTGGTGGTGGCAACCAACCAGTCGGGACTGGCGCGTGGGCTGTTCGAGATGGCGACGCTCAACGCCATCCACGCCAAGATGCACAAGGCGGTGGCGCAGGCGGGCGGGCGCATCGAGGCGGTGTTCTACTGCCCGCATGCAGCCGACATGGAGTGCGGCTGCCGCAAGCCGAAGCCCGGCTTGTTCGAAGAGATCGCTGCACGCTACGGTCGCGACCTGCACGACGTGCCCGCCGTCGGCGATTCGCTGCGCGACCTGCTGGCGGCGGCGAGCGTGGGCGCCCGCCCGTTGCTGGTGCGGACCGGCAAGGGTGAGAAGACCCTGGTGGCAGGAGGCCTGCCGGCGAACACGCCGGTGTTCGCCGATTTGAGCGAGGCAGTCGACTACCTGCTCAAGGCGGCGGCATGAATTTCGTCCGCTCGCTGATTTTTGCGGTCGTGCAGACCGCGCTGACGATCTTTTTCAGCCTGGTCGCCTTGGCCAGCTTTCCGTTTTCGGCGCATGCGCGCTACCGCCTGATTACTGGCTACAACCGCACGGTGATCTGGCTGGCGCGCTGGGTGCTCGGTATCCGCTATGTGGTGGAAGGGCGCGAGCATCTGCCGAAGCAACCCGCCATTGTCCTCGCCAAGCACCAGTCGGCCTGGGAAACGGTGGCTTTCCTGTTCCTGTTCCCGCCCGTCTCGCCGGTGATCAAGCAGGAACTGCTGAAGGTGCCGTTTTTCGGCTGGGCATTCCGGATGCTCTCGCCGATCGCCATCGACCGCAGTTCCGGTCGCGAGGCACTGAAGCAGATCGTGGCCCAGGGCCAGGACAAGCTCGCGCAGGGTTTCTGGGTGCTGGTGTTTCCCGAAGGGACCCGCGTTTCGCCGGGCGAGAAGGGCCGCTACGGAATCGGCGGCAGCTGGCTCGCGGCTGAATCCGGCGCGCCCATCGTGCCGGTGGCGCACAACGCCGGTGAGGTGTGGCCTAAGAATGCCTTCATCAAGCGGCCCGGCACCGTTACCGTGCGCATCGGTCCGGCGATCGAGCCAACCGGCAGAAGCGCGGCCGACCTCACCCGCGCGGTCGAGGCCTGGATCGAAACCGAAATGGCGAGGTTGCCCCCTGCTGCCGCACGCCAATAGCGGCGTCCTGCAGATCGGCGACGCTGCGGTCCCGTACCAGCTGCGGCGCTCGCGCCGCCGCCGCACCCTGGGGCTGACCGTCACCGCGCACGAAGTGCGCATCCACGCGCCGAGCTGGACCCCGCGCCCCGAAATCGAACGCTATGTACTACAGCAGCACGACTGGCTGCATCGCACCTGGGCCCGCCTGCAGGCGTGCACACCGCAGACGGATGCGGCGCCTGTCAGCGAGGTGCGCTATCTTGGGCGCGCACTCAGGCTCGACATCCACGCATCCCTGTTCGGTGGGGTGCAGCGCCACGGCGGCGTCCTGCGTGTTTATGCTCCGCCGGGGGGCGATGCGAGTGCGCTGGTCCGCGCCTGGCTGCTCGCCCGCGCCGAACGCTTGCTGGCCTGGCGACTGGCGCGCATCGCCCGTAAACTGGGGCGCGCACCCAGCCGCTTTGCGCTTTCCAATGCCCAGACCCAGTGGGGCAGCTGCACCCGGCGCGGCCATATCCGCCTCAACTGGCGGCTGGTGCAAGCGCCGCTTACCCTCATCGATTATGTCGCCGCCCACGAGCTCGCCCACCTCGTCCACCTCGACCACTCGCCGCGCTTCTGGACGCAGGTCGCAGCCTTGTGTCCCGATGTGTCGGCAAGACGCGCCGAGTTGCGTACCATGAGCCATTCTCTGTTCCGGATATAACCCAGCATCGCAGCGAGGAGATTTGTCTAGACTCAGCGCGTGCATTTCCCATTTTTCACAGGAGATTGAAATGCGTACATCCCGTTTGTTGAGGAAAACCGGTTCCTTGCTGCTGGCCGCTTCGCTGCTCGGCACATCGATTGCGCCAGCCCAGGCTGCCATGGTCGGCACCGCTCAAGTAATCGCTGCCGAGCAGGGCAGTCTGGATCGCGCCCGGCTGGTATCGCTGCTGGAGCGGGAAGACCTGCAGCGCCAGTTGACGGCCATGGGCGTCGATGTCCGGCAGGCCAGGGAACGGATCGCCAGCCTGACGGATGCCGAAGTCGCACAACTCAATGTGCGCATCGGTGAACTGCCCGCAGGCGGCGCCACTGTCCTCGGGGTTTTTGTCTTGCTGCTCATCGTCCTCGTCATCACCGACGCCATGGGCGTGACAGATGTCTTCTCCTTCGTGCATCCCGCCAAGTAATTTGCACTGACGCGGTTCGCGAACGGTCGTCGAACCCGGACGAAAGGCCTTGGACGTTTCAGGCCGGGCGGTTATGCTAGCCGCGCAGTTCGAGGCGACGAATTATCATCGGATTTGTCGTAGACTCGCCCCGGTGCGGCCTCATTCAAGATTCCATCCTTCTCAGGAGATTTAAATGCGTACTTCCCGTTTGCTCAAAAAAACCGGCACCCTGCTGCTTGCCACTTCGCTGCTGGGTGCATCGATCGCGCCGGCACAGGCCGCCATGGTCGGCACAGCCCAAGTGATCGCCGCCGAGCAGGGTACCTTGAACCGCGCCCGCCTGGCTTCGATGCTGGAGCGGGAAGACTTGCAGAGCCAACTGACCGCCATGGGCGTTGACGTCCAGCAGGCAAAGGCGCGCGTGGCAAGCCTGACGGATGCCGAAGTCGCGCGCATCAATCAGCAGGTCGAGAAGTTGCCTGCCGGTGCCGATGCCCTCGGGATCGTCCTGACGATCATCGTCATCTTCATCATCACCGATCTGGTGGGCTGGACGGACATCTTCCCCTTCGTTCATCCGATCAAGTAAATTCCCCGTGTTGAGGGCTTCTCGCCCCGCCAGCTTGCTGGCGGGGCTTTCGCTTTTGTCGGTGCTTCTGCTCACGTCGTGTGCCCACCGGGTGCCCCTGATGGAAGAGCGGATTTCAAGCCTGCCTCCCAAGGCGGAACTGAGCGACACGCCTTTCTTTCCCCAGGAGCGTTATCAGTGCGGGCCGGCGGCGCTCGCCACCGTGCTCAATGCGCGCGGCGTGGCGGTCAGCCCCGAGGAACTCGTTCCCCAGGTCTATCTGCCCGCCCGCAAGGGCAGCCTGCAGGCAGAAATCGTCGCCGCCGTGCGCCGGCAGGGTCTGCTCGCCGTCGTGGCCGAGCCCCGGTTGGATGCCCTGCTGGAGGAAGTCGCTGCAGGCCATCCCGTGCTGGTGTTGCAGAACCTTGGACTCGACTGGCTGCCGCGCTGGCACTATGCGGTCGTGATGGGCTACGACCTCGATGCTCAGGAACTGGTCTTGCGTTCCGGAACCGAGCCGCGACGCATCACCCAATTCGGCGTGTTCATGAGCACCTGGAATCGGTCCGGGCGCTGGGGGATCGTCGTGCTGCCCCCCGGCAGCCTGCCGGCGCGCGCCGGGCCGGCCAGCTATCTCGAGGCAGTGAGCGGCATCGAGGCCCTCGGCAAACTGGAAGCGGCGCGCACGGGTTACCGCGCAGCCAGCGAGAAATGGCCAGACCAGGCGGTGGCCTGGCTGGGACTGGGTAATACCGGGTTCGCCCTGGGGCAATATCCGGATGCAGAGTCGGCATTCCGCCAGGCGATTGCCGTCAAGCCGGGTGAATACGCCGGCTGGAACAATCTGGCCTACGCACTGGCCGCTCGCCAGTGCGTTCGCCTGGCTCGCGAGTCTGCGCGCTGCGCAATTCGGCTGATGCCCGAGACCGCGGCAGCCGGGCAGACCCTCAGGGAGATGGAAGACCTTCCGCTGACGCAGACGGAAGCCTGCCAGCCCCTGCCGGCCTGTCCTAACCCATAATCCGGCTACCTGCCGTCTCGCCACCAAGGAGTTCAACATGAGCGATCTGTTTTCCCCGGCACGTTTTGGCGCCATCGAGCTTTCCAACCGCATCGTGATGTCATCGCTGACGCGCAACCGCGCCGGAGCCGGCAACGTGCCGACCCCGCTGACGGCCGAGTACTATCGCCAGCGTGCCTCCGCCGGCCTGATCCTGACCGAGGCGACGCCGATCTGCGCGGAGGGGCACGGCTACCCGCGCACCCCCGGCATCCATACCCCCGAGCAGGTCGCCGGCTGGAAGCAGGTGACCGCCGCGGTGCATGACGCCGGTGGCCGAGTCGCCCTGCAACTGTGGCATGTGGGGCGGATTTCGCATCCCGACCTGCAGCCGGGCGGCGCCCTGCCGGTCGCTCCTTCGGCGATCCGCCCCGCGGGGCAGGTGTTCACCGGGCAGTCGATGAAGGATTACGTCACCCCGCGTGCGCTCGAATCTGCGGAAATCCCCGTGCTCGTTGCCAGCTACGCGAAGGCGGCGCGCAACGCAATGGAGGCGGGGTTTGACGGGGTGGAGATCCATGCCGGCAATGGCTACCTGCTGGATCAGTTCCTGCGCTCGTCCACCAACCGGCGTACCGATGCCTACGGCGGCAGCAAGGAAAACCGCGCGCGCCTGCTGCTCGAGGTGCTGGAGGCGGTGAACCGGGAGATCGGCAGTGACCGCGTTGGCGTGCGGCTGTCGCCTGTGACGACGTTTGGCGATCTCAGCGACGAGGATCCGCAGGACACTTTCGAGTATGTCGTCACCCAGCTCAATCCGCTAAAACTGGCGTTCCTCGATATCCTGCAGGGGACCGGCGGCGCATCCAGGGAGCAGTGGGTCCCGTTCGACTACGACAGGCTGCGCGGGCTGTATGCGGGCAACCTGATCCGCAACAATGGCTACGATTTCGCGACGGCACAGCAGGCCGTTATTTCTGGCGCCGCCGACGCGATCGCGTTCGGCCGGCAACTGCTGGCCAATCCCGATCTGGTCGAGCGTTTCCGTCGCGGCGCACCGCTGAATGCGCCCGACTACGAAACCTTCTACCGCGGGGAAGAGAAGGGCTATACCGACTACCCGTTTCTGCAGGACTAATCCGGGAGGCTTGGCTGACGATCTATCCCGGCCGGTTGGCCAAGTGTCGGGTGATGGCTTCGTAGTCGGCGATGGCGAGATTTTCGGCTCGCCTGCTTGAGTCGATGCCGAGTGCCGCGAAGTCCTCGGCCTTCAGCAGGCCGCCGAGGGTGTTTCTCAGCGTTTTGCGGCGTTGCGAAAACGCCGCCGAGACCACACGGGAAAGCAACGCTTCATCGAGCGCGACGATTTCAACGGGTGTTTTGGGGATCAGCCGCACCACTGCGGAATCGACCTTGGGCGGCGGATTGAACGCGGTGGGCGGCACGTCGAGCAGCCATTCGAGGTGGAAGCGGCGCTGCAGCATGATCGACAGCCGCCCGTAGTCGGCGGTCGAGGGCGCGGCGACCATGCGCTCGACCACCTCCTTCTGCAGCATGAAAGTCATGTCGCGGATGTGCGCGCCGAATTCCATCAGCTGGAACAGCAGCGGCGTGGAAATGTTGTACGGCAGGTTGCCGACGATGCGCAGATCGTCACCCAGGCTGCCGAAATCGAACTTCAGGGCATCGCAGCTGTGCACGCTGAGACGGTCCGTCGGCCAGGTTCTTTGCAGGCGCGCGACAATGTCGCGGTCAAGTTCGACCACATGCAGGTGCGGCAGGCGCTCGAGCAGGGGCCTGGTCAGTGCCCCCAGGCCGGGTCCGATTTCGACGACGGTCTCGTCAACCTGGGGATGGATCGTATTGACGATGGCATGGATGACGCCGTCGTCGATGAGGAAGTTCTGGCCGAAGCGCTTGCGGGGCGTGTGGTTAATCGGTTTGGGCATACGATCTTCCATGGGCTTCAGCCCATTGGAGAGTTGGAGTCCCCTTGCGGGGCATCTCGCTCGCCCCCTTCTCCGTCTGGGGGAGGGGTGGGGGAAAAGGGCAGGCTGCGCTTTGCCGCCATCTCAAGCGCCATCTCGATTGCCGCCAGCAGGCTGCCCAAGTCCGCCCGCCCTGTACCGGCGAGGTCGAGTGCAGTGCCGTGGTCGACCGAGGTGCGGATGAAGGGCAGGCCCAGCGTGACGTTCACGCCGCTGCCGAAGCTCGCGTACTTGAGCACGGGCAGGCCCTGGTCGTGGTACATCGCCAGCACGGCGTCGCAGGGGTGGTGGCGGATTCGCGAGAACAGGGTGTCGGCGGGTAGCGGCCCGACGAGGTCCATGCCCTCGGCACGCAGGCGCTTCAGTGTGGGCTCGATGACGTCGATTTCCTCGCGCCCCAGATGGCCGGCTTCGCCGGCGTGGGGATTGAGGCCGGCTACGAGAATGCGCGGCCGAATGATCCCGAACTTGCCGTGCAGGTCGGCGTGCACGATGCGCACCACCTCGATCAGCAGGGTCGGCGTGATCGCATCGGCCACCTCGCGCAGTGGCAGATGCGTGGTGGCGAGCGCGACCCGCAGACCGCCGCCTGCGAGCATCATCACGACCCTCGAGGTCCCGCTGTGGTCGGCCAGGTATTCGGTGTGGCCGGTGAAGGCGAAGCCGGCATCGTTGATGATGCCCTTGTGCACCGGCGCCGTGACCATCGCCTGATACGCGCCGTTCATGCAGCCCCCGAGCGCGGCGTCGAGCATGGCCAGTACGTGGGCGCTGTTGCGCAGATCGAGGATGCCGGCATTGACGGGCACCGCGACCGGGATGTGGTGCACGTGCAGGGTGCCGGCCCGGTGTTCGGGAATGGCTTCGCCAGTGATGAGGTCGAGTGTGATGCCGAGCTGGTTGGCGCGTGCGCGCAGCACGTCGGCGTCGCCCAGCACCGACAGGCGGCACGGTAATGACTGCCTCGACAGCGCGATGCAGAGGTCGGGGCCGACTCCGGCAGGCTCGCCTGCGGTGAGCGCGATGACGGGCAACTCCGGCGGCATGTTGGAATCAGTCGATCGGGCGCAGTTCGACGTAGGCCTGATCGCGAATCTGCCGTATCCAGTCCTGGAAGGCCTCTTCAGCCTTGCGTTCGCGGATCGCCTGGCGCGCCAGCAGGCGCTGGCGTTCCTGCGTCACGTCCTGGTCGCGGCGTTCCAGCACCTGAATCAGATGCAGGCCGAAGGGTGACTGGACCGGAGCACTGAGCTCGCCTGGTGCCAGGGCGTCCATCGCCTTCTCAAAGTCGGGAACGGTATCGCCCGGGTTGATCCAACCAAGGTCACCACCTTTGGAGGCGCTGGCGTCCTCCGAATGCAGGCGCGCCAGTTCGTCGAATTTCACGCCATTGTCGATGCGATCCTTCAGTTGCAGCAGGCGGTTACGGGCATCGGATTCGGAGGTGAGTTCATTGGTCTTGATGAGGATGTGGCGCACGTGCGTCTGGGTCACCGTGAGGGTGGCGTCGAGCCCGCGTTTATCGTTGAGTTTGAGAATATGGAAGCCGTTGCTGCTTTTCAAAAGTGGACTGATCTGGCCCGGCTGCAGTGGCTTCAGCGCATCGACAAACAGCGCCGGCATTTTGCCGCTGGCGCGCCAGCCGAAGGCGCCGCCCTGCAGGGCGTTGGGCGCATCGGAATGGCTCGCCGACAACTGGGCGAAATCGACGCCGCGGGCAAGCTGGGCGAGGATGTCCTCGGCGCGTGCACGGCGCGCCTGGATCTGCTCGGGCGAGGCGTTCTCGGGCACGGTGACGAGAATGTGGGAAAAGTTGTATTCGGTTTCCGTACCCTGTTGCACCTGGGTCTGCAGATAGCCCTCGATCTCTGCATCGCTCACCGAAACCCGGTTGTCGACGTCGCGCTCGCGGGCGCGCGCGATGAGAAGTTCGTTCTGGATCGTACTGCGCATGCTGTCGAGGCTCTGGCCTTCCTTTTCAAGCGCGGCGGCGAGGCTTGCCAGGTCGAGCTTGTTTTGTGCGGCAATGCGCTGCAGCGCGCGTTCGACCTGGATGGGATCGACGCGAATGCCGGTGTTGCGGGCATGCTGCTGCAGCGCCAGTTCGGTGACCATGCGCTCCAGGAGCTGTTTTTCCAGCACCTCGCGCGCCGGCAGCGGCGTGTTCTGGCGCGACAGGTTCTGTAACACTTCCGCATAGCGCTTGGACAGTTCCTGGCGGGTGATCACCTCGTCGTTGACGACGGCGACGACATGATCGAGCGGCAGGACGGCCGCATGCGCCGGCAATAGGGTCGAGACAGTGATCAGCATTGCCGCGACCCACTGTGGGTACCATTCAGGGCGTTTGAGAAATTTCATTGCTAGGCCTGTATCCGGGAACACTTTGTTTCAAAACGTCGAGCGGGTTGGCACCCAGGCGCCCCATGCCGGTGAGTTCCAGCTGCAGGAACAGGGCATCGCTGGACTCGTCTTCCTTGGTGGCCAGGTGCTGGATCATCGCGCGCACCGCCCAGCAGCCACCATTGTACTCAAGCCCCGCCAGACCCTCGACCAGCTTGTCGTCCTGGAACGAATAGTTGTAGCGGAACATGCCGTACCAGCGGTTGGCCAGCGGCCACTGTCCGGACAGGTCGACCTGCTCGGATGCTTGGTCAATGAAGCGGTAGCCAAAGTTCACGGTGCGGCCGGGGGCGGGGCGATACGACGCGCCGAAATTCTGGCGGATGCTGGTGCCAGTCTGGGTATCGAGCTGCAAGGCGGCATCGAGGCGCCAGGCTGGCGTGATTTGTCCGCTGACGGCGGCGAGCAGGTCGGTGGTGTTGCTGGTGCGGGGCAGCACGTCGGGCAGCGTGACCCGCTGGTCGCTGAAGTAATAGCGCTGGCCGAACGTGAGCTGCAGGCGTTCCAGTCCGCTGGCTACCTCGTTGAAGCGGCTGGTGACCGCGAGCGTTAACTGGTTGGCATCGTTGACGCGGTCGCCGCCGATGAACTGGTTTTCGGTGAACATCTGCGCATAGCTTAAATCCAGCATCGCGGTATCGAACACAGGAATTTCGTCCTGGTTGCGGTACGGAGCGTAGACATAATAGGCGCGCGGTTCCAGCGTCTGCTCGTAGTCGGTCCCGGCGATGCGGATCGGGCGGTCGAAGGTGACGCCGCTGTCGAGGCTGAAAATCGGGAGGTTGCGCGTGATGTGCTGCTTGGCCGCGCTGTCGTCCAGCGCGTAATAGCTACTGTGCCACCCGATCTGCGGCGTGAGGAAGCCGTAGGAATTGGTGAGTGGCAGCCTCAGCGTGGGGTAGGCCAGCACCCGGGTGCCTTCAGTCAGAGTGGGGTGGGCGAAGCGGGTGGCAGAACTGTCCAGCCCGAATTCCAGGCCGTTGCCGAAGGTCTGCGTCGTGCCAAGGCTGGCATGCGGCAGCCGCGCGTAGGGCTCGACGATCGGGTCGCCTATTGCGGTCGAGTCCTGCAGCGTCTGGAAGGACTGCGCCCGCAGTTCCGCATGCCAGGCACCTTGCTGCGTGGTCAGCCAGACTTCACGGTTGAGGTTCGAAAGCGACGTGGCGGAAATCTGGTTGGAAAGATCGCGGAAATAGTCGTCGTCGGATACTCGGTTGAACAGTATGCCGGCCTGGGTGGTACCACTTAGCTGAAAAGTGTTGTTGAGCGCCATGCTCCAGCGCGAGCGCTCGGCTTCGCGATCGTCGGGCAGGTATTCGAGACGGTTGACGCCCTGGGACTGGTTCAGCAGATAGCGGAATTCGCCGCCCAGCTGCATGCCGCGTTTGGACAGCACGCGTGGGTACAAGGTGGCATCGTAGTTGGGCGCGAGGTTGAGATAGTAGGGCACCAGAATGTCGAGGCCGCTGCCGTCGGTAGTGCCGAGGGTGGGCGCCAGCACGCCTGTCTTACGCTCGTTGTTGAGCGAGAAATCCATCCAGGGCGAATACAGAATGGGGACGCCAAGAAAATGCAGCGAGGTGTTGCGTGCGGTACCGACGTTGCGGGTGCGGTCGATGTCGAGGTCGTTCACCTTGAGGTACCAGTCGTCATTGTCCACCGGGCAGGTGGTGTAGGTGGCGTCCTGCAACTGGAAGTGGTTTTCGTCGACAAAGTCGATCCGCTCCGCGCCGCCGCGCCCCGGTTGGGTGGTGAAGCGGTAGACCGGCTGGCTGAACTCGCCGCTGTAGGTGTCGAGGTCGAGCTTGAGCGAATCCCCCGCCAGCTGCAGTTCGGGCTGTTCCAGCCGGACCCGGCCGCGTGCCTCGACCTCGTTCAGCGTCATGTCGTAGCGCAGCCAGTCGGCAAAGAAATTCTGCCCTGCCTGGCGCGCCTCCACCCGGCCGCTGGCTTCGACGACATTGGGTGCAGTCGATTCGATGCGGTCGGCCGACACGAACAGCGGCCCTTCCTTGTCGGCCACAGCCTTGCTCAGTTCCACGTCCCGTTTGAGCACGAGCCCGTCCGCGCCCGCGGAAAAGGCGGACAGCAGCAGCGCGACGAGGGCAAAGCCTGGCAAGGTGGACAAGCGATGTAAAATCCCGGTTCGTTATTCGGAGCAGTGTGGCTGTGGAACGTTTGCAAGCATTGCAGGACTGGGCCGCCCGACAGTTGGGGGGCGACTCGCTCGACATCGCCCCGGCGTCGGCAGACGCCAGCTTTCGCCGTTATTACCGCGTCACTGCCAAAGGCCGCGATTATATCGTGATGGATGCGCCGCCGGCGCACGAGGATTGCCGCCCGTTCGTCGCGGTGGCACGGTTGTTCGGCGACGCTGGCGTGCATGTGCCGCAGGTGCTGGCGCAGGATCTGGAGCAGGGCTTCCTGCTGCTGACCGATCTCGGTAACACCACCTACCTGTCGGCGCTGAACGACGCTTCAGGGGATCAGGACGCCGCGCGCGAACTGTACCTGGCGTCGAACGACGCACTGGTCCGCATCCAGCAGGCGAGCCGCCCCGGCGTGCTGCCGGAATACGACCGTGCGCTGCTTGCCCGTGAACTGATGCTGTTCCCCGAGTGGTACGTGGCGAAGCACCTCGCTGTCGAAATGAAAGCCGAGCAGCGCGCCATCCTCGACACGGTATTCGAGCGCATCCTCGCCAACAACCTGGCGCAACCGCAGGTCTACGTGCACCGCGACTGGCATTCGCGCAATCTCATGGTCTCCGACCCCAACCCCGGCATCCTCGACTTCCAGGACGCGGTGCACGGTCCCATCACCTACGACCTCGCGTCGATCTACCGCGACGCCTACATCCAGTGGGACGAGGCGCAGCAACTCGACTGGGTGATTCGCTACTGGGAGAAGGCGCGTGCCGTCCGCCTGCCGGTCCGCGACGACTTCGGCGAGTTCTGGCGCGACTTCGAATGGATGGGCGCACAGCGCCACATCAAGGTGCTCGGCATCTTCGCGCGGCTGTATCACCGCGACGGCAAGGACGGTTACCTGAAGGACATGCCGCTGGTGATGCACTACCTGCGCAAGGTGTGCGAGCGCTACGACGAACTGAAACCGCTGCTGCTCCTGCTCGACGCGCTACAGGACAGACAGCCGCAAGCGGGGTACACGTTTTGAGCCCAACGGCGATGATCCTCGCCGCCGGCCGCGGCGAGCGCATGCGCCCGCTCACCGACCACACGCCCAAGCCCTTGCTGGCGGCCGGCGGCAAGCCGCTGATTGTGTGGCACATCGAGCGACTGCGTGACGCCGGCTTCAGCCACATCGTCATCAACCATGCCCATCTCGGCCAGCAGATCGAGGATGCACTGGGGAACGGCGCTGCGTTCGGGGTGTCGATCGAATATTCGCGCGAGGTGAGCGCGCTGGAAACCGCAGGCGGCATCGCGACAGCGCTGCCGCTGATCGGGGGCGATGCCTTTCCGGTGGTGAACGGCGACATCTATTGCGAATATGATTTCAGCCGTCTGGTCGAGCCGCTGGCGCGACTCGCCGCGGGCCACGACCAGGCGCACCTGGTGCTGGTCGGCAACCCGCCGCATCATCCGGAAGGCGACTTCGTGCTGGATGGCGGGTGGGTGAAAAACGTCGACGCGCCGCCGACCGAACATCCCGCGTGCCTGACCTTCTCAGGCATCGGCGTCTACCATCGCACGCTGTTCGCCCATACGCCAGCCGGCGAGAAGGCGCCGCTTGCGCCGCTCTTGCGGCGGGCGATCGATGCAGGCCGCGTCAGCGGCGAACATTATTCGGGGCGCTGGGTCGACGTCGGCACCCCGGCCCGCCTGAACGCACTGGACGAGGAACTGAGACAGCACCATGCAGCCTGATTCCGCGATTTACCGCACGCGCCGCCAGCGGGTGCTGGACGAGATGGGCGAAGGGGTGATGGTGGTTGCCACCGCGCCGGAGGTGCCGCGCAACCGCGATACCCACTATCCCTACCGGCACGACAGCTACTTCTATTGGCTGACCGGCTTCAGCGAGCCCGAGGCGTTGCTGGTGCTGGTGGGTGGCGCCGAACCCCGCCACGTCCTGTTCTGCCGCGAGCGGGATGAAGAGCGGGAGATCTGGGACGGCTTCCGCTACGGCCCGGCAGCTGCCCGTGAGGCCTTCGCCTTCGACGAGGCCTTCGCCTACGACACTCTGGATGCTGAACTGCCCAGGCTGCTGGAAAACCAGCCGCTGCTGTCCTATATCATCGGCCGTGACATGGCCTGGGACACGCAGATGATCGCCTGGCTCAACACCGTACGCGGCAAGGTGCGCAGCGGCGTCCATTCGCCACATCGCCTGGTGGATGCACGGATCTGGCTGGATGAGTTCCGCCTGGTCAAGGATGCCCACGAACTGGCCCTGATGCGCCGTGCCGCCGAAATCTCTGCCGGCGCACATCGTGCGGCGATGCGTGCGACCGGGCCGGGCTGCCACGAATACGAGATCGAGGCGGAACTGCTTTCCGCCTTCCGCCGCGGCGGCGCCGAGGCGCCGGCCTATACCTCCATCGTCGCCAGCGGCGCCAACGCCTGCGTGCTCCACTACGTCTTCAACAACAAGCCGCTGCGGGACGGAGACCTGGTACTCATCGACGCCGCCGCCGAGTTCGGCAGCTATGCGGCCGACATCACCCGCACCTTCCCGGTGAATGGCCGCTTCTCGGCGGCACAGAAGGACGCTTACGAACTGGTGCTGGCCGCGCAGGCGGCGGCCATCAACGAAGTGCGTCCGGGCAGCCACTGGAACGCCCCGCACGAGGCAGCCGTGCGCGTGCTGACGCAGGGCATGGTGGATCTCGGCCTGCTCCACGGTGAAGTCGCCGGCCTGCTCGAGTCCGAGGCCTACAAACGTTTCTACATGCACCGCACCGGCCACTGGCTGGGGATGGACGTACACGACGCCGGCGAATACAAGATCAAGGGCGACTGGCGGCCGTTCGTCCCGGGCATGACGTTGACCGTCGAACCCGGGCTCTACATCCGCCCGGCGGACGACATACCCGAGGCGTTGTGGAACATCGGTATCCGCATCGAGGACGATGTGGCTGTCACCGAAAGCGGTTGCGAGGTGCTGACCACGCCGCCGAAGACCGTCTCGGAGATCGAGGCATGGATGCAGGGCTGAATGACGTGCTCATCGTCGGCGCCGGGCCGGTCGGCGCAGTGTGTGCGCTGGCGCTCATGCAACAGGGCGTCGCGGCGCACGTGCTCGAGGCGCAGCCGGAAGACGCGCGTGCCGACAGCCGGACGCTGGCGCTGGCGCACGGCTCACGCCTGATCCTCGATCGCCTCGGCGTGTGGGAGCGATTGCAGGGTGTCACCCCGATCACCCGGATCCATATCTCGCAGCGCGATGCGCTGGGCGTGGCACGGCTCGCCGCCGACGAACTCGGGGTGCCGGCGCTGGGCTATGTGCTGCCGTACGCCGAGCTTGCCGCCGCGCTGAAACAGGCGCTTCGGGAGGCGGGCATCGCCGTCGAATACGGTGTCGCCGTGGCACGCATCGAATCTGCGGCCGATGCCGCGATCGTCCATACGGCCGACGCCCGCACGCTTGGCGCGCCGCTGGTGGCGGTGGCCGATGGCGGCCGCGGCAACGCGGTGCCGATACCCAGGTTCGAGCGCGACTACGGGCAGATAGCCGTGGTGTGCGACGTCGAGACCGAGCTGCCGCACGCCAACCAGGCGTTCGAGCGCTTCACGCCCGACGGGCCGGCAGCATTGCTGCCCAAGGGTGATCGCTACGCGATGGTGTGGAGCGCGAGCAACGCCGATGCCCAGCGCATCGCTGCCCTGCCGGATGACGAATTCCTCGCCACGCTACAGCGCCATTTCGGCGGGCGCCAGGGCATGTTCCTGCAGGCCGGCCCACGCAAGACTTTCCCGCTTAGGCTTGCGTACACGGGCAGCGACACAGCCGGTCGCGTGGTGCGCATCGGCAACGCCGCGCAGACGCTGCACCCGGTGGCGGGGCAGGGCTTCAACATCGGCCTGCGCGACGCCTGGGAGCTGGCGAGCCTGTGCGGCGATACGCCGCGCGAGGCGCTCGGCAGCACTGCCATGCTGGCCGCCTATGCACGCGGCCGGCGCGACGACGTGATCGGTGGCCTTGGCTTCACCGACTTTCTGGTGTGTACGTTCTCCAATGATTTCGCGCCGCTGCGCCACGCGCGCGGACTCGGCCTTCTGGCGCTGGAGGCGGTCCCGCCGCTGAAGATCTTCGTTGCGCGGCGCATGATGTTCGGGGCACGCGGATGAACAGCGAACACTATCAGGTCGTCATCGTCGGCGCCGGCCTGGTCGGCGTTGCCGCCGCCCTGGCGCTCGGTCGGCAGGGACTGCGGGTCGCGCTGATCGAGCGCCAGGCGCCAGCTTTGCCGGACGACGCCTGGGACACCCGCATCTATGCCATCAGCCCGGCGAGCCAGCGTTTCCTCGAACGCCTCGGCGCGTGGCAGCGCATGGACGCCGGCCGCATCCAGCCGGTGTTCCGCATGGACGTGGCCGGAGACACAAGCGGCATGGTGCGGCTCGATGCCTACCAGGCGGGGGTGTCGCACCTGGCTGCAATCATTGAGAGTGGACGCCTGCAGCATGCGCTGTGGCAGGCAATCGAAGCCGACGGCAACGTTGCGCTCCACTACCCGGCGACGATCGAATCCCTCGCCGGAAGGGGTGCGTTCACGCGTCTGACACTGACCGACGGCAAGGTGCTGGAGGCAGACCTGATCGTCGGCGCAGACGGCGCGGCCTCGCGCATCCGCGAGTGGGCGGGGCTTGCCTCGACGCTGACGCCCTACGGCCAGAGCGGCGTGGTCGCCAATTTCGAATGCGGGCGACCGCACCGCGGCACCGCGTTCCAGTGGTTCTTCGAGGGCGATATCATGGCGTGGCTGCCGTTGCCGGGGAACCGCATGTCGATGGTCTGGTCAACCGGCACTGAGCATGCGGACGAATGGGTCGCACAGGAGGCGACGACGCTCGCCGAAAAGATACAGGCGGCTGGCCACGATAGATTGGGCGCGCTGCACTTGCTGACCCCGGCGGCGGCGTTTCCGCTGCGGCTGATTCGGGTCGAGGCGGCGGTCGCGCCGGGCGTAGCGCTGATAGGCGACGCCGCCCACGGGGTGCACCCGCTCGCGGGGCAGGGCGTCAACCTCGGGTTCGGCGACGCCGAAGTGCTGGCGGAGGTGTTGGCGCAGCATCGCCGTGCCAGTTGTGGCGACCTGCGCGTGCTGCAGGCGTATGCTCGGCAGCGTGCCGAGCCGGTGCAGCGCATGCAGGCACTCACGCATGGCCTGCATCATTTGTTCGCCGACGAACGCGCCGCGTGGCTGCGCAATGCCGGAATGAGCGTTATCGATCGCCTGCCGCCGCTGAAGGCGGCGCTGGTGCGCGAAGCGATGTCCTGATTTTTGATTTTTTCCTGGAGCACCGAATGAAATTCACCACCCTGGTCCTGGCCGCAACCCTGATGTTCGCCGCGACCGCGCAGGCCAACGAGAACGCCATTCGCAAGGCGCTGACCCAGCAGTTCCCGGGCGCCAACATCGCCTCGGTGCAGAAGACGCCCTACAGCGGGTTGTTCGAGGTCTACCTCGACGGTCAGCTTATCTACGTCGACGCACAGGCCCAATACGTGTTCGCCGGCGACGTGATCGACCTGAAGAGCCGTGCCAACCTGACCCAGGCCCGGCTGAACCGCCTGCAAGCGGTGAAGTGGGAGACGTTCCCGCTGAACAATGCGCTGAAGACCGTGAAAGGCAAGGGCGAGCGCAAGCTGGTGCTGTTCTCCGATGTCGATTGTCCCTACTGTCGCAAGTTCGAGGCCGAGCTCGCCAAGGTGGACAACATCACCGTCTACACCTTCCTTTATCCGATCGAGGGCCTGCATCCGAAAGCGGTACAGACCTCGAAACAGATCTGGTGCGCACCCGACCGCAACAAGGCATGGAACGACTACATCTCGCGCGGCACCGTGCCGGACAACGACGGCAAGTGCGCCAACCCCGTCGAGGCCACCATCGCGCTGGGTGGCAAGCTCAAGGTATCGGGCACGCCGACGCTGTTCTTCGCCAACGGCGTGCGCGTGCCCGGCATGGTCCCCGCCGCGCAGCTGGAGCGCCTGCTCGCCACCAACGCCCAATAGACCGGTTCCGAGGTTCGGCCTGCGCGGCTGACAGCGCGGCCTGTTACTCGTTGCTGCGTGTTTCTTGTTCCTCGCGTGCCAGGGCGCGCAAGCCGTCGAGGGCACCCTTGAGCGTGTTGCTGTCGCTGTCGTGCGGGAACACCATGTAAGCGGATAGTTTGAACTCGGGGCTGTCGGGCACGCGCCACAGCAGCCCTGCCTCGAGATAGCGCCGCACCAGGCGCAGCGGAAAATACCCGCTGCCGCCGTAAGCGAGCAAATGCTGTACTCCCAGCCAGCCGATGTTGGCAACCAGCGTCGGTGTGGGGACTTCGGGGTGATGGTCGCTGAACTGGGCCTGGAATTCCGCCCCCCAATCGATGTGTATGTAGCCGGGATCCGGCCAGCCGCGTGCAAGGTCGCTGCTCGCCAGCACCAGGGTTTCGTCGAACAGCGGTTCCACCACCAGTCCTGGGCGCGACGTCGGCGTGTACATCACCCCGATGTCCACCGTGCCCTCGATCAGGCCTTGCATGATGTCGGATTCGAAGCCGATTTCCAGGCGCAGCGACACGTCCGGCGATGCCTCGCGCATCCACGCGACCCAGTGCGGCAGGAACCCCTCCCACACTGCGATGCGCCCGCTGAGAGTCAGCACATCACGAAATCCCTCCGGCAGTCCGACATCGTGCCGGGCCTGTTCGACCGTGCGCACCAGGTGCTTGGCGTGACGCAGGAAGCGCTTGCCGGACGGCGTCAGTTCCGACCCGTTGCGGCCGCGCTGAAACAGGCGTGCGCCGAGCATGGTTTCCAGCGTATGGATGCGGGCGCTTACGGTCGACTGCGTGACGTGCAGGCGGCTGGCGGCGGCGACGAAGTTGCCGGTGGCGGCGACCGTCAGGAAAGTGCGGGCAAGTTCGGTATCCATGGTGCGTTTGATATATCGGAAACCCCGATATTAAACGACAAAATTTATCGTTGGATGGATATATAAGGATTCCCTAAACTAGGCCCGTCACTAACAAGAGGAGCCTGCAATGAAACAACCATCCGACCTCGCGACCTTGATGCCCGAACGCGATGCCGAGGGGTATCTGATCGAACCCGGTGACTGGAACGAAGAGGTTGCCAAAGTCCTCGCCCAAGGGGAGAACGTCCAGCTCGAGGATGACCACTGGGACGTTATTCGCTTCATGCGCGACTATTACGACGAGCACCAGATTGCGGTCGATGCCCGTTTCGTCATCAAGCATCTGGCCAAGCGCATGGGCAAGGATGCGCACAAGAAGCTGTTCGAACTGTTCCCCTACGGCTACGTCCAGCAGGCCTGCAAGATCGCCGGCATGCGGCGTCCGCGTGCCTGGAGCACGGGTTGATGCGCAGGTCGCCCTGCCCGGCAATCGCTAGAGGGTGATCTCGCCTGCTCGCGCAGGCGTAGATGCCGGTGGCCACACGATGAGGTGGTGCCGGCGAACCCGGTCTCTATCTTTTTGAGTCGACGCAATCCGGGGCTGACATCGATTTTCTCGATGTCAGCCAACAAAATATATCGTTGGATCGCTATATAAGGAAACTCTAAACTAGGCACGTCAAACAATGGAGTGCCATCGACAGCCACGCCGACCTCGCACCTGATGCCCGGAAGCCACAACGAGGGTTGTTTCTTTAGTACCACGCCCTCGCCGAGCACTCGCTGCCGAGAATGCCGACGCTGACTGATGCCCTGTGGTCGTCTGATTCTACGCGTGCCCGGCACATGGAAGTGTGCCGTGAGCGAACCGCGTGATCGGGCCGGCCAAGAGGATGGCGAATCGCCAAGCAATCCCTGTACGAACCGTTTCCAGCATAGCTCTGGCTGTGCCGGTGTGCCCGCTTGTCTCATGAAAGTCAAACACAAGGTGCTGGTGTGAAGAGAATTGCATACGTGGTTTCGGAACGCGAACACTGGGTCTCGGCCGGTGGCGGGCTCGCTGGCATGCTGGCGGTGTTGTGGGTGAGCCATTTCCTGCTGGGCGGCGGGCAGAACCACGCACTCATCATTGCCTCGATGGGTGCGTCCGCCGTGCTGTTGTTCGCCGCGCCGCACGGTGCCCTGTCACAGCCGTGGCCGTTATTGGGCGGTCATGTCATATCGGCCCTGATCGGCGCCAGTTGTGCGCAATGGCTTGCCGATACCCCGATAGTGGCCGCATCGCTGGCGGTGGCGCTGTCGATCGGCGCCATGTACAGCCTGCGCTGCCTGCACCCCCCGGGTGGCGCCACCGCCCTGCATGCCGTGATCGGCGGCGACGCGGTGCATGCAATGGGTTACGGCTACGCGTTCAATCCGGTGCTGCTGAACGTTCTCGTGCTGCTGGCCGTGGCGGTGGCGTTCAACTATCCGTTCGCCTGGCGGCGGTATCCGCAGGTGTGGTGGCGCAAGGCATTGGTATGCGAAACGCCGGCGGCAGCTACCTCCGGCGCAGGCGAGAAATGCATGATTCCCCACAGCGACCTGGTTTACGCCTTGAGCCAGATCGACACATTCGTCGACGTCAGCGAAGAGGACCTGCAGAAAATCTACGCGCTGGCGCTGGGGCATCACAACCAGGTTGCCGAAGCTGCGGTGGGCTCGCCTGAGCCGGTCCCCGAGCCCGCAACCTGACGCGAAGGGCCCGCATAAGCCACGGCAACGGGCGGGGGGCCGTTGAGGTCTTTCAGCTGGTGGGGTCGGAAACCATTCGATGGCGGGGCGGAGTACTGGCTTCGGACTTATCCAAGCACCGTATCCAGCATCATCATTACGACGAAGCCGCCGATGACGCCCAGCGTAGCGGCCTGCTCGTGCCCCTTGCGATGGGTTTCGGGAATGATCTCGTGCGACACGACCCAGATCATCGCACCGGCGGCGAAACCGAGCCCGGCCGGGTAGAGCGGCGCGAAGCTGGCGGTGACTGCCACGCCGAGGATGGCACCCAGCGGTTCGGCCAGACCGCTGAGAGCGCCGGCGGCAGCGGCCTGCCAGGGTGCATAGGCCACGGTGCGCAGCGCCACGGCGACCACCAGGCCTTCCGGGATGTCCTGGAGGGCAATTGCCGCCGCCAGCGGGATGCCTACCGAGGTGTCCCCTGCCGAAAAGCCGACCCCGATTGCCATGCCTTCTGGGAGGTTGTGCAGACAGATTGCAAACACCATTAGCCAGACGCTGCGTAGATGCACCCAATCGGGGCCATGACGGCCGGCACTGGGATGTTCGTGCGGTACCACCTTGTCGGCCAGTAGCAGAAACGCCGCGCCCAGCACCAGGCCCAGGGCAACGAGCGAGGCACCGGCTGGCTTGCTGCCGAGAATGTCGGTGCCAGCGACCACGCCGGGCAGGATCAGCGAAAAACACGAGGCGGCTGCCATCACGCCCGCGCCGAAGCCGAGCATGACGTCCTCCGAGCGCGGGGAAATCCGGCGAATGAACAGCGCGGGCAGCGCACCCAGCGCGGTGGCGAGCGCCGCGATACCGGAACCGGCAAGCGCCTGTCCCATCGGCGTACCGATCCGGGTGCCGCCCTGCGCCACGGCCACCCAGACCAGCGCGCCGAGCACCACGACGAACAGCAACCCGCTGCCAAGCCGCGCCGCGTGAGCCCGGCGCGGGTCGCTGAAAAAATCCTGCAGGGTGCGCACGGCGGTGTTCATGCATTCACTCTAGGACGTGTCCAGCCTGATTTCACGCTGTCCACGGCACTGCATCCCGCTGACGCTGGTTGCCGCCGATTATCCGGCGAAGGTGTCAGCCATGCTCATCGCAGCCATCTCCAGATCTGCATTCGGGCTGCGGTACTTCATCAAGAGCGATGCAGAGCGATTTGTCTCGTGAACAGCCTAGAATGAGCTGATTGACGAAATCGAACGTTCGATCATGACCCTGCAAGAACTGAGGTACCTGGTGGCGCTGGCCGACCACGGCCATTTCGGGCGTGCGGCCGAAGCCTGCTTCATCACCCAGTCGACGCTGTCGACCCAGATCAAGAAGCTGGAGGACTTTCTCGGGGTCACGCTGTTCGACCGCAGCCTGAAGCGCGTCACGCCGACGCCGATAGGCAAGGAGATCCTGCAGGCGGCGCGCAACATCGTCGAGGAAGCCGAGCGTATCCGCGAACTGGCGAAGCATGCGCAGAATCCGATGACGCGTACCCTCCATCTCGGCGTCATCCCCACCCTTGGGCCGTATTACTTGCCGCACGCGCTGACCTTGGCGCACAAGAAACACCCTGGCCTGCGCCTGCTGCTGCGCGAAGAAATGACGCCGCAGATCCTCGAGCATCTGGCCGATGGCAAGCTCGACGCCGGCCTGCTGGCGCTGCCGGTCGGCGACGAGGCCCTGCGCGTCGAGCCACTCTTCTACGAACCTTTCTATGCCGCACTGCCCGCGGGGCATGCGCTCGCAAAGCGCGCCGTGCTGAAGGTTGCCGACATCATGAGCGAGAAACTGCTGCTGCTCGACGAGGGCCACTGCCTGCGCGACCAGGCGCTCGATGTCTGCGGTGCGGGCACCGCAGGGCGCGAGGAAGTGCGGGCGACCAGCCTGGAGACCTTGCGCCAGATGGTGGGCATGGGGCTCGGGCTGACGCTACTGCCGGCGCTTGCGGTCGATGCGGCACCGCGCGTCGGCAAGAAGGCGGTCGAGATCCGGCCGTTCAAGTCGCCGCCGCCGGGGCGCACCATCGGTCTGGTGTGGCGCCGCCGCGCGCCGTTTCCCGAAACTTTCGAGCGGCTGGCTGCCACGCTCAAGGCCGGTCTGCCGGCCGGAGTGGAGCCCGTCTGATGTCCAGGCTCGACGACCCGCGGGTCTTTTTCGCTGCCGAACGCACGCTGATGGCATGGAACCGCACCGGCCTCACGCTGATGGCCTTCGGCTTCGTGCTCGAGCGCTTCGGCCTGTTCCTCCACATGCTGCGCCAGGATCCCGGCCACGCCGGGCGCGACCTGTCGTTCTGGATCGGCATTGCATTCATCGCGCTGGCCCTGTGGGTGATCAGCTTTTCCATCGTGCAGTTCCGGCGTGTGCTGAAAACGCTGGAGCCTGTCGAAATTCCCGAGAACTACAGCACCTGGGTCGCGATGGCGATGAACCTGTCGGTCGTCGTGCTCGGTGTCGCACTCCTGGCGTACCTGTTTTCCGAACTCTAGCTTCCCGTCGGCTCATCACCACGCTGATCCCCCTCATTTCCGGGGGGAGGGCACAGATCGGTATCGGCCTGAGACTCGTTTAGAATCCAATCACCTTGAAACCCGCCCTGTCCCCTCTTCTGCTGTGCGCCGTGTTGTCGCCGTTGCCCGGCCTGGCAGCGCCGCTCGACCTGCCAGAACGTCCCGGTACCTTCTGGCTGGGTCAGGATGCCCTGCCGGATGAGGCGCAGGCGCCAGCCGCCCAAACCGAACCCATCCGCTTCGACAGCCTGGCAGCGCTCACCGAGCACGCGCTGCGCGAACGCCCCGAATCGCGCGCCGCCTGGCTCGGCATCCAGGCCGAGGCGGCGCGTCTGGATGCCGCGACCGCGGCCAACTGGCCGAGGCTGACCGGGCAACTCAGTTTCACCCATAGCCGCTCGCTGTCGAGTTCGGGCGCCTCGACCCCCACCCAGAACCGCTACGGCCCGAGCCTCAGCCTCGCCTATGTGCTCTACGATTTCGGTGCACGCGCAGCCGACATCGACGCGCAGCACTATCAGCTCATCGCCAGCCTGCTGGGCAGCAACAGGACCCTGCAGGACACGATCGCCGAAGTCGAGGCGGCCTACTACGCGCTGCTGGGCGTAAGCGCGCAGGTCGACGCGCTGAAGCAGCTCGAGGCCTCCTTGCGTGCAAGCCTCGATGCGGCCGAAGCCAGGCTGCAGGGGGGGCTGGCTTCGCGCGCCGACCAACTGCGTGCGCGTGCGGCGCTGGCCGAGACACAACTCGCGCGCCAGGCGGCCGAGCGTGACGAGGCCAAGGCCGAGGCCGCTCTGAAACAGGCTGCCAGCATTGAACAGGCGCGCGGACTGGTGCTCGACTGGAAAGCCCGGCTGCCCGCCGAACTGGAGGCTGCGGACATGCTCGCGAATTTGCTGGCCGAGGCACAGCGCAGGCGTCCCGATCTGCAGGCCTTGCGCGCGGCCGCCGCGAGCGCGCGCGCAGCGGCCGAACGTGCACGCGCGGCGCGCTGGCCGACCCTGTCGCTGGCCGCCAACGGGGGCCGTACCTTTTTTCTGGAGGACGAAAGGGTGCCTTCCACCAGCTACAGCGTCGGGATGAACCTTTCGATGCCGCTGTTCGACGGCGGCCGGCTGGCGGCCGAAGCGCGCGCGGCCGACCTCGATGCCGCGCGCCTCGCCGCCGAGGTGGAATCGCAGCGCAGCGTGGTGTCGCGCGAGGTGACCGAAGCCTACCTCGACGTGCGCCACGCACAGGCGCAGCGCGAGGGCGTGACGGTGCAGTTCGAGAGCGCCAGTGAATCGGCGCACGCCGCAGAAGCACGCTACACCACCGGCATCGGCAGCCTGCTCGAGCTGCTGACCGCACAGGCGGCACTGGCGCGCGCCCAGCAGGTCCAGTCACAGGCCGACAGCGACTGGCTGGCGGCATTTTCGCGTTTGAACCGTGCGCTGGGCCGGCTGCCCGTCGCTGTTTCCACTAGCCAACCATGAAACTTCGCATCCTTGTCATCCTGGTCGTGCTGGCGCTGATCGCCGGCGTCGCGTACCGCATCCAGACGCAGCAGGCGGGCGACGCGCGCCGGGGCGGCGACCGTGCCCTGGTCGTCAAGACCGTGCCCGTGACGGTGCGTGAATTTCCGCGCGTGCTCGATTTGCCCGGCACGCTGGAGGCGGCGCAGCAGGTGGCCATCGTCGCCCAGGTGAGCGGGACGGTCCTGAAGCAGCAGGCGCAGGAAGGCGACACCGTGCGTGCCGGGCAGGTCCTGTTCAGCCTGGATGCGCGTCCGGCGCAGGCGCGCATCGCGCAAAACCAGGCCACCCTGTCCGGTGCGCACGCCGAAACCACCGAGGCACAAAAGAAACTTGATCGCCTCGCACCGCTGATGCAGTCGGGCTACATCAG
Source organism: Thiobacillus sp. (assembly GCA_024709685.1). Lineage (GTDB taxonomy): Bacteria > Pseudomonadota > Gammaproteobacteria > Burkholderiales > Thiobacillaceae > Thiobacillus. The sequence goes on from JANJWF010000122.1 coordinate 30,437, forward strand.
CCAGCAGGAATACGACGATGCGCGACTGGCGCTGGAGGCCGCGCGCGCGCGCGCCGGCACCGCACGTGCCGACCTGCAGGCGGCGCAGCTCGACGTCCAGTACGCGCAGATCCGCGCACCGATCGCCGGGCGGGTGGGACGCATCAATGTGCGCCCGGGCAGCCTGGTGCAGGCAGGGGGCGAGCCGCTCACCACCCTGATCGCCCCGGGTGCGCTCGACGTGCGCGCCAGCGTGGCACAGCAGGACTGGCCCGAGCTGGTGGCCGCGCGCGCGCAGGGCAAGGTGGCGGCCGAGGTGTCCGCCGATGCGGCCAGCTCGGTGCAGGCGCACGGCGAGCTGGTATTCGTCGACTCGCAGATCGACGCCACCACCGGCGCGGTGCCGATCAAGGTGCGGCTCGTCGATACGCCGCCCGCGCTGCTGTCGGGACAGGGCGTGCGGCTGCGCCTGCTGCTCGGCGTCGAGCCCGATGCCAGGGTCGTGCCGGAAGCGGCGCTGCAGCACGCGCAGGCGGGCGATTACGTCTACGTCGTGCGCGACGGCCGCGCCGTGGTGCAGCCGGTCAGGCTGGTGCGCAGCCTGGACGGGCTGCTGATGGTGGAGGGTGAATTGCGCGCCGGCGAACCGGTGCTGGTCGAGATCCCGCAGCGCCTCAAGGCAGGCAGCGCGGTCAGGCTCGAAAGCGCAGCCAGATGAACCTGTCGCGGCTCTTCATCGAGCGCCCGGTCGCCACCCTGATGCTGGTGCTGGCGATGGCGCTGTTCGGCGCGCTCGCCTATAAGCAGCTGCCGGTGAACGACCTGCCGCAGGTCGACTTTCCCACGCTGCGCATTTCGGCATCGCTGCCGGGCGCCAACCCCGAGACCATGGCCACCACGGTGGCGACGCCGCTGGAGCGGCAGTTGGCGACGGTGGCGGGGATCGAGTCGATGAGTTCGCAGTCGGGCCAGGGCTCGACCAACATCACCCTGCAGTTCGAACTCGCGCGGGACATCGACGCCGCCGCGCAGGACGTGCAGACCGCGATCGCGCAAGCGGCGCGCAACCTGCCCGCCGGCATGGATCCGCCCCAATTGAGGAAGATCAACCCGGCCGATTCGCCCATCCTCTATCTGGCGCTGTCGGCCGAGCGCCTGCCGCTCACCGAGCTCGACGCCATCGCCGACTCGCGCGTGGCGCAGAAGCTGTCGAGCCTGTCCGGCGTGGCGCAGGTGCTGGTGTTCGGCTCGCAGAAGTACGCCTTGCGGCTGTATCTCGACCCCGCCAAACTGCAGCAGCGCGGGCTGACGTTCGCCGAAGTGATCGAGGCGGTGCAGCGTGCCAACGCCAACCTGCCGTCCGGTACGCTCGACGGCGCCACCCGTGCCTACACGGTAAAGGCGCCGGTGGCACTCGCCAACGCCAGGGATTTCGGCGACATCATCGTCGCGTACCATGACGGCACCGCGCTCAGGATAAGGGACCTTGGCCGCGCCGAGGACGGCGTCGAGGACGACAAGCGCAAGACCTGGTACAACGGCACGCCCGCCATCGTGCTGGCGGTGCAGCGCCAGCCGGGCGCCAATACGGTCGAGGTCGCCGACCGTATCCGCGCGATGCTGCCGCAGATCGAGGCCGAGCTGCCGGACGGCGTACGCCTGCAGGTGCATTCCGATCGCTCTCGCTTCGTCAAGGACTCGTTGCACGAGGTCAACTTCACGCTCATCCTCGCGCTGCTGCTGGTGATCCTCGTCATCTTCGCCTTCCTGCACAACGTGCGCGCCACGCTGATCGCGGCGCTGGTGCTGCCGAGCTCGCTCCTCGGCACCTTCGCCTTCATGTACCTGCAGGGCTACAGCCTCAACAACCTGAGCCTGATGGCGATCACGCTGGCGATCGGCTTCGTCGTCGACGACGCGGTGGTCGTGATCGAGAACATCACGCGCCATCTGGAAATGGGCAAGACCCGCATGCAGGCGGCGCTCGACGGCGCACAGGAGATCGGCTTCACGGTGCTGTCGATGACGGTCTCGCTCGCCGCGGTGTTCCTGCCCATCCTGTTCATGGGCGGGATGATCGGCCGGCTGTTCCAGGAATTCGCCGTCAGCATCGGTGTCGCGGTGCTGCTCTCCGGCGTGGTGGCACTGACCCTCACGCCGATGCTGTGCGCGCGCGGCCTGGTGCACGAACCGCTCGCCAATCCCGTGTCGCGCGCGTTCGACGCCGGTTTTGCGCGCTTCCGCGATTTCTACGGCGAGACCCTGCGCGCCTCGATGCGCCATCGCGGTGCGATGCTGCTGCTGTCAGCCGCGGTGCTGGGGGCGATGGTGTGGCTGGCCGGGCAGGTGAAGCAGGGCTTCATTCCGCGGGTCGATTCCGGGATGGTGTTCGCCAACGTGCAGTACCCCGAAGGGATTCCGTTCGAGGAATTGAGCGCACGCCAGCAGCAGCTTGCTGCCATCGTGCAGCAGCATCCCGCGGTCGAGGGCCTGATGTCGTCGGCGGGGCAGGCCGGCGGCGGGGTGGCCGGCGGCAACGTCGGCCGGCTGGTGATCCGGCTGGCGCCGCGCAATACGCGTCCCGGCGCGGATGCGGTGATCGACGAGCTGCGCGCGGCCACGCGCAAGGTTGGCGGCGTCAACGTCACGTATCAAAACCCGGCGTCGATCAACGTCGGCTCGCTGGTTTCCAGCAGCGACTACCAGCTGACGCTGACCGCGGACGATTTCGAGGCGCTGACGACCGCTTCGGCGGCTGTCGAAAAGCGGCTGGAAGCGGTGCGCGAGATCGACGACGTCAACAGCAACCTGGAGCTGCGCAATCCCGAACTGCGCGTGTCCCTGGATGCCATCGAGGCCGCACGCCTCGGCATCACCGCGCAGCAGGTGCAGCAGACCCTGTACGACGCGCTCGGCGGGCGCCGCATCAGCGAAATCTACGGTGCCAGCGACCAGTACGTGGTGAGCATCAAGGCGCTGCCGGAAGCGCAGCTGAACCCTGCGCTCATCGGCCAGTTGCCGCTGAAGACCGCGTCGGGCGTGCTGACGAGGCTCGACGCGGTGGCAAGGGTCGAGGCCGGCGTGGGCCCGGTCGCGGTGCACCACTACGGCCAGCAGCCTGCCGTCACGCTGTCGTTCAACCTCGCGCCGGGCACCTCGCTCGATGCCGCGCTGGCGGCCGCCTACCAGGCGGCGAGCGAAGTGGTGCCGCCGGAGGTGGCGCTCGAATTCACCGGCGCCGCCCAGAAGTACCAGGAATCGACGGTGCAGCTGCCGCTCCTGCTGCTGTTCACCGTCGTCATCATCTACATGGTGCTCGCGGTGCTGTACGAGCACCTCGGCCATCCGCTCACCATCCTCACCGCACTGCCGCTCGCCGGCTTCGGCGCATTGCTGGTGCTGCTGCTGACGGGCGAGGAGCTGAACATCTTCAGCTTCGTCGGCATCATCCTGCTGGTCGGCCTGGTGAAGAAGAACGGCATCATGATGATCGATTTCGCGCTGACCCGGCAGCGGGCCGGGATGAGCGCCGAGGACGCCATCGTCGAGGCCTGCCTGGTTCGCCTGCGGCCGATCATGATGACCACTTTCGCCGCCATCTTCGCCACGTTACCCATCGCCATCGGCTTCGGCGCCGGCGGCGAAGCGCGCCGTCCGCTCGGCATCGCAGTGGTCGGTGGACTGGTGTTCTCGCAATTCCTTACGCTCTATATTACCCCCACCTTCTACGTCAGCATGGCGCGCATGGAGGCTGCGTTCACACGGTGGCGCGCGCTACGCCCGACTACATGAGCCAGGCGAGCGCCGCATAGCGCGCCAGCTTGCCCGCCGTCACCAGTAACAGAAAACTCGCCACGCTCACCCGTAGCACGCCGGCGACCAGGCACAGCGGGTCGCCGATCACCGGGAGCCAGGCCAGCAACAGGGCGGGGCGGCCGAAGCGGGCGAACCAGCGTCCGGCACGCGCAACGTGCTGCTCGGCTTTTTCGCTGTGTTGCTGCACCGCGCGCCGGCCGAAGCGTCCCATGCCGTAGGTGATCAGGCTGCCGAGCACGTTGCCGGCGGTGGCGGCCGCCACGCTGGCCAACGGGTCGGCGCCCTGATGCAGGCGGTACAGCAGCAGCGCCTCGGACCCGCCGGGGAGCAGCGTCGACGACAGCAGCGCCGAGCCGAACAGCGTCCAGTCCATCAGGCGCAGCCCGCCAGATCACGATTGATATAGTCAATCACATTCATCCAGATTATCCGTTGGATCGATATATTGAGTCTCTCTAATATCGCTCATGTCTTGATTGACATCGTAAATCAAACCACACAGGAGCGAACCATGCAGAACACGAAGTCCCCCACCATACAGAACCTCGAAGCCGCCTTCGCCGGCGAGTCGATGGCCCACATCAAGTACATGTGGTTCGCACGCCAGTGCCGCAAGGCTGGCGACGAAGCCACCGCCAGGGTATTCGAGGACACCGCCGCGCAGGAGATGCTGCACGCCTTCGGCCACGCCGAACTGCTCTTCGCCGACGAGACGATGACCCCGGCCAGGTGCCTGCAGTACGCGATCGAGGGCGAGACCCACGAGTACACCGAGATGTACCCGAAGTTCCGCCACGAGGCAATGCAGGAAGGCCATGACGCCGCCGTGGCCGAGATCGACGAACAGATCATCGAATCGAGGGAGCATGCCGAGACGTTCAAGGCG
>JANJWF010000146.1 GCA_024709685.1 Thiobacillus sp.
GGCGTGTTGGCGATGCGCTCGCAACCGCCGAGCGCGGCCGACAGCTCGTCCACCGAGCGCTCCATGTGCTGGGCCAGCATCGGCGACAGACGGCCCGCCTCGCGCACGCCGCGCAACCATTGTCCGAGCCACAGCAGCACCAGCGCGGGCGCGAAGCGCGCGCTGCGCACGCGCGCAAGGACCTCGTCGGGAAGCAGGCCGTCGAGGCCTTCGTCCCGCGGCCTGCCGCGCAACTGGTTGCGCATCGTGGTCGCGAACGCGATCAAGCCTAGAACGAAGGGGCGGACATCGACGTCGCCACTGGTCAGCGTCAGCGCATGACGCGAGAGATTGCGCGCCTCGACCAGCACCACCCCCCAGAACTTGCGCGCCTCCCAGTAGCGGTCGTAGCTGGCGTTGATGCGAAAGCCCAGGAAGATCGCCAGCGCGACCCCCATCAACGAGAACGGCGCCGAGGTCAGCGTGACCTTGATGTGGAAGAGCTGACCGTGCGCGAGCACCACCGCGCACGACAGCAGCAGCACGAAGATCTGCTGCGGGAGGATGCGCGGCAACAGCGAACCGCGGCGGACAAAGAGCAGGTGAATCCAGTGCGGGCGGGGGCGAACGATCACGACGGGCAGACGCGGGAGGAGGCGGAAGGGGGTGAATTCTGACACTTTCCGCGCGCCGGGGCGGGACTTTCCAGCGCGGGCCGGCGCCCGCGCCGCGGCGCTCGAGGACATCGCCGCCCCCTTCCTGCGCTCGCGCCGACGGTTGATGGCGCGGAAATTTCGGGTTGCACTGATCCAGCGCAAGCGGCAAGGGCCCACGGATCGTCTAGAATCGCCGTCCCGGTCCTGTTGCATCGACGGTACATAACAATAAACGCCCCGCGGCACCCCTTCGATATCGTGGTTTGCCCTCTCGGGAGACAGTCGGCCCCCGCAGGATCTCTGTGCAACTTTCGGAGATTCGCGTGAAATCAAAATTGGTGTGGTTGCTCGTCGCCCTGGTGGGCGCGACGGGCTTCGCCATGCTCGCCCTCAGTCGGGGCGAACAGGTGAATGCAGTCTGGCTGGTGCTGGCGGCAGTGTCCTGCTACGCCATTTCCTATCGCTTCTACAGCAAGTTCATCGCCGAGAAGGTGTTCGAGCTCGATGACCGGCGCATGACGCCGGCCGAGCGCTACAACGACGGCCTGGACTACGTGCCGACCAACAAGTGGGTGCTGTTCGGCCACCACTTCGCGGCCATCGCCGGCGCAGGTCCGCTCGTCGGGCCGATCCTCGCCGCACAGATGGGCTACCTGCCCGGCACGATCTGGATTCTGGTCGGCGTGATGCTGGCCGGTGCGGTGCAGGACTTCCTCGTGCTGTTCATCTCGACGCGCCGCGACGGCCGCTCGCTCGGCGAGATCGCGAAGCAGGAGCTGGGCCCGCGCGCGGGCGTCATCGTGATGCTGGGCGCGCTCGGGGTGATGGTCATCATCCTGTCGGCGCTGGCGCTGATCGTGGTGAAGGCGCTGGCGGAGAGCCCCTGGGGCACGTTCACGATCGCCGCGACGATCCCGATCGCGCTGTTCATGGGCATCTACATGCGCTTCATCCGCCCGGGTCGGATCGCCGAGATCTCGGTGATCGGCTTCGTGCTGATGATGGCGGCGATCGTCTACGGCGAGGACATCGCCCGCAGCGAATACTGGGGGCCGCTGTTCACGCTCACCGGCCCGCAGCTCACGCTGGCGCTGGTGGTGTACGGCTTCGTCGCCTCGGTGCTGCCGGTGTGGCTGCTGCTGGCGCCGCGCGACTACCTGTCCACCTTCCTCAAGCTTGGCGTCATCGTCGGCCTGGCAATCGGCATCGTGATTGCACTGCCCGAGATGAAGATGCCGGCGGTGACGCGCTTCATCGACGGTAGCGGCCCGGTGTTCTCGGGCAGCCTGTTCCCGTTCCTGTTCATCACCATCGCCTGCGGTGCCTGCTCCGGCTTCCATGCCCTGGTGGCTTCCGGCACCACGCCCAAGCTGGTCGAGCGCGAGAGCCAGATGCGCCTGATCGGCTATGGCGGCATGCTCGGCGAATCGCTGGTGGCGATCATGGCGCTGGTGTGCGCATCGGTGCTGGATCCGGGCGTGTATTTCGCGCTCAACTCGCCGGCCGCGGTGATCGGCACGACGGTGGAGTCGGCCTCGCAGGTCATCAACGGCTGGGGCTTCATGGTCACGCCCGAGATGCTGTCGCAGATGGCCAAGGACGTCGGCGAACACAGCATCCTGTCGCGCGCCGGTGGTGCGCCGACCTTCGCGGTGGGCATGGCGGTGATCGTCACCGACATCTTCAACAGCAAGGCCATGATGGCCTTCTGGTACCACTTCGCCATCCTGTTCGAGGCGCTCTTCATCCTCACCGCGGTCGACGCCGGCACGCGCGCCTGCCGCTTCATGGTGCAGGACCTCGCCGGCACCTTCATCCCGGGCCTGCACCAGACGCGCAGCCTGGTCGGCAACCTGATCGGCACCACGGTGGCGGTTTCGGGCTGGGGCTACTTCGTGTACCAGGGCGTGACCGACCCGCTCGGCGGCATCAACACGCTGTGGCCGCTGTTCGGCATCGGCAACCAGATGCTGGCGTCGATGGCGCTGATCCTGGGCACGGTGGTGCTGTTCAAGATGAAAAAGGAGCGCTACGCCTCGGTCACGCTGCTGCCCACCACCTGGCTGTTCATCACGTCGATGAGCGCGGGCTGGCAGAAGATCTTCAGCGACAACCCGAGGATCGGCTTCCTCGCGCTGGCGGACAAGTTCAACGCCGCCGCCGCGCAAGGCACCGTGCTGGCGCCGGCGAAGTCGATCGAGGAGATGAGCCGCGTCGCCTTCAACAACCAGATCGATGCGGTGCTGTGCGGCTTCTTCATGATCGTCGCGGTGACGATGGCGATCTCGGCCTTCAGCGTGATCCGTCAGGCGCTCGCCAGCCGCAAACCGACGGCGATGGAGTCGCCGGTCGAATACCGCCCGGCGGCCGCCAATGCTTGACCTGTCCTTCCTCAAGGGTCGGGGCGGGGGGGGGGGGGCGCCGGGCCCCCCGGCGGGCCCGCCCAACACAACCCCAGACAGAGAAAAAGCGGGAAAACCCCCCCCCCCCCCCCCCCCCGGGGCCCGGGAGACAGGCCCCATAGAGACGCCACA
>JANJWF010000155.1 GCA_024709685.1 Thiobacillus sp.
CACACTGCAATCGGACGAGACCAACCTCGGCAAGGCAAGCATCCGCTCGCCGATCAATGGCGTGGTGCTGTCGCGTCAGGTCGACCCGGGCCAGACCGTGGCGGCCTCGTTCCAGGCGCCGGTGCTGTTCAAGCTGGCCGAGGACCTGACCAAGATGGAACTGCAGGTCGACGTCGACGAGGCTGACGTCGGCCAGGTGAAGGCTGGGCAGAAGGCCACGTTCAGTGTCGATGCATGGCCCGGGCGCGAATACAGCGCCGTCATCACGCGGGTCGGCTATGGCGCCCGGGAAGCGGAAGGCGTCGTGTCCTACCTCACCGTGCTCGAAGTCAACAACGATGACTTCAGCCTGCGGCCCGGCATGACCGGCACTGCCGATATCACCACGCTTATCCGCGAAAACGCGCTGCTGGTACCGAACGCCGCGCTGCGCTTCACCCCGGCGCCTCCCGATGCCGCCGAGAAGCAGTCCGGCGGCAGCGTGATGGGCGCCCTGATGCCGCGCATGCCGAGGCAGGTCAGAAAGGTCAAGCCGGCGCCCAACGCCAGCGGCATGCAACGTGTGTGGGTGTTGCAGGATGGCGAGCCGGTTGCCCTCGACGTCAAAACCGGCGCTACCAACGGTCGCGTGACCGAGGTCACCGGCGGAGCACTCAAGGCAGGCATGCAGACGATCACCGAGGCCCTGGGCGCGAAGCCATGAGCGATGCGGTACTGATCCGGCTGTCCGGCATCACCAAGACGTATGGCAGCGGGCAGGCGGCGTTCCAGGCGCTGAAGGGCATCGATCTCACCATCGAGGCTGGCGATTTCGTCGCCATCATGGGCCCGAGTGGCTCGGGCAAGTCGACTGCGATGAACATCCTCGGCTGCCTCGATGTCGCCACCAGCGGCAGCTACGAATTCGAGGGCGTGAAGGTCGAACAGCTGACACGCAACGAGCGCGCGCTGCTCCGGCGCAACTATCTTGGCTTCGTGTTTCAGGGCTTCAACCTGCTGGCGCGCACCACTGCGCTGGAGAACGTCGAGCTGCCGCTGATCTATCGCGGCGAGCCGGCAGCCGAGCGTCATGCTGCGGCACGTGCCGCCCTCAAACAAGTGGGGCTCGAAGGTTGGGATCACCATACGCCGGCCGAACTCTCCGGCGGTCAGCAGCAGCGCGTCGCCATCGCTCGCGCCATCGTCACCCGGCCCCACGTGCTGCTCGCGGACGAGCCGACCGGTAACCTCGACAGTCACACCAGCCAGGAAATCATGAACCTGATCAGCGGGTTTAACCGCGAGTCGGGCATTACCGTGCTGATGGTCACCCACGAGCCCGAGATGGCAGCCTACGCCAAGCGCGTCGTCCGTTTCGTCGACGGCCGCGTCGACAGCGACCGCCGCAACGGGGAAGACGTCTGATGTTGTGGAATACACTGCAGCTCGCGCTGCGCTCGATCCGGCGCAACCTGATGCGCTCCTTCCTCACCATCCTCGGCATCGTTATTGGCGTCGCTGCCGTCATCACCATGGTCACGCTGGGCAACGGCGCGACGAAATCGGTATCGGACCAGATATCCAGCATGGGCAGCAACCTGCTGATGGTGATGCCGGGCCAGCGCTTCGGCCCCGGCGCCGTGCCGGGCGCACCCTTCAAGAGCGCCGACGTCGAGGCCGTGCGCAGCCAGATCGCCGGCATCAGGCTGGTCGCACCGGTGGTGAACAAGTCGGCGACTGCGGTGTATCAGGCCAACAACTGGACCACCGGGATTACCGGAAGCAGCAATGACTATTTCGAGGCCGGGAACTGGGAAATCGCTGCCGGTCGCGGCTTCAGCGAAGCCGAGGAGCGCTCAGGCAAGGCCGTGTGCGTGATCGGTGAAACCGTGCGCAACAAGCTGTTCGGCCGGCAAAATCCGGTGGGCAGCCAGATCCGCATCAAGCAGTTTTCCTGCGAGGTGATCGGCCTGCTGAAGGCCAAGGGCCAGTCGTCCATGGGCTCGGACCAGGACGACGTGGTGGTGATGCCGCTTCGCACCGTGCAGCGGCGGCTCTCGGGCAACCAGGACATCGGCCGCCTGAGCATCTCGGTCAAGGAGGGCGTCTCGATCGATGCGGTCAAGGAGCAGCTCACCCTGCTGCTGCGCGAGCGTCGCAACATCGGCGAAAACGAGGACGACGATTTCCGCGTGATGGACACCCGGCAGATCGCTGAGACGCTGACCAGCACCACCCGGATCCTCACCATGCTGCTCGGTGCCGTCGCGGCTGTCAGCCTGCTGGTGGGCGGCATCGGCATCATGAACATCATGCTGGTGTCGGTCACCGAGCGCACCCGCGAGATCGGCATCCGCCTCGCTATCGGCGCACTGGAACGGGAGGTGCTGCTGCAGTTCCTTATCGAGGCGGTGGTGCTGTCGAGCCTGGGCGGCCTGATCGGCGTCGCGCTCGCGACCGGCGCCTCGATCTTCCTCGCCGGGCTGATTGACATTCCCTACCTGTTCGACCCAACCATCAACCTGCTGTCCTTTGTCTTTTCCGCCGCGATCGGGGTGATCTTCGGCTACTTTCCGGCCCGCCGGGCGGCGGGGCTCAACCCGATCGACGCCTTGCGGCACGAATGAAATTTCTGGCCTCACTGGTTTGCCCTGAAAGGATCTCGACATGAAGCGACTGCCCACCTATTTTCTCTCTCACGGCGGCGGTCCGTGGCCATGGATGACAGGGCCGGTTCGCGAGCACTACCGCGGGCTCGAGGCATCGCTGCAAACAATCGCGCGCGAGCTCGGCAGCAAGCCCCGTGCGGTGCTGGTGGTATCCGGTCACTGGGAAGCGGCCGAGTTCAGCGTGATGGCGAGCCCGAACCCGGGCATGATCTATGACTACACAGGATTTCCAGAGCACACCTACGCAGTCCGGTATCCCGCGCCCGGCTCGCCGGAACTGGCTGGCCGCGTGCAGCGTCTGCTGGAGGCGGCCGGCCTCGCCGCCCGGCTCGACCCGACGCGCGGTTTCGACCACGGCTGCTTCGTCCCGCTCGCGGTGATGTATCCCGACGCCGGCGTCCCAGTGGTGCAGCTCTCGCTAAAGGTCGGCTACGACCCCGAAACCCACCTTGCCGCCGGCCGCGCGCTTGCGCCGCTGCGCGACGAAGGAGTACTCGTCGTCGGCAGCGGCCTGAGCTATCACAACCTGCGCGAATTCGGTGCGGGGGCGAAGGAGGCCTCCGAAGCGTTCGACGCCTGGCTGCAGGAGAGCCTGCTCCGGTCGCCGCCGGCCGAGCGCAGCCGCCGCCTGCTGCAGTGGGAGAGCGCGCCGGCGGCGCGCCGCGCCCATCCGTGGGAGGACCACCTGATCCCGCTCATGGTCGCCCTCGGTGCCGCCGAGGACGAGCCTGCCGCCTGCGTCTACCACGAGCAGGACTTCTTTGGAGGGGTCACTGTGTCGAGCTTTCGCTTCGGTCAAGCTGCGGGGTGAGGTAAATGCGGTCGCTCGGGGGCGCTCAGGCGCTCCGGCAGCGACTCCAGATGGACGTCGGCCGCATCGCGCCGGGAAGCAGCTGGGCGGCGGGCAGCATGGCATGCCCAGCGCCGCAGCGGTCGATATCGTAATCGCCAGGCGATGACACGAAGAACCGCCGGCGACGCGCCTGTGGAGCGGGTTGCGGACCCTGTACAGGGCGGGGAAATTGAGAGGTGTGGCGACCGGGCGCGTTCGATGGATGGCGGCGCCCGGCTTGATGTTCCCGAACTCGGGAAGACCCGTGCCGATTTACTTCTTGGCGCCGTTCACCAGGGCCTTCAGGGTTGCGCCTGCCTTGAACGCGGGGACCTTGGCGGCCTTGATCTTCAGCTCTTCGCCGGTCTTGGGGTTGCGGCCGGTACGCGCGGCGCGCTTGCGCACTTCAAAGGTACCAAAGCCGACCAGCGTCAGCGAGTCGCCCTTCTTCAGGGTACCCGAGATGATGTCGATGAGCGCGCCGACTGCACGCTCGGCATCCGCCTTGGTGGAGTCGGTCTTGGCGGCGAGCGCATCGACGAGTTCTTTTCTGTTCATGGTTTAAAGCTCCGTTGGTGTGTGTGGAAAAACCCGGCACGGATTATGGGGAAGACACCGCCTGCTGGCAATGCCCCAATTTCCGTGCCTGGCGGGCCGGCGCGCGCTTTTCGTGGCCGGACAGTGACACCATACCTGAATCCTGCCCGGCTGTGAGCCGGACGTTCGTCCCGCGCTCGATGAAGGCGTAGGAAGTGTGGTGGAAACGCCAAAACCCCCGCCCCGCAAGCAACGTACCGCTGCCGCCCTTGCCCGCGCAGTCCGCCCGCTGCCGTGGGGCACTGGCCACATGGGGTAAACTCGTTCCCGAAAAATACAGGGAGGCATATGTGACGCCCGATCGCGCGTTCGCCGCTCAGGCGCTCACCGAATCACCGGCTGGAGCGTGTCCGCGCACGGCCGGCGGATCGGGCCGCCGCCGTTTTCTGCCAGCAATCCGAAAAGTACACGCATGAACGACTCTCCAAAACGCTGCCCCTTTTGCCATCTCGACCCCCATCGCATCCTCGCCGAGGACGAGCTCACCATTGCCTATCGGGATGGTTTCCCGGTATCGCTCGGCCACAGTGTAATCATCCCGCGCCGTCACTTTGCCACGCTGTTCGATGCCACCGAGGCCGAGCAGGCCGCGCTGCTCAAAATGCTGGCGCGTGCGAAGGACATCGTCGCCCGCCACCACCAACCCGACGGCTACAACATCGGCATCAACCACGGCCCGGCCGGCGGGCAAACCGTGCCGCACCTGCACATCCACCTGATCCCGCGTTATCACGGTGACAAGGAAGACCCTCGCGGCGGGGTGCGGTGGGTGTTGCCGGACAAGGCGAAGTACTGGGCGTAAATAGGGCGGGCCCCATCGACCAAATCGGCGACGCTGGGCCGCACGGGACGCAGGCGCAGGATCGTGATCGGACGTCGTTCGGAGTTCACCAGCCGTGCCTATGCGGTGCGGCGCTCGCTCCTGGGTGCAAGCGATACGGCGAGCGCGTCCCGCAAGGCGCCGATGGTTGACTTCCGCAGGCATCGCCAGCCATCGCCACCCTGCAGAACCTGTTGCTGATTGATTTCCAGCTCGACTCCTGCGTAAGTGTCTTCCGCAAACTGCCGCCGCAGATGAGCGGTGAAGCCATCCGATTTTCCGCTGTATGGGTAGTTGCGGCGTACCCTCGTTTCCGGTGCGCGGGCTTTCAGAGCCGCCTGCCAGGCCTTGCATAGCCGGGCTTCGGGTGCGCGGCCCGGGTCGTACAGAAGACCGATGTCCGCGTTGCGCACTTCCCCCTCCAGAACCGGCGTGTAGCTGTGGGACGAAACGTGGATGACGCGACGACCCTGGGCGACTTCGTTGGCGATGTGGGTTTCGACCTGGTTGCGGTAGGGCAGGTAGTAGGCGTCCAGGATCTCGCGGCGCACGCCGGCGGGGGCAGGACGCGTGGCCTCGGAGTAGAGTCTGGGGTGGCCGATGGAGCGGTTGAGGTCGACAAGCAGTCGGCTGATGGTCGCAACGAACAGCCTCGCCTGGAAAGTCCCGGCCAAATCCCTTGCCATCGTGAGTGCACCGGCATCGTAGCCCCGATGCGTCTGGAGGAGCGCTTCGTATCCGCGGAACAGATGGCGGTAGCGTGTCGGGATGCGGTTGCCGCCGTGTTCGCAACTGATAAGCAGGCTGAAAGGCTTGGTCATTTTCACTTCCTAACCGAATCAAGGTCGGCGCGTGCCATGCGCGGATGAAGATGTCCTCAGGTCGCAAACACCATCCCGTCATCTTCTTTGGAGATCGTCGTCCCGGCCTCACCGGCGACGATGCGCGAGAGGTCCGCCAGCGCGCCGATCGCCGCTTTTTTCCCGGCCCGCTGGGCGAAGCGGCACGCGGCGTCGACCTTCGGCCCCATGGAGCCCGGCGCGAAGCCGATGCCTGCGAGGGCGGCGGGATTGGTCCGACGGATGGCACGCTGGGTCGGGGCGCCCCAATCGAGGTAGACGGCATCGACATCGGTCAGCATCACCAACAGGTCGGCATCGATTTCGCGTGCCAGCAGTTCGGAGCAGAGGTCCTTGTCGATTACCGCTTCGATGCCGACCAGCTTCCGTTCGGCCTCTTTCTGGTACATGGTCGGTATGCCGCCGCCCCCGGCGCAGATTACCACCGTGCCATGATCGAGCAGCCACTTGACCGGGCGGATCTCGAAGATGCGCTTTGGAATCGGCGACGGAACGACCCGCCGCCACATCGCACCGTCCGGTTTGAAAATCCAGCCCTTGTCGGCCGCAAGGCGGTCGGCTTCCGCCTGGTCATAGACAGGACCGACAAATTTGGTCGGGTTCTGGAAAGCGGGGTCGTCCGGGTCTACCTCGACCATCGTCAGCAACGTGGCGAACGGGACCTCGAACGGCAGCAGGTTGCCAAGTTCCTGCTCGATCATGTAGCCGATCATGCCCTCGGTCTCGGCTCCGAGCACGTCCAGCGGATAGGCTTCATCGGGCTTGTAGGCCGCCCCCTGCAGCGCGAGCAGGCCGACCTGCGGGCCGTTGCCGTGGCTGATGACGACCTGGTGCGTCCGGGCGAGCGGAGCGATCGCCCTCGCCGCGATACGCACGTTGGCGCGCTGTGCGTCGGCAGTCATCGGTTCTCCACGCTTCAGCAGGACATTGCCCCCCAGCGCGACGACGATACGCATGGCTCAGTCTCCCCAGGCCGTGACGAGCAGAGTCCTGCTCATGCCGCAGGTTCTGGCGATCTGCTCGACGGGGTCGTCATGTGGCGAGCATGCGGGTCGGCTGGTGCTCGTCCGTCGTTGCATTCTCCCCTGCGAATGATGGGCGAGCATGATCAATCCGCCGGGTCGCGCGAGATCGGGCAGGTCATGCAATGCCCGCCGCCGCGGCCACGCCCGAGTTCGGCGCCGCGGATCGTGATGACCTCGATGCCGGCCTTGCGCAGCAAGGTGTTGGTGTGGGTGTTGCGGTCGTAGGCGACGACCACGCCGGGCTCCAACGCCACGACGTTGTTGCCGTCGTCCCATTGCTCGCGTTCTGCCTCGTAGGTGTCACCGCCGGTTGCGATCACCCGGAGCGCCTGCAGTCCCAGCGCATCGCGGACGATATCCAGCAGATGCGCATCTTCCATGCGTACGTCGAAACCGTCGCCGGCATCCGTCGGGTAAATGCTGTAGCAGCGGATCAGGTCCACGACCTCGCGGAACACCGTGACCGCGTCCCGATCAACGAACGTGAACACCGTGTCGAGGTGCATCACGGCACGACGCTTCGGCATCTGGCAGGCGATCACGCGCGTCGCGGCACCGTGTCTGAAGAGTTCGCGCGCCACCTGCGTGACGGCCTGGCGGGTCGTGCGCTCGCCCATGCCGATCAGCACCACCCCCTTGCCGATCGGCATGACGTTGCCGCCTTCCATCGAGGCGGCCGCAAAGTCCTCGTCGGAGTCGCCCCACCAGATGCGGAAGTCGCCGCCCGCGAAGATCGGACTGAACTTGTAGACGGCGCGCTGGATCAGGGTTTCCGGCTTGCGTGCGGGCCGGGACATCGGGTTGCAGGTGACGCCGCCATAGATCCAGCAGGACGGATCGCGCTGGAACAGCGTGTTCGGGATCGGCGGGATGATGAACTCCGTTTCGCCGAAGGCCTCTGCAAGAAAGGCCTTGCTGGCGGCCTCCGGCAGGTCGGAAATCGCGATGCCGCCAATCAGGTGTGCGGCAAGCTGCCTGGCCGGCATTTCGTCGAGCCAGGGGCGGAGCGCTTCGGCGGTGACCGGGCCCAGGGCGTTCGCGGTGACACGGCGATCGAGCACGAAGCGGCGACCCTCCGGCACCTCCAGTGCCTGCGCGAGCATGTCGTGGAGTTCGAGCACCTCGACGCCGCGCTCCTGCATCTTGAGCACGAAATCGTAGTGGTCCTTTGCCGCCTCGTGAACCCAGATGACATCGTCGAACAGCAGCTCATGGCAGTTTCCCGGCGTCAGGCGCTGATGGGCCAGGCCGGGCCGGCACACCATGACGGTCCGCAGTTTCCCGACCTCGGAATGGACACCAAAATCGCGCATTTACGAACTCCCCAGAGAGCGGCCGATACGGCGTGATCGCGCCGACATGGAATCAGGCTGGCGCTTTAAAAGGCATAGCAGGCGTAGAGCATGGAGTAAAGCCGCGTATCGTCGCTGGCCAGTCGATAGCGAAGTTGAGTGTGTCGCCCGGCCCGTCGTTGGTATCGATGCACGATCATCGTGCTGCGCGGGTCAGTCGCCAAGGCGCCCCAGCATTGCCGCGGTGGCCCGCTCCGACATCACCAGAATCAGCTTCATCGTCGCCCGTGTCATCCCGACGAAGAGCTTCCTCAGCGCCGCCTCGTCCAGTTCCTCGAAATCGATCTCGGTGAACACGATGCAGGGTGCGGACTGGCCCTTGAAGCGGTGGACCGAGTCGATGAAGAGTTCGCCTTCGGAATAGACCGGGCTGCCGAAAAGGTCGTACTGGCCGGTGAAGGCCTTGAGGGTGTGCGGCCCCAGCTTGTCGAGCAGGGTGAAGCTCGAGTGCTCGCGGCCGCGGTAGGTCACCACCGCGATCATGTCCTTCTTGAAGCCGGCGCCGAGCCCGCGGGTGATTGCGCTCTTGGTTTTTTCCATCAGGCCGGTGTGGCCGTTGTAGGTGAGGATCTCGACGTCGGAGCCGTCGAGCGGACTGCCGGACTCGATCGACTGCGCGGGTCCGACCAGACGCAGCAGGGTGGCGAGGATGTCGCGTGGTGTACGGTAATTGGTGTGCGCGCGCAGCACGATCCAGCCGGGCAGCTCGACCGGCGGGCGGCCGTAGAGATTCTGCATCGGGTCTTCCAGCCACCAGGCTCGGCCATCGGGTTTCAACAGTTTCAGCAGTGCGTCACGCCAGGCGGGCTGGAAATCCTGGCCCTCGTCGACGACGAGTTCGTCGAACCGCCAGGCGGCATCAGGCTTGTGGTCAACCATGAAGCTTTCCAGCGCCTGAAAGGCGCCCGGCTTCGAGAAGTCGGGTACCTGGCCCGTGGCGCGCAGGATGCGGTCGCACAGCTGGTGGTAGGTGGCGACCGTCGATCCGGTCGGGGCGATCAGCGCGATGTGGTCGGCGAGCGGGCGGTTGTAGCAGACGTAAAGCGGGCGCCTGCCAACAGCCACCGCATCCTGCAGCACGTCGAGCGCGAGCTGCGTCTTGCCGGAACCGGCAGTGCCGATCACGCGCAGGCGGAACGGCTCGCACTCGATACAGCGCGCCCATTCGGCCAGCCCCCCGGACAGGCGGGTGTAGAGCGTGCGCACCTGGCCGGCCACGGTGGCGACATCGGCCACCAGGCGCAGCTCGTTGCGCAGAAAGCGGTTCACCTCATCGGCGATAGGGGAGGCGGGTGCATCCTCGGGCAGCAGGGTGCGAATGATGCGAACCAGATGCTCGCGGCGGTTGGCATCGACGATGCGCTCGGGATCGATGCCGGCCGTGCCGGGCTGTTTGACCTGGTAGTCGGGGCAGTAGAGCAGGCTGTCTTGCGTCGGTTTGCCGGATGTGCAGTATTTGTTCAGCCGGTTGCGCAGGGCCTCGGCGGAACGGGTCATCTGCGCCGGAACAAGCTTTTCGGTTTTGTCGTACTGCTTGGCGAGCCCCTCGGGCGTCTCGCTCAGAAAGCCCGATTTCTGCTCGATCAGCAGCAGGTTGCCGGCCGGGTTGACGATGGCGAAGTCGATTTCGCCTACGAAGGCGTGGCCTTGGTTGACGCGTGTCCAGTGCACGCCGTGGTAGACGGTGTAGGCGTCGGGCAGATTTGCGGCGAGCAGCGCCAGGGTCTCGATCTCGCGCTGCTGGGCGCCTGTCGTTGCCAGCGCCTGCCAGCCTTCCGGGATGATGTGTGCCATGTGGGCGTGAGTCGTTGCAACGCTGCAGATTCTACAGATGGTACGGGGTGCAGCGAGCAGCCGTCCGGCCGGAATCGGATCCGGTTGCGCTCAGGCCCTTTTCAGGAGGCGCACGTTCTGGCCACGCTTCGCCAACTGCGTCTTGAGCAGCTTGTAGACGTCGAGGTCGAATTGCGGGTTGCCCGGTGACTGCAGCAGCGCTTCCATCTCCGATTCCGAGCGGACGGTGCCGAGGTGGCGCCATGCATCGACCAGATGCACCTCCTCGCGGTCGAGGAATTCATTGCGCTCGACGATACCGATGGGGCCGGGGTAGGGCCAGCTGTCGAGCCTGAGCCGCGCGAGCGCGGCCATCAGGCGCGCACTGTGCAGGCCGACGGATTCCTTGCCGGCGCAGGCGCCGCGGCATGGGTGCGCCCCGTGCGCAAGGCAGGCCCGTTCCGTGCCGGTCTTTTCCAAGCCGAGGATGACCGGGCAGAGCTCGTGGGCCGCGGCGATCTTGCGCAGAGCAAGGGTCGCTTCGCGCCTGCTGGAAAAGAGGCCGTAGAGTTCGCCGTCGCGTCCGGGGTCGGCCTCCTCGCCGCTTACGAGGCGGAGCCGGAAATCGCCCGCCACGACTTCTTCGAGCCGCCAGGCGCAGATCTCCGCGGTGCGGCGCAGCTGCCGGTTGTGTACCGGTTGCTGCGCCTTGACCAGGCGCGACTCAAGCAGCAAGGCGCCCAACTCGCCGACCGTTTCCGTCCAGTCGATGCGACGGATTTCCTCGGTGATGCGCAGTCCGCGGGCCTCGCGCGTGCCGGTGGCAAAGTGCGACAGCACGCGTTGGCGCAGGTTGACGCCCTTGCCGACGTAGAG
>JANJWF010000176.1 GCA_024709685.1 Thiobacillus sp.
GCACCACCATCGTGGGCGAGGAAGGCAAGGTCAGCAAGGAGCGCGACACCGTCGAGCGCGACGACTTCTGGGCCACCACCTCGAACAAGCAGCTCAACTTCGTCCAGCACGTGAAGACGCTGTTGAAGCAGAACGGCCGCGCCGCCCTGGTGCTGCCGGACAACGTGCTGTTCGAAGGCGGGGCAGGCGAGACCATCCGCCGCAAACTGCTGCACGACTGCGACGTCCACACCCTGCTGCGCCTGCCCACCGGACTGTTCTATGCCCAGGGTGTGAAGGCGAACGTGCTGTTTTTCGACAAGAAGCCCGCCGCCGAAACCCCGTGGACCAGGAAGCTGTGGATCTACGACCTGCGCACCAACATGCACTTCACGCTGAAGACCAATCCGTTGAGGCGGGAGGATCTGGATGAGTTTGTGGCGTGTTATTCAGGAAGCAATCGCGGCGAGCACCCTGAAGGGCATAAAGGCGCCGCTCCTACAGTAGGAGGCTCGCCCTCGGGCCGATTCAACCGCCAGCCTACCTGGTCGGAACAAAACCCAGACGGCCGCTGGCGCGCCTATGACTACGAGGACCTGGTCCACCGCGACAAGGCGAGCCTGGATATCTTCTGGCTGAAGGACGAATCGCTGTCCGACTCCGACAACCTGCCGGCGCCGGAAGTGATTGCGGCGGAGATCGTGGAGGATCTGGAAGCGGCGCTGGAACAGTTTCGGGAGATTCTGGCGGACATGGGGCCGGAGGCGGCCGGAGATCAAATATGAGCACATCCCAGGACCTTTCAGCTTTAGTCGGCCAGTTCCTTTCCAAATACGATGCTGCAGCGATGGACCTGGTTTGGAAGGAGTTGAGCCAGAAGTTCCATCAATTTTGGAACGAACGTGTTTTGGCCAACGACGTGGAGGCGATACCGGACGCTGTCTGTGACGAAATCATTCGTATCCTCGACCGGAACGGCAAGGGGAACACCAAAGACAGCGAAGCCGTCGCCAGGGTGATGGTGCCCCAAGGGGCATGGCGGCGAATGATGAACGCGTTCCATGCCAATAGGGAGCTTGGAGAACTTGTGACGAAAATTCTCGCGGAGAACGACCCAGGCCGCAAGGCGACGCTAATCGATGAGCTCTACAAGAAGAACGCGGGGCAGAAGAACAATCTCACCGGACCAAGCGGAAATACGATTGGCGCTCTTTTGGCCGCGTATGACCCGATTAACAATCTCTCCATCATTTCGATGAACGATCGTCGCGCCGTGATCGAGTTTCTCGGATTGCCCATACCTTTTGACTGGGAGGTGGCGCCTATTGGCACGCGTATCACCGCCACCAACAAGGTCATCCTCGATGGTGTTAAAGCCCTTGGGTTAGAGGGATCAGCTAGGACGATCACGCGGTTCTTTTATTCGCCGGAGGTACAGCGTCTTTGGAAGGGGCAGCACACAGTCAAACGAGCTGACAAGGACGTTAGCGTGATCGTGCCGACGGTCCCAGACGATGATGAGGAGGAAGAAGCTGACAAGGAATCAGTCAGGGAATCGATGCAGATCCAGGCGCTGATCGCAAAAATCGGAACGATTATGGGCTATTCGATTTGGTTGCCCAAAGCAGATCGAGGGCGCGTGCTTAGGGTTTGGAAGGCAAAGCCCGGAGAGCTTCTGCAAGAACTTCCACTCGGTTATGACCCGACGACAACAAAGACGATCGAGCAGATTGATGTGATCTGGTTGAAAAAGCGTTCAATCGTTCGAGCCTTCGAGGTCGAACATACAACCTCAGTGTATTCAGGGCTACTACGGATGGCCGACCTGGTTGCGTTACAGCCGAACATCAACATTAAGCTTCATATCGTGGCGCCTGCCGAAAAGCAGGAAAAGGTTCTACAGGAAATTAGGCGTCCAGTTTTCTCCTTGCTAGAAGGGCGCGCATTGTCGGAGATGTGTAGCTATTTGTCGTATGACGATATAAAGGATATCTCTGAGCTGAAGCACCTGGGGCATCTGTCGGGCGAAGTGATTGAAGATTATGAAGAGCGTGCTGAATAGGCTGCTACTAGCTACAGACAGAAAAAAATAATGGGACGCCACAGACGAAGCTCTGTTGAAGGCCTGGTAGAAATAGCTAGCAAGCTCCCTTGGTGGGCTGGTGTCGGGCTTGCGGTAGCGGCATATCTCTGGCTGCATGGCATTGCCACGACCGAAGTGGCGCCGGTCGCCCAGCCCGGAAAGTTGGGCCACCTTGCAACCCAGACACTTATCCAGACGCTGGCTAAGTTTGGCCAATATCTGCTGCCGTTTGCACTCCTGTTCGGTGCAGCCATGTCGGCGCTTGGGCGCGCCGGGCGCAAGGCGTTGCATGCGCAGGTGGCTGGTAATCCCGACCGGAGCGCACTCAACGATATGAGCTGGCAGCAGTTCGAGGCGCTGGTGGGCGAGGCTTTCCGGCGCAAGGGCTACAACGTGGCCGAGACCGGAGGCGGTGGCGCCGATGGTGGGGTCGATCTGGTGCTGAAAAGAGCGGGCGAGACGTTCCTGGTACAGTGCAAACAGTGGAAGGCGCTCAAGGTCGGTGTGACGACGGTGCGCGAGCTTTATGGAGTGATGGCAGCAGCGGGTGCTACCGGTGGGTTTGTGGTGACGTCGGGCGTGTTCACTGACGAGGCGCTGGCGTTTTCCGTTGGCCGCAATATCGAACTGATGGATGGCAAGGCGCTTCATGCGCTGATACGCGGGGTAAGTATGCCGGCTTCGGACAAGCAGGCTGTCACAACCTCAAGTACGCCCGCATGCCCGGTTTGCCAGGGCGTAATGGTGAAGCGCACAGCCAAGCGCGGTGCGAATTCAGGTAGTTCGTTCTGGGGGTGTTCGAAATACCCGGCCTGCAAGGGCACGCGGCCGGCTTGAAGTCACACATTCCCTAGCGATCCCGCTTCTTTTGCTCTGTCCGACCCCTACGCCAGAATCTTCCTGCTGAGTCACATGCGCGCCTTCACCAGGCTGGCGGCGGACGAGGCGGACCTACAGTGCCCAGGGATCGAACACCTGAGGGAACGGGCCGAAATCCTGGACGTTGCGCGTGACCACGGTGAGGCCGTGGCATTGGGCGGTGGCCATGATCAAGCCATCCATCACCGGCAGGGGGTGGCCGGCCAGTTCGGACTGGGCGGCGAGCTGAGCCCAGGCATGCAGGGCGGCGGCGTCGAGGGGCAGGACGCGGCCGGCGAAGCGCTGCTCCACCTTGCCGAGCCAGGCGGTGAGCTTCTGGCTGCGGCGGGGATCGGTGGTGCGCAGTTTGAGGATGCCTTTCTCGATCTCGCCCAGGGTGATGACGCTGAGGTGGAGGCTGGTTTCGTCCTGTTCGTCCAGCCAGGCGATGACCTGCGGCGCGGGTGATTTCTTGATGTATTCGGAGAGGGCGCAGGTGTCCAGCAGCCAGCTCATAGCTCGACGTCGCGTCCGGTGTCGGGGCTGCGGGCGAAGTCGAGGTCCTCGCCCGCGAGGTCGGGTTGTAGCAGCGCGGCGGAGAGTTTGCCCCGGCGCGGACGGGTGAGCCGGGCATAGGCTTCGGCCGATACGACCACTGCCGTCGGCTTGCCGTGGACCGTGACGACCTGGGCGTCGCCACTCACGGCTTCCTTGATGAGCTGGCTCAGGTTGTTTTTTGCTTCCTGCAATTGCCATTCGCTGTGCATGATGCCCCTTTTTGAATTCTGTCCAGTCTGGCCAGAATATAGCACCATGCCGGTAGCTTGGCGATGTCCCAGTTCATCTGGCGATCTGCTCATGACCGCAGCCGTACCCGCTTCTCCACCGTCAGCACGTCGCCCGCCGCATCCACCACTGCATAAAGTCTGGGTTGCGGGCGGCCGGCCCAGGACGGGCCGGGCGTCGGGTTGTCGAGGTACACCACCTGCGCGCCGTCGAGCTGCCGCTCGATCTGGCCGTGGGTGAGCAGCTGGTTCAGGGTATCGATGGAAATCCCGCGCTGCTTCATGCGGCTGAAGGCGAGGGGGCTGATCTTTCCGAGCTTCATCATGGGGTTTCTCCTGCTTGCGTGCGCCGCGTCATGTTCGCCACGCATTGACGTTTTCCGATTCGATTATGAATACTGTACATGCATACAGTATTTTAAGAAAGCCCCCATAGGAGGAATCCTGAGCCTCGTCCGAGTGTGGCGGGACCAGCGGCCTGCCGCCGGGGCACGGAGATTGCACGGTTCGGCTTCAGTTCGCCGGCCGGGCAACATCTCCAGGTGTTGGCAAAGAGGGCTGTGCTGGGCCGGGTTGCCGGGGATGTCGCGCCGCATCCGACCGGACCGGCCTTGAACCGGTCGAGGTCAACCCGGGTATATGCCGCCGCGTGCCAAGTAGTACTCGTTGGCATCACGGTAGCTCGCGAACAGGCTTAGACCTTGCGGGACGTGGCCTGGAAGAAGGCGTTGGCTTCGAGTGGGTAACGCCAGGGGGAGGGCGCCAGGGATTCCCGGCGCTGGAAGAGGGGGGCGCAGACAGACCCCGCCGGGTCGAAGCCCAGCTATCCGACCGTAGGTTTCCCGCTAATTGATTTTGCTGAGTGCCACGTGCCGAAGGTGGTGGCGTTTCCATGAGTCGTATACCTCATGGAAGGAGAGCCTGGGCCTTCTTATCGCCAGGCTGAGGAGGCTGTCGCCAAACCAGCCGAACATGATCAGCAGGAACAGAACCAATGCCAGAAGCCAAACCGAGATGGTTTCGATAATTTTCCAGGTGTTGTCATGCGACATATCAACTCCCTCTTTTGTTGTTTTGGAAACGCTATACGGAAACAAGCAAGATCCGCACTCGTCCTATGAAAAGTAATTAATTCAATAAGTTGGATATTTTTTCTTGAGGCGCATGTAAATTTTTCCGACACATTTTTCGTGTCGTTTCCATGTTGAATGCACTCTAGACCGTGTCGGCACGGCGAGGCGGACTGGCCGAAGCGGTTTCGGGCATTCGCGTTTTCTGTCGGATAATTTTATACTGTACGCGCATACAGTATTTAGGTAGGAGCTGCGCTCATGCGTGACCTGACTCGCCGCCAGCAAGAAATCCTCAACCTCGTCCGCGAGTGGATCGAGA
>JANJWF010000045.1 GCA_024709685.1 Thiobacillus sp.
TCGTCATCAATCTGGCAGCGATGCGGTTGTTCTATTTCCCGGAGGCGAAGCCGGGCGAGCCGCAGCAGGTGATCACGCATCCTGTCGGCATCGGCCGCGTCGGCTGGAGGACGCCGGAGGGCACCACCCGCATCGTCTCCAAGAAGGCGGATCCGGCGTGGATTCCGACGGCGTCGATCCGCAAGGAGCATGCGGCCGATGGCAATCCGCTGCCGGACGTCGTGCCGCCGGGCCCGGACAACCCGCTGGGCACGCATGTGCTCAGGCTGGGCTGGGCGGAGTATGCGATCCACGGCACCGACAAGCCGCCGAGCATCGGACTGCGCGGCACGCACGGCTGCCTGCGGCTGTACCCGGAGGATATCGTCCGCATCTACGATGCGGTGCCGGTGGGCACGCCGGTCACGGTCGTCAACCAGCCGATTCTGGCCGGATGGCGCGGCGACACGCTGGTGATGCAGGCCTATCCGGTGCTCGAGGACGACAAGCGCAAGCACGATCGGCTGACGGATCAGCTCGTCAGCCGCGTACGCAAATCGGCACAGGGCGGGAACGGCGCCCGCGCAAAAGTCGTCGTCAACAAGGCAGTGGTTGCGGAAATCACGCAGAATCCGCGGGCCATCGCCGTACCCGTCTCGACCGCCAACCTCACCTTGCAGCGGTATCTGGCCGCGGCGCAGCGGGTCGAGAACACGTCGCCGCCGAACGCCACCTGGGTTGACGGCGCAGGACGGCAACTCACGGTCGCCGACGGGTCGAAGGAGACCGACGCGCCCTGACGTCAGGGCCGGCTCGCGCGCGCCTGCATATCCGGTGCGCGCCTCCCGCGCCTATCCCGCCCCGGTGCCTGAATCCGCCAGCAGCAGGATCCTCCGGTACCCGCCGCGCATCATGGCCTCCGCCTCCTGAAGCACGGCGCGATCGGCTTCGCCCATCGCCTCTCCCGTCGCCCCTGCATCCAGCACACGCAACATCTGCGTCCAGCGTGCGCGCTGGTTCGCCACCGTCATCGGCGCGGCGACCCCGTTGCGCCGAAGCTCGGCGGCGTGGCTGACGAGGCGGAACCTGGCCGCTTCGAGCTGCGGCGGCAACGGCAGCGAGAGGTCGAAGCTGACGTCCAGTCTGAAGGCTTCATCGATGTGCGAGGGGGGTGGCGGCGGGCGCCACGACAGCGCGTCGGGCCCAGGTGCGCTGCGGGCGGGATCGAGCGGGAACTTGTAGAAGCCCCACTTCGCCCCCATCCAGCATTCGAGCAGGACGCGCTCATCCTCGACCGTGCAGAGCTCGCCGCTCGGCGCTTCCAGTTCGGCCTCGCCGGGCAGCGGGCCGTAGGCGCGCGGGTCGCGCTTCCAGCGTGCGAAGTCGCGGTGGGGCGGGGCGCCGTAGTCGGCTTCGAGCGCGTGCCAGATGCCGATGAAGCGGTGATAGTCCGCTCGGTAACCGGGATTGCGCCGGAGGAACTCCCAGGCCCACTGGTCGCGGGTGAGCGTCGCGCAGCAGGCGTAGGCATCGTCCATCTCAGATCGGCAGGAAGACCATGCTCGCGACGTTGACCACGCCGAAGCGGATCGCGCGCTTGTTCTTGTCCTCGATGACCTTCGCGAGCGTGTCCTGGATGCCGATCAGCTTGCCGAACTCGCGCTCGAAGCTGAGGTTGGGCACGCCGTTGCTGTCGTAACCGCTGGAAAGCAGGACGGGTTGGCCGCGGGCGTCACGCGCGCTGGCGAGCTTCCACGCGACGGCCTCGGTGTTGCGCGCGGCGTTGTAGAGCTTCTGCGCATCCACCTCCGAGAGCAGGAAGAACTCGGTGCGATGGCCGAAGGCCGCCATGTGCATGACGAGCAGCCCGCCCATGAGGGCGCCGACCCTGTCTCCAGCGTAATCGTGGCGCCAGGTGTCGAACAGTGCGGCTTCCCAGTCGCGGTTCACCTGCGGCGAAGTCGGCCAGCCCGGCAGCGGGCTGAACAGGGCCGTGGTGGCGTCCTCGGCGCTGGCGAATCCGGCACGGCGCCATTCGGCCGGATTGCGCCGGTAGAGCTTGAGGGTGAGCGATTTCAGGGTGGCGATGACTTCCTGCTGGTGGATCTCGACGACGTTGTCGATGTCGCCCTTGGCGAGGTCCCTGACGCTGAAGCTGCGCAGGCTGCTGCTGCCGTCGCGGCGCTGGATCGGCTGCGCCGCGCACGCGGCGACGAGGGCGGCGGAGAGCAGGCAGGCGACCAGGGCGGGCGGGTTCACGAGGAACAGCTTAGCTCAAGTTGCCGTGCCCAGTCAGGGGGCTCCGCCGCGTAGGCCTCATGCTCGGGTTGCTCGTCGAAGGGGCGCGCCAGCAGCGCGTGCAGGCGCTCGACCTCGCTGTAGTCGCGGTGGTCGGCCGCGCGGCGGATGGCGACTTCGGCCAGGTGGTTGCGCAGGATGTACTTGGGATTGACGCGCCGCATCGCCGTGGCGCGTTCGGCGTCGTCCGATCCTGTCTGGCGCAGCGTGGCGGCGTAGCGCGCGGCCCAGGCGTCGAAGGCTGCGCGGTCGAGGAAGAGGTCGCGCAGCGGCGCGTTGTGCGAGGGGGTAACGGCGTAGCCGTTGGGCACCCGTCGGCCTCCCCCTTGCGGGGAGAGGGCACCGGTGCGGCTGTCGAAGTCGCACAGGCGGCGCAGGAAGATCGTGTAGTCGACGCGGTTCTGCGCCAGCAGCTGCAGCGCGTCCATGACGAGCGGCACCAGGTCGTCGCCGGGTTGCAGACCGAATTTCGCGGCCATGCGCCCGAGGTAGGCGCGGCCGAAGGCCTGCGGATACTCGCCGATCGCCTGCGATGCGGTCTCGACCGACATCAGCGGCACCAGCGCCTGCGCGAGCTTGGTGAGGTTCCACGCCGCGACGTCGGGCTGCTGGTCGAAGGCGTAGCGGCCGGCGGTGTCGGAATGGTTGCAGACGTAGCCGGGGTCGAACGCATCGAGGAAGCCGAACGGACCGTAGTCGAGCGTCAAGCCGAGGATCGACATGTTGTCGGTGTTCATCACGCCGTGCGAGAAGCCGACCGCCTGCCACTGCGCCATCAGCTCGGCGGTGCGCAAGGCGACCGGGCGCAGGAATTCGGGGTAGGGGTCGGCCAGGTTTTTCAGGTCGGGGTAGTAGCGCGCGATGACGTAATCGGCCAGGTGCCGGATCGGCTCGACCTGGTTGCGGTAGTAGAACACCTCGAAGGAGCCGAAGCGCACGAAGCTC
>JANJWF010000047.1 GCA_024709685.1 Thiobacillus sp.
ACGCTCACCGAGGTCGACAAGCAATACCTCGCGCGCAACTTCCTCGCCTTCTTCCGCCGCGACTACAAGGGCGTGGCCCTGGCGCACCTGGAATCCGGCTGGGTGCCGGCCGATACCCGCGTCGACGAACTCGAGGCGGCAGTGCGTGCGGTGTGCGAGCCGGTGTTCGACCGCCCGCTGAAGGAAATCTCCTTCGGCCGCGTGCTGCTGCAGCTGTTCCAGGCGTCCCGCCGCTTCAACGTCGAGATTCAGCCGCAACTGGTCCTGTTGCAGAAGACCCTGCTCAACATCGAGGGCCTCGGCCGCCAACTCGACCCGGATCTCGACCTGTGGAAAACCGCCAAGCCCTTCCTCGAGCGCTGGATGAACGAACAAATCGGCTGGCGCGCGCTGGTGAAGAACCTGCAGACCGAAGCGCCCAAGTGGGCGTCGCTGCTGCCGCAACTGCCGCGCCTGGCGCACCACGCACTGAACGAAAACCGGCTGGCCCAGCTCGAGGCCGGGCTCACCCTCATACTGCACCAGCAGCACACCCGCAACCGCTGGCTGGGCGTCATCGCCGGGCTGCTCGCCATGCTCACCGTCGGGATACTGTTTCTTCTCGTCAAATAGGATTCCACCGTGGATCACACGCTGCTCGGCTTTGTCATCCTCTATCTCGTCCTCTCCATCGGTATCGGCCTGTATGCCGCCACCAAGGTCCACAGCGCCAGCGACTACATCACCGCCGGCCGATCGCTGCCGATGATCGTGGTGGTGGCGATGGTGTTCGCCACCTGGTTCGGAGCGGAGACCGTACTCGGCATTCCCGCCACCTTCCTCGACGAGAACCTCGGCGCCACGATTTCCGACCCGTTCGGCGCCTCGCTCGCACTGATCCTGTTCGGCCTTTTCTTTGCGCGCCCGCTGTACCGCATGAAGCTTCTGACCCTGGGCGACTTCTTCCGCCAGCGCTACAACCGGCCGGTCGAAGTGGTGATCTCGTCGGCGATCGCGCTGTCCTACCTGGGCTGGGTGTCGGCGCAGGTCGTCGCGCTGGGGCTGGTGTTCAACGTGCTCTCGAGCAACGCCATCACGCAGCAGGAAGGCATCCTGATCGGTGCGGCGGTGGTGCTGCTCTACACCCTGTTCGGCGGCATGTGGTCGGTCGCGCTGACCACCCTGGTGCAGATGACCGTCATCGTCGTCGGCCTGCTGTGGATCGCCAAACTCGTCGGCGACATGCCCCAAGTGGGCGGCATCGCGCCGGTGATCGAGCACGCTGCCGCAGCCGGCAAGTTCGAATTCTGGCCGCCGCTGGAATGGGCGGCGATCGTCACCTTCGTCGCCGGCCTCTTCACCATGGGGTTGGGCTCGATCCCGCAGCAGGACGTGTTCCAGCGTGCCAACTCGAGCAAGACCGAACGTATCGCGGTGTGGGGCACGGTCATCGGCGGCACGCTGTATTTCCTGTTCGCCGCGGTGCCGATCTACCTCACCTACTCCGCCACACTGGTCGACCCGGCCATGGCGTCCGAGCTGCTGGCGAAGGACGCCCAACTGGTGCTGCCGACCTTCGTCAAGACCCACTTGCCGGATTACGCGCAAATCATCTTCTACGGTGCCCTGCTGTCGGTCATCATGTCGACCGCCTCGGGCACCCTGCTGGCACCTTCGGTCACCATCTCGGACAACATCATCAAGGAGTTCATGCCGCATCACCGCATGAGCCAGAAGAGGCTGCTGTGGATCACCCGCAGTGTTGTCGTCGTCTTCACCGTGCTGGTGGTGGCTTACTCGCTGTGGTCGCTGCAAAGCGAGACCAGCATCCACCAGATGGTCGCCAATGCCTACAAGGTGACGCTGGCCTGCGCGTTCGTTCCGCTGCTGGCCGGACTGTACTGGAAACGCGCCAGCAACCTGGGCGCGGAGTTGTCGATCGCGCTGGGGCTGCTCGTGTGGATCGCAATGGAATTCATCGCTCCGGATGCCGCATTGCCGCCGCAGTTTTCCGGCCTGATCGCGAGCCTGGTCGGGATGGTCGCGGGTTCGCTGGCGAGCCCGCCGCATCGCGCCTGATCGTTGCCTGTCAAGCGAGGACGGCGGCTAGAGGCCGCCGTTTTTGCGTTTTTAAGCGTGCTCGCCCGGAATCAGCGCAAATACCCTTCGTGCTCCAGCTTGAGCAGGATCTGCTGCACTGCCGCGTCGATGTTCAGGTTGGTGGTATCGATCGCCAGTTCCGGATGCTCGGGCACTTCGTAGGGATCGGACACGCCGGTGCATTCGGGGATCAATCCCGCGCGTGCCTTGGCATAGAGGCCCTTGCGGTCGCGCGACTCGCAGGTTTCGATCGGCGTGGCAACATGGATTTCGACAAAGCCGCCGACCCCCTCGATCATGTCGCGTACGTCCCTGCGGGTCTGGCGGTAGGGCGCGATCGGCGCGCAGATGGCGATGCCGCGGTTCTTGGTGATTTCGCTCGCGACGAAACCAATGCGGCGCACGTTGGTGTCGCGGTGAGCCTTGGAAAAACCCAGTTCCGATGACAGGTGGCGACGCACGATATCGCCGTCCAGCAGGGTCACCGAGCGCCCGCCCATCTCCATCAGCCGCGCGGCGAGCGAACGCGCGAGAGTGGATTTGCCGGCGCCCGACAGCCCGGTGAAGAACACGGTGAATCCCTGGCGCTCGCGCGGGGGGCTCTGCCGGTGCAGTTCCGCCAGGACTTCGGGGAAGCTATACCAGTCCGGGATCCTCAGCCCGGCCCGCATGCGACGCTGGAATTCATCGCCGCTCAGCGTGAGCAGGCGTCCACCCGCGGGCGCCTCGGATTCAGGCAGATGCTCGGCCCGATCCTCGACGTAGACCATGCGCGGATAGGGAATGAGTTGAACGCCGATTTTCCCGGCAACTTCAGCCAGCGGCAGGTCGGCGTGCGTCTGGGAGAGGTCTTCGCCGCGACGACAGCTACCGTCGGGCAGGTGTTCCCCGCCGGTAATCAACAACTCGCAGCCATAATTGCGCGCGACGATGGCGCGCAGCAGCAGGGCGTGGGAACTGGCTTCACGCGGCGGCGCCGGCAGCAGCGACAACTGGGTGGTGGCGGCCGGAAAGCGTTCACGGACGGCGAGGAAGCTGCGCACCAGACAAAAATAACCGGGCGCATCGGTAATATCGCCGCCCACCTGCGGATGCAGCAGCAGGTTGGCTTCATTTTCGATTGCGCTTTTCAGACAGAACTCGAATTGTGCGCGATGCATCGGCTGGCGCGCCTGCCAGGCGATCACACGGCGCCAGCCACGACGGCCGAGCAGCGCTCGCAACTCGGCGGGGGTGGCGCGCAGGCCGACAAAATCGGGATGCGGTGGCAACCCCACGCCCTCGACCGCGCCCCCCAACCGCCAGGTGCCCTGGTCATCCCACACGTCACTGACCGTCAGCACGGCGAGCATGTAGCCCTCGCCGTCACGCAGGGCGATCCGGTCGCCTGGTTTCAAACTGGCCGCGGCCTTCTGGCGACTGGCCAGCGTGACCGGCAGCGGCCAGAAACTGCCGTCATCCAGCAGCTGATCCGCTTCGACGCGCGCGCACTGGGTGCGGGTCATGAAGCCGGCGAGCGGGGAATACGCTCCGGTCATCAGCATTTCGAGCTCGCACTGCTGCTGCCAGTCGAGGTCGAGCGAGGGCAGGCTCAGGGCCTCCTGCTTCAGCGCATCGCACTTGCCGGGATCGATGAGGTTGACGAGCGTCCCGCCGTAGGGTGCGATCAGTTGGTTCACCATTCAGCTCCGAAAGAGTACTGCGGGGTCGGATCCCCCGCAGTCAGCCAAAAACGTCAAAGAAGCTGGCAATAAACCGGCCAAGCTCGGATTCAGGCAGATGATTGATGCCGGCGGCGGCTTTGCGCCCTCCGCCGGTCTCGAACTGGCTGCACAATTGGTCCGCACCGATCCTGGACACCAGCGGCGCACGCACGCTGACGACATAGCCGCCCGGTTTGGCGGTCAGCACCGCATGCGCCTGCGCGGGCGACTCGACCGCCAGTTGGTTGCCGAACACGCCCGAAATCCGGCGCGCCCATTTCTCGGCAGGCAGCATGAAGACGCGCCCGGCGGGGCGCGCCTCGGTTGCACCGACTGCCACGGCACGTGCCATGTCGTCCTGGTAGCCCGTTTTCAGTATTCGATAGGCTGGCGACTCGGCGATGAAGCCGAAGGGATCGGCGTACGGGCGGACCTTGCGGTAGAGGTCGGCGGGATCGAAGACCAGGTCGTCGAGCGTTTCGCCGTAGCCGTTGTAATTGAGGCATTCGCCGAGCGATTGCAGTTGCACCAATTGCCCGGCAGACAATCCGAGGGGCGTGGCAGCCTGTCGTGCGGCTTCGCCAAGATTATCGCCGAAGGCGGCGGTCACCGCCCATGCCAGTTGCTTGCCCTGCAAGAATTCGTTCACCAGCAGGCTGGTGCAGACGTTGGCATCGGTGTCGATATGCGGCTCGAAGTGCGGATGCACCGGGATGTCACCCGGCTGGTGATGGTCGAAATAGCGCACCTGCGCACCCGCGTCGAGCAGCGCGTCCAGCGCATCGCGGTTTTTCGACAGCGCGATGTCGAGCACGGTGATGCGGTCGCCCGCCTGCGCCCGCACCCGCTTCAGCAGGCTGATGTCGCGTTTGGGGCCGGTGATCAGCTCGGACTCGGCGGGGTCGCTCAGGCGCAGCTGGTGAAGCGCGCATATCCCGTCGGCATCGCCGTTGAATACGTCAATAAATCGTGCAGTCATGCTTGTTCGTTAGAGTCATTCCATGCCACGCAAACAGCCGGCCCACCCTCCCGCCCGACGAGTGGCCATCACCCGCCTGAGCAGCGGATCAATCCTATCACGGTGGGCTGGCCGCACAGCGCGGCGCGCACGGACATGCCTGTCAATGTTCTGACCCATCTGCCATTGGGACCGGGTCTTGCCGCGGCGATTCTGCTGACCTGGGTTTTCGATACCTGCCTGAGCTTTTCCCTTGAAGTTCTACAGTCTGCCGTAGCACTGGGAATTGTGGGAGCGTCTCAGGACTTGGTGGCAGGCCCGTTGACCGCTTCCCTCTCCGGTAGCCCTGCCCTCAGCAAGTCCAGCTTGCCGCACAGCACACGGGCCATACCCGCCACGCCCTGCCGCCCCGTGTCCACCACGATGTCGGCCATGCCGCGATACAGTGGGTCGCGCTGCTGGTACAGTTCACGCAGCGTCGCCAGCGGGTTCTCGGTCTGCAGCAGCGGGCGGTTGCGGTCGTGCCGTGTGCGCTCGTACAGATGCTCGGGCGTGCCGCGCAAATAGATCACCAGCCCGTTCTTCCGCAAATTTTCGCGATTGGCGGCCGACAGCACTGCTCCGCCCCCTGTTGCCAGCACAATACCTGACAGAGCGGTGAGGTCGGCCATCACCGCCTCCTCGCGCTTGCGGAAACCTGCCTCGCCCTCGATCTCGAAAATGACCGGAATCTTGACACCGGTGCGGGCCTCGATTTCGTGATCCGAGTCATGGAAGGTGTAACCGTAATGCTTGGCAAGCAACCGTCCCACCGTGGTCTTGCCGGCGCCCATCAGTCCGACGAGGAAAAGGTTGTCTCGCTTGCTCATGGCGCCATTCTAATGGACAGCCGTTGATTGACCAGCGGGTACACGGCGGGAAACTTAGGCAAAAAAAGCGCGGGACTCGCCCGCGCCTGGATGGGTGGTGCGCGCTCAGCGGAGCGACAGACGCTCGTCAATGATGCGCGGGGTGATGAAAATGATCAGCTCGGTCTTGCTTCGCTCCTTGCCAGTGGTCTTGAACAAGTTGCCAAGTACCGGAATATCGCCCAGCAACGGCGTCTTGCTCACGTTCGTGCTTTCGTCGCCGTCGAAGATGCCACCCAGCACCAGGGTTTCGCCGTTGTTGACGCGCACCTGGGTCTTGATCCGCTTGGTGTCGATGGCCGGGTTGTCGCCGATATTCGCGATATTGCGCACCGCGTCCTTCTGCACCTCGACGGTCAGGATGATCGCGTCATTGTTGAGGATCTGCGGATCGACCAACAGGCACAGGAAGGCGTCCTTGAACGTCACCGTCGCAGGGTTGTTCGCCGTGCCGGGGGTGATATACGGAATCTGCGTGCCATTGAGAATCACCGCCGGCTTCTGGTTCGAGGTCATCACGCGCGGATTGGAAATCACCTTGCCCTTTTCTTCGGCTTCGAGTGCGCGCAACTCCAAGCCCAGCAAGCTTCCATTGGGTGTGGTCAACAGGGAGAGGGCGAGGTCGGCGGCCCCGCTCACCTGCGGCAGCCCTTGTCCCCTGCCCGAGGAATATGTGTCATGGCCGCCAGCCCCGTCATAATAGGGACGCCCAGAAAGACTAATATCTTTGTTATCGATCTCGCCGAAAGTCTTCTTGGCTTCGAAGCCCAGGCGCGCGCCCAGATCCCGGCTCCAGCCGTCGGTCGCTACCACCACCCGCGCCTCGATCATGACCTGGCGCGCGGGCACGTCCAGCCGCGTCAGCAGTTCGCGGATCTCCTGAATCTTGCTCGGGGTATCGGTAATGATCAGGGTGTTGGTTTTCAGTTCGTAGGTAGCGCGGCCCCGCTTGGTCAGGACTTTCTGGTCGTTCTTGCCCTCGCCCTGCTGCGAGGCCTGAGCCGCGGCTGCCCCCCCCAGGCCCTGCGCCTGTGCCGAGCAGTTCACGGCGCTGTTGCCCGCCGAATTGAGGAAGGCCCCGGACGCAAAGCCGTACAGCATGGTCTGCGCTTCATCCGCCCGCATGTAGTTGAGCTGGATGTACTCGGTGCTCAGGGGCTCCAGGTCTGCCACGGCCGATTTGGCTTCGAACTCCAGCTTCTCCTTGGCCATCAGCTCGTCCTTGGGGGCGACCCAGATCACGTTGCCGTTGCGGCGCTTGTCCAGGCCCTTGGCCTGCATGATGAGGTCAAGCGCCTGGTCCCACGGCACGTCCTTCAGGCGCAGCGTGAGGTTGCCGCCGACCGTGTCGCTGGCGACGATATTGAGGCCGGTGAAGTCGGCGATGACCTGCAGTACCGAGCGCACTTCGACGTTCTGGAAGTTGAGCGAGAGCTTTTCGCCGACGTATCTCACCTTGCCGTCAGCCGTTTTCTTCTGCCCTTCGGTCGCCGCCTTGACTTCGACGATGAAATTGCTATCGGTCTGATAGGCCGCATATTCCCAGCCGCCCTTGGGCTTGATCACCATTCGCGTGTTGTCGCCCAGAGGGTAGGTTTCGATGGTCTGGACCGGCGTGCCGAAATCGGTCACATCCAGGCGCCGCTGCAGGGCCTGGGGCACATCGGTGCCGACAAAATCAATCACCACGCCGTTGGCCTGCTGGCGGATGTTGA
This sequence comes from Thiobacillus sp., assembly GCA_024709685.1. Lineage (GTDB taxonomy): Bacteria > Pseudomonadota > Gammaproteobacteria > Burkholderiales > Thiobacillaceae > Thiobacillus. Next base: position 7,364 of record JANJWF010000047.1, read on the forward strand.
TCCCTGCCTGCGCATCGGAAAGCGTGGTGATGATGCGCGCCTCGCCCGCCGTGCCGCGCCGGAAGTCGACATCGCGGATGCTGTGGCGGGCCGTCCCCGGTGCAGCCTCGGCGAAGCGAGGGCTGACATTCACCGGTGCCGGACCTGCGCCGTCATTGCCCAGAGAGATGAGCAGCGACTTGCCGTCGAGTGTGGCTTCGTAGCCGACCGACCGATTCAGGTTCAGCACCAGACGGGTGCGCGTACCCGCCTGCACCACGTTCAGATTCACAAGTGGGCCGAGGTTGGCCTCGACTGTGTTGCGCCCCATGGCGTTCTGGGTGTCGGGCAGGTCCAGCGCGATACGCGGCGGATTGCCGACGGTAAACCCGGCCGGCGTCGCCGTCAGGGCATTCTTGAGATTGACGCGCACCACGACCTTGCCGCCGGGCAGCGTCGTGGCCTCGACGCTCTGTACCGCATTGCCGGTGGGTGGCGCATCGGCGGCGTGCGCTGCAAGCGGGAGAGTCAGGCCAGTGAACAGGATGAGCCCGAGTAGATGTCGGGATATTTTCTGGGCAATTTTTTTTGGCAATACGTTCATGTCAGCCTCTTTATACAAATTATTCCTGCAGGATCAGGGTGCTGATGCGCTCGGACCAGTCGCCGGCACTATCCTGGATAATTTCGCGCAGTGTCACTTCACCGTCGCCGATCTGTGTGACAAGGCCAAAATTCTGGCCGACATAATTGCCCTTCTTGACACGATATACCGTGTTGTCCGGCGTCTTGATCACGGCGTGGGTCACGCCCCTCCTGGACAGCAGGCCGACCATTTTCAGCGTTTCGAGAGAAAATGCCTCGAGCGGCTCTTTCGGGCGATTCAGATCCGGCTGGGTACCACCGCCGCCTCCAGCGGCTGTGAGCTTTCTCGGCTTGAACGGATCGGGCAGGTCGAATGCCTCGTAGCTGAAGGGCTCGTACACCTTGACCTCGGGCAGCGGTTCGATCTTGCCCTGCATGTCCTGGCCGCTCTCGGCCACGAAGGTGCGCAGGTCATCCATGCCGGCGCCGCCGCAACCGGTCAGAATCAAAGCAAACACTAAACTGGCCAGGCGCTTCATTTCCGCTGCTCCTTGGCTTGTTGTTTACGGGCGACGACCTCTTCCTCATCCAGATAGCGGTAGGTTTTGACGACCGCATCCATATTCAGCACGCTGTCCTTGCCCGGCACCATCGCAACGTTCTGCATCGTGACAATGCGAGACAGCTTGGATACGTCACTGACGAAGGCAGCCACGTCGTGGTAGCCGCCGGTGACCTTGACCTGGATCGGTGTCTCGGCATAGAACTCGGAGACGGTCTCGCCCTCGGGCCTGAACAGATCGAACTGCAGGCCGCGCCCCAGGCCCGCCTGGTTGATGTCGGTGATCAGCGCATCCATCTCCTGCTTGTTGGGCAACTGCTTCAGCAGCGCACCGAAGGCCTGCTGGATGTCGGCGAGCTGTTTTTTGTACGCCTCCAGATTAATGGCCTGGTTCTTCTTGGTGGTGAACACACCGCGCAACTCGGTTTCCTTCTGCTTGGAGGCATCCAGCGTTTCCATCCCGCCACGCCAGTCGAACCACCAGCCCGCCATGACGATGGCCGCGCACAGCAAGGCCAGCGCGATCAGCTTGGAGGGCAGCGGCCAGTCCGCCAGCGTTTTGAGATCGAGGTTATTGAAATCGTCCAGGGTCATGCCTTGGCCCCCTTGTCCTTCGCGTCGTCCGTTTGCTGGCGGGTCTGCTTGACCGTCAGCACAAACTCGTTGGCGCGCTGATTATTCACGGTGGCCGCCTTGATCTCGATAAGGTTGGCCGATTCGAACCAGATGGAATCGTTCAGATTGCGCATCAGGGTGGAAACACGGGCGCTCGACTGCGTATAGCCGCTGATCGTGACGGTATTGCCCTCCTGCTTGAAGGCCTTGAGATAGAGGCCGTCGGGTAGCAGGCGAATCATCTGGTCGAACAGATGAACGACCTCGGTGCGGTTGGCTTGCAGGGTTTCGACGATCTGCTTGCGTTCCAGCAGCGCCTGGGTCTGCTCACGGATTTTCTTGATTTCTCCGATCTGGACGTCGAGCTTGGCGATTTCCTGTTCGAGGAAAGCGTTGCGCGCTGCCTGCACCGACTGCCGTGCGTCGATCAGGAGATGGCCGAGCACGACCACGAGCACACCCGCCGCCGCCGCGATGGTAAGCAGGGCATTGAACTGGCGGCGCCGCGCGGCACGTGCAAGTTCACGATGGGGGAGTAGGTTGATGCGGATCATTGGGGATCAAACCTCCGCATGGCAAGGCCGCAGGCGACGAACAGGGCAGGCGCATCGGCAGCGAGTGCCTGGGGCCGGATTTTGGAGCCAACGGCCATATTGGCAAACGGATTGGCGACCTTCGTCGAGGTGTCGGTACGCTGGGCGACCACTTTATCGATGCCTGGAATGATGGCGCCACCGCCGGCGAGCAGAATCTGGTCGACCTTGCGGTACTGGGTGGAGGTGGTGAACAGCTGCAGGGCGCGGCCGATTTCCATCGCCAGGGTCTCGCTGTAGGGCTGCAACACTTCCGTATCGTAGCTTTCCGGCAGCGTACCTTTGCGCTTCGCATCCTCGGCCTCATCCCCGCTCATCCCGTAACGTCGTGCGATCTCGTTGCTGAGTTGGCCGCCGCCGAACGCATGTTCGCGCAGGTAAACCGACTCGTTGTCGTGGAGGATGTTGATGTGCATGTTCTGCGCGCCGATATCGACGATTGCCACGGTCAGACCGGCACCGCTATTGGGCAGCAGCGGAGAAATATGTTCGTACGCAGCCTGCGCGGCGTAGGTCTCGACGTCCATGATCAGCGCCTTGAGGCCGGCCGCCTCGACCGCCGCGACGCGCTCTTCGACTTTTTCCTTGCGCGCGGCTGCGAGCAGGATCTGCACGTCGTCCACGCTGCCGGGGGACGGACCGAGCACCTGAAAGTCCAGGTTCACTTCATCCAGAGGGAAAGGAATCACCTGATTGGCCTCGGTTTCTACCTGGTTTTCCAGGTCAACGCCTTTCAGGCTGGCCGGTGCCAGAATCTTCTTGCTGATGACCGCCGAGGACGGCAGGGCCAAAACCACGTTCTTGATTCCGCTACGCAGATTTTTCCAGGCCGTGCGCACGGTATCGGCAACCTGGTCGAGATTGGCGATATTGCCGTCCGTCACCGCGTCCTTCGGCAAGGGCTCGATCACGTAGCGCTCCACCCGCAACCTCCCTTTGCTGACCTCGGACAACTCCACCAGCTTGACTGCGGTCGTGCTGATATCGACCCCGATTATGGGCAGCCCTTTGGGGGACAGAAAGTCCAGATTGATATTCAGGTGCAAGAAATTTCCTTTACGCGTCTTGGGGTTGGCGTATTTTCTTTTAATTTTTTTTAAATGCTAACAACAACCCATGGTTTTTGACAGTTTTTTTCTATTCACACATCAGGGCTTGAATCTCTTTGTCCAATTTCCAACACCACTAGCGCCTATAATCGGCGAAAACTTTAGGCAGCTCTTTTAATAAAGGAACCGGATGTTTTCCAGATGGTGGCATTACGCACTCGCATTGATCGTCAGCCTCGGCGTGGTCGGCACAGCGCTGGCCGGACTGGCAGCCGCACTGATCTACCCCAACCTGCCTCCGCTGGAGGCGCTGACCGATTACAAGCCCAAACAGCCGCTCCGCGTTTACACGGCTGACGGCGCCCTGATCGGCGAATTCGGTGAGGAGCGCCGCGCTTTCGTCGCCATCGACAAGGTGCCCAACTACATGAAGCAGGCGATCATCGCTGCCGAGGACGAACGCTTCTACACCCATGGCGGCGTGGATACGCTCGGCGTGCTGCGCGCAGCAGGTTCGAATCTGCTCTCGGGCGGCGCCAAGGAAGGTGCCTCCACCATCACCATGCAGGTGGCGCGCAATTTCTTCCTGTCGAACGAAAAGACCTTCACTCGCAAGCTGTCGGAAGCCATGCTGGCGATGAAGATCGAGCACAACCTGTCGAAGGACAAGATCCTCGAGCTTTACATCAACCAGATTTATCTCGGCCAGCGTGCCTACGGCTTCGAGGCCGCTGCAGGCGCCTACTTCGGCAAGCCGATGCGGGAACTGTCGCTGGCCGAGTTCGCCATGCTGGCGGGGCTGCCGAAAGCGCCGTCGCGCTATAACCCGGTGGTCAATTTCCCGCGTGCCAAGGCTCGCCAGGAATACGTGCTGGGACGCATGCGCACGCTCAAGTTCATCGACGAGCCCACTTGGCGTGCGGCGGTGAATCAAAAGCTGGTGATCCACCAGGCGCGCCGGCAGACCGAGGTGTCCGCCGATCATGCTGCCGAAATGGTGCGCCAGGCCCTGTTCGAAAAATACGGCGAAGCCATCTACAGCTCGGGTTACAAGGCCGTCACCACCCTGGTGGGCAAGCAGCAGACCGCCGCCAACCTGGCGGTATGGCAGGGCATCGCCGACTACGACCAGCGCCATGGCTACCGCGGGCCGGAAAAGCAGATCGACCTGCCCGACGACAAGGTAAAACGCGCATCGGCGATCGCCGATGCGCTGGCGGATCTCGCCCCGGTCAGCGACATGCTGCCAGCTGTGGTCGTCAGCACGAACGCCAAGCTGATCCGCGCCCAATTGCAGGATGGCAAGGTCGTCGACATTTCGGGTAATTCGCTCAAGTGGGTCGCCAACTGGAGCGCAGGCAAGAAGGGCCGCAAACTCTCCCCCGGTGCGGTGGTACGCGTGCAGGTGGCGGGCAACAAGCCACAATGGCGGCTGGCACAGCTGCCCGAGGTGGAAGCCGCGCTCGTAGCGGTCGACCCCAAGAGCGGCGCCATCACTGCGCTGGTCGGCGGCTTCGACTTCAACCGCAACAAGTTCAACCGCGTGACCCAGGCCTGGCGGCAGCCGGGCTCGAGCTTCAAGCCTTTCATCTATTCGGCCGCACTGGAAAAAGGCTACACCCCGGCCACGATCATCGATGACGCGCCGCTTTCATTGACCGCCACGGAAACCGGCGGCCAAGCCTGGGAGCCGAAGAACTACGACGGCACCACCAGCGGCCAGGTGCGCATGCGCACGGCACTGACCAAATCGCTCAACCTGGTATCGATCCGCATCCTGCAGGGCATCGACCCGGTCTACGCGCGCGACTACATCCGTCGCTTCGGCTTCGACCCGGCGCGCCACCCGCCTTATCTCACCATGGCCCTGGGCGCAGGCAGCGTCACCCCGATGCAGATGGCTGCGGCCTATAGCGTATTCGCCAACGGCGGTTTCAGCGTCAAGCCCTACCTGATCGACAAGGTGTACGACAAGGATGGGCAGTTGCTGATGAAAGCCAGCCAACCTCAGGCGGGCGCCGATGCACCGCGCGTGATCGACCCGCGCAATGCATGGCTGATGACCACCATGATGCAGGACGTGATGCGCTACGGCACTGGCGCACGCGCGGGACGGATGGGCCGCAGCGACATCGCTGGCAAAACCGGCACCACCAACGATTCGCGCGACACCTGGTTCTCCGGCTACACCCCCGGCCTGGTGGCCATCACCTGGATGGGCTACGACCAGCCGCGATCGCTGGGGCGTGGCGAAACCGGGTCGCAATCCGCCCTCCCGATCTGGATGAGCTTCATGGGGACGGCGCTCAAGGGCGTGCCGCAGACTGGCTGGGTCATGCCCGAGGGCATCATCAGCGTAAAAATCGACCCGGCCACGGGCACCCGCAAGGCCGAGACGGTGTTCGACGGCCTGCTGGGCATCGGTTCAGACAGCATGACGGAGTACTTTTATCAGGAGTTTCCGCCGCCCGATGCACCGGTCGCAGAATGGGGCGCCGACCCCGCTGAATCGGTCACCCCGGATGGTTCGGTCGCCCCGGCCGAACCGGCGACCGGCCCTGCCAGCTCTGCCCCCCAAGCCGCCACCCCCGCAGAGCCCGCGGACAAGCGCGAACCGTCGGGGTTCATCCCGTGGTTGAAGCTGTGAAGCATCAGGACATGCGCCGGCGCATCGCACACGCAGCAGCACGCATGCTGGCCGAGGACGGCAGCCTCGACTACGGCAGCGCCAAGCGCAAGGCGGCCCGGCAACTGGGCGCCCCCGACAGCGGCAACCTCCCCGATAACCAGCAGATCGAGGAGGCGCTACGCAGCTATCAGGCGCTCTACCAGGCGGATGCAACGCGGGCACAACTGGCCCTGCTGCGGCAAACCGCGATCGAATACATGGAACAGCTGGCAGACTTCGATCCGCATTTGACGGGTTCGGTGCTCAACGGCACGGCAGGACCCCATGCCGACATCAACCTGCAGCTTTTCACCGACCACCAGAAGGACGTCGAATTTCTGCTGATGCGCATCAATGTCCCCTACCAGGCTGGCGAGCTTCGAACGGCAGACAACCCGGGGCGCATCCATCCTCGCTTCATCATCGACGACCCGCGTGCAAGCATCGACCTTGTCGTTTATCCCGCCTCCGAACTGCGCAGCATGAAACGCACGCAGGCAGACGGCAGTCCACGGCGCGTGCGCCTCCCGCAGGTCCGGGCGCTGGTTCAGACGTAATCACAGCTGCTCGCCCTAGCATGGAAGAAGTAGGTCTGCTATCCATGATTCAGGGGGGGTACTCAGTTGATCCGATTTTTCAGGCACTACGTGCCTGTGAACCTGCTGCTGCTGGTGCTGATCGAGGCGCTGATTCTCGGCGGTGCGATTTACGCTGGCGTCAGCGCACGCTTCCACGAAGCTGGCGTGATTCCTGCGGATTTGCAGCCGCTTCTGCCCAAAGCCCTGGCATTCGCTGTCGTCATGCTGGTGCTGATGACCGCCAGCGGCCTCTATAACCTGGAATGGCAGGATGGCGTGCGCGCGCTGCTACAGCGCCTCGGCCTGAGCTTCGGACTCGGTCTTCTTGTGATGAGCCTGCTGTTTTATTTCTTCCCGATCCTGCTGGTAGGGCGGGGCGCCTTTCTGCTGTCGTTCGGCCTCGCGTTATTGGGTATTCTGCTCAGCCGCACCCTGTTCATCCGCTGGGTGCGGGCAGGTGCGCTCAAGACCCGCATCCTGGTGATCGGCACCGGCAGCCGTGCCGCCCATATCAAAGCCCTGTTGGCCCGGCGCGGCCACGCCAGCAATGTGGAGGTGGTGGGCTACCTGCCGATGGGCGGCAGCCACCATTTCGTCGACCATACCCGCATTCTCGACACCGAGCAGTCCTTGCCCGAGCTGGTCGCGCGCCTGCAAATCGGCGAGATCGTCCTCGCCGTTCGCGACCGCCGGGGCGGCACCCCGATTCAGGAATTGCTCAACTGCAAGCTGCAAGGCGTTCGTATCCTCGAACTGTCCAGCTTCTTCGAGCGCGAAAACGGGCATTTGCAGCTCGACTCGATGAATGCGAGCTGGATGATCCTGTCCGAGGGCTTTCACCAGGGCATGCTGCGCGACACCGCCAAGCGTCTGTTCGACCTGCTGGTAAGCTCGGCGATGCTGATCGTCTGCCTGCCGCTCATGATGCTGACCGCGCTCCTCATCAAGCTGGAGAGCCCCGGCCCGGTGCTGTACCGCCAGGAGCGCGTCGGCCAGGGTTGCCGCAATTTCACCATCCTCAAGTTCCGCAGCATGTCCGTCGACGCCGAAAAAGACGGCAAGCCCCTCTGGGCGCGCCAGAACGACAGTCGTGTCACGGCCACCGGCCGCTTCATCCGGCGCACCCGCATCGACGAGCTGCCGCAGATTTTCAATGTTTTTTTCGGCGACATGAGCTTCGTCGGTCCGCGCCCCGAACGCCCCTACTTCGTGCAGGACCTGATGCAGAAGATTCCCTATTACGGGGTGCGTCACACCGTCAAGCCCGGTATTACCGGCTGGGCGCAGGTGCGCTACCCTTATGGAGCAACCGATGAAGACGCGATGCACAAGCTGCAGTACGACCTCTATTACGTCAAGAACCACAGCCTGTTTCTCGATCTCATGATCCTGTTCCAGACTGCGCAGGTGGTGGTGTGGGGAAAGGGCGTGCGCTAGCCCCGCACGCCGAAGGCGATCATGACCGATACCCTGATGCTGCTGGCCACCATCGGTTATAGCCTGGCGGCGTTGGCCTACCTGGGGCTGTCCGCCCTCATCGTCGTCAGCTGGCGACGTCGTCCCCAGGGTCGTCTGCTGGCACTCGCCACGATACTGAGCGCCGCTTGGGGCGCCCTCTCGGCGCTCACCGCATGGGGAGAACTGCCGCCGCGACTCGGGCTCGCCGCCGAAGTGGCGCGCAACGGCGCCTGGCTGGCGCTGCTGCTCTACATCCTGCATCTCCGCCTGCCACCGGGCACCCCCCTGCCGCCGCCGCTGCGCTTCATCCGCCTGTTCGGTGGCCTACTCGTTGGCGGCCTATTGCTCGCGAGTGTCAATCCTTTTGTTGCCCTGCTGGTTCAGCCGGCTGAAAACATGGGGCTGGTCCTGCTCACCGTGATGTGCCTGGCGCTGGTCGAACAGGTCTTCCACAGCACCCGCCCGCAAGACCGCTGGGCGATCAAGTTCCTCTGCCTGGGGCTTGGCGGCGTGTTTGTGTACGATTTCCTGCTTTACGCGAATGCTGCGCTCTTCCACGCACTGGATGCGCAGATGTGGGCAGCACGCGGGTATGTGGCGGCACTGGTGGCGCCGCTGATCGCAATCTCTGCCGCGCGCAACCCGGAATGGTCGGCACCGGTCGGCTTGTCTCGCAGCATGGCCTTCCACACCGCCAGCCTGTTGGCGGCGGGAATTTACCTCTTGCTGATCGCAGGGGCCGGCTATTACCTGCGCCTGTTCGGCGGCGAGTGGGGCGACGTGGTGCAGACCGTGTTCCTCTTCGTCGCCGCCATGGTGCTGGTGCTGCTGATGCTTTCCGGCACCCTGCGGGCGCGTCTGCGGGTGTTTCTGTCCAAGCATTTCTTCAGCTACCACTATGATTATCGTGAGGAGTGGCTTAATTTCACCCGCACGCTGACCGAGGGCGCGCCCGGCGAACGGCTATGCGAACGCGCGGTCGAGGCGCTGGCCAAGCTGCTGGAAAGCCCCGGCGGTGCGCTGTGGATGCGCGAAGGCAACGCCGGCTATCAGCGCGCGGCCCACTGGAACTGGGGCGATATAAACGGCACCGAGCCGGCCGGCTCAGCCTTCATCCAGTGGCTGGCAAACAAACAATGGGTAGTGGACCTGGACGAAATGAAAACTCGTCGCGATCTCTATGGCGATCTCGAGGCCCCCGCCTGGATCAGCGAGGCGGAGGATACTTGGCTGATCGTGCCACTGCTGCTGCACGACGAACTGCTCGGATTCGTCGTGCTCAAGCACTCCCTGGCCAAGATCGGCTTCAACTGGGAGGTCAGCGATCTGATCAAGGTGGCGGCACGCCAAGCAGCGGCTCACCTGGCCCAGATGCGCGCCGCCAATGCGCTGATCGTGGCACGCCAGTTCGAATCCTTCAACCGCACCACCACCTTCGTCATCCACGACCTGAAAAACCTCGTCGCCCAGCTGTCCCTGCTGCTCGCCAATGCCGAAAAACACAAGAACAATCCCGAATTCCAGGCCGACATGCTGGGAACGGTGGAAAACGCGGTCGCCCGCATGAACAAGGTGCTGGCGCAGTTGCGCCGGAGTGGTGAGGAAGCCCGCACGGGGTCGGTGGCCGTCGCTGACATCCTGAACGATGCCGCGGCCAGCAAGCAGGCGTTCAAACTGCGGCCGCAACTCGACCTTGCTTCCGCCGGGATGCAGGTACGCGCCGACCGTGAACAGCTGACCCGCGCCATCGGCCACCTGCTGCAAAATGCACTGGAGGCGACACCTCCAAGCGGTCAGGTCACGCTGCGCGCATTCGAGGCATCCGGACAGGCGGTCATTGAAATCACCGACACCGGCTACGGCATGGATAACGAATTCATCCGCACCCGCCTGTTTCAACCGTTTGATTCGACCAAGGGTGCGGGCATGGGAATCGGCGCCTATGAATGCCGTGAAACCATCCGGGCACTGGGCGGCCAGCTGGCCGTGGAGAGTGCGCCGGGCAGCGGCACCCGATTCCGGGTGTGTTTGCCACTCATCAATGATTCAGCCAACGTCGTGAAAGCGAGCGCATGAGCGAAGCCAAAACAAAAATCCTGGTGGTGGAAGACGATCCCGGTCTGCAAAAACAGCTCAAATGGAGCCTGGACGACTATGAGATCGTAATCGCCGGCGACCACGATGCCGCCATCGCCCAGTTGCGCCGGGTCGAACCCGCCGTGGTACTGCTCGACCTGGGGCTGCCCCCCGACGTCGACGGTGCCACCGAGGGTCTGGCCGCGCTGCAGCAAATCCTTTCGCTCGCACCGCTCACCAAGGTGATCGTCGTCACCGGCAATCTCGACCGCACGAATGCGGTCAAGGCCATCAGCCTCGGCGCCTACGATTTTTTCCAGAAACCGTTCGAGCCCGACATGCTGAAGCTGATGATCGCGCGCGCACAGTATGTCCAGGCGCTGGAAGTCGAGAACCGCCAGCTCGCTGCACGCCAGTCGGCCACTGCGCTGCAGGGCCTGCTCACCACCAGCGACCCGATGCTCAAGGTATGCCGTACCGTGGAGAAAGTCGCCCCGGCCAACGCCACCGTTTTGCTGCTGGGCGAATTCGGCACCGGCAAAGAGGTGCTTGCGCGCGGCGTACACGAGCTGTCACCGCGCGCCGGCAAGCGCTTCGTCGCCATCAACTGCGCAGCCATTCCGGACACCCTGCTGGAATCCGAACTCTTCGGCTACGAAAAAGGCGCATTCACCGGTGCCGCCAAACAGACCGTCGGCAAGATCGAATACGCCAACGAAGGCACCCTGTTCCTCGACGAAATCGGCGACCTGCCGATGCCGCTGCAGGCCAAACTGCTACGCTTCCTGCAGGAGCGCGTGATCGAACGACTGGGCGGTCGCGGCGAGATTCCGGTCGACGTGCGCGTCGTCTGCGCCACTCACCGTGACCTCGCCGGCATGATACGCGCTGGCAGCTTTCGCGAGGACCTGTACTACCGGTTGTCCGAAATCACGGTGGACATTCCGCCGCTGCGTGAACGCCCCGGCGACGCCGTCTTGCTGGCACAGGCTTTTCTCGAACGCTATGCACGCGAAATGGGCCGCAACCTCAAGGGGTTCACCGCAGATGCGCTGGGCGCACTCGAAGCCCATCCCTGGCCAGGCAACGTGCGCGAAATGGAGAATCTCATCAAGCGCGCCACCATCATGGCCGACGGCAGCCAGATCACTGCGGCCGACCTCGGCCTGGAAACAGGCCACCCCCTCCCATTCAATCTGCGTCAGGTTCGGGACAATGCCGAGCGCGAGGCGGTCAGCCGGGCGCTCGCCCAAGTAAATGGCAACATATTGAACGCCGCCGAGCTTCTGGGTGTCAGCCGGCCTACCTTGTACGACCTCATGAGCCGCTTCGGAATGCGGTGACATCAGGTAAATCAACTTCAAAGCACGGAATGCACATGAACCCTCATCGCCGCCACAGCCACAAAGCTACCGTTGTCGCCCTGACCCTTGCCCTGGCCCTCGCCGCATGCGGCGAGTCCCCCGAGCAACACCTTCAGATGGCGCAGGAGCGATTGCAGAGATCGGATTACAAGACCGCCGTCATCGAATTGAAGACCGTGTTGCAAGCACAACCCGACAATCGCGAAGCGCGCCTGTTACTTGGGGAGACCTTCATCAGGAGCGAAGCCTATCCAAATGCCGAGAAAGAGTTGAGCAAGGCGCGCAGCCTGGGCGTCCCGGATGATCGGGTTCTTCCGGCACTCGCCAAGGTTCACGTCAGGATGGGCGAGCCTCAGAAGACGCTGGAACTGGGTATACCAGCAACCGGCCTAAGCGCCAGCTCCCTTGCCGCCCTTCATATTGCGCGAGCGGAGGCACAGCTGGCACTGGGGAATCGGGCAGAGGCGGAACAATCCATCGTCGCCGCCAAGCAGGCCGCCCCCAAATCGCCCGAACTCCTGCTGACCCAGGCAAAGTGGGCCTTCACGGGCGGGCAGAAGGAGCAGGCCGCCCAGTTGGTCGATGAGGCCCTGCAAGGCGATCCAAGATTCAACGAGGCACGCTACCTCAAGGCCGCGCTGCTCGAGACGGAAAACAAACCAGATGACGCGGCAAAGCTCTACCAGCAGATACTGGCGGACGACCCTTCCCAGCTCCGCGCTCATCTCGCCATCGCTGGCCTGCAACTAAAAAAGGGGGACATCGAGGCCACCGACAGGGCCATTCAGATGGCCGAAAAAGTGGCTGGAAAAACGCCCCTGGTCATGTATGCCAGGGGAACCCTGGAGCTTCAGCGCGGTAATCCGAACAAGGCGAGCAACGCGCTGATGGAGGTCCTTCGGGTCGTCCCTGACCACCTGCCCTCTATGCTTGCCTATGCAATGGCCAGCTACAGTCTGGGCAATTACGAGCAAAGCATCACTTACTCGAACAAGGTGCTGGCCGTTGCGCCCGACAACCTCAACGCCGCCAAGCTGCTCGCAGACAGCCTGCTCATGACGGGCGACGCCAACGGCGCACTCAAGACGCTCGCCCCCATCCTTCCCCGCTACCCGGACGATGCGAAGCTGATGGCCCTTGCAGGCAAGGCTTATCTCCAGACCAGGGATTACAGCAAAGCCATGGACTACCTCGAGCGGGCCGCGGAACTGGACCCGAAAGATGCAGCCATCAGAACCCGGCTTGCCGCGGGACACTTGGCTGGCGGAGAAAGCGACAAGGCTCTCACCGATCTGGAGACCGCGACGACCTTGAGCGGCAAGCCAAGCCAGGCAGACGTGGCGCTGGCCATCTTGCTGTTGAAGGGCAAGGAATATGACAGAGCGCTCCAGGTCATCGCCAATCTGGAAAAGAAACTGCCCGAAAATCCGATCACCCACAACCTCCGGGCCGCAGTCCTGCTTGACAAGGGTGACCGGGCAGGCGCACGCAAGGCCCTGGAACAGGCCCTGGCCATCGATCCCAAGTTCTACCTGGCCGCAGTCAATCTCGCGCGCCTCGACATGCTGGAGCAAAAGCCGGAGGCAGCCCGCAAGCGCTTCGACTCCATCCTGGCGGCAGACAAGAACAACGTGAAGGCGATGATGGCGCTGGCGGATCTGGCCATGGCCGAAAAACGAGAAAAGGACTATGTGAAATGGCTTGAAAAGGCCAGCAAGGCGGACCCCAAAGCGATGGAACCCCGTTCCGCACTGGTACGCTACTATTTGAAGAACAAGGAAAATCAGAAGGCCCTGAACCTGGCCCAGGACACGGCCAACAACGCCAATGCCGACAGCCTGGCGGCCATGGGTCTTCTAGGTTCGGTTCAAATGGCAACCGGCGACAATGCCGCCGCGATCGAGACATTCAATAGCCTGACCCTGAAGGCTCCCCGATCGCCAGACGCCTATCTGCGTTTGGCGCTTGCCCAGATTGCCGACAAGAAACTCGACCCGGCGCGTGACTCGCTGAAAAAAGCGATCCGAATCAAACCCGATTTCCTACAGGCCCACGACACCCTGATCGGGCTCGAACTGGCCGACAAGAAGCCCGGGGCCGCCCTGCAGATTGCCCGCGAGATTCAGGCCCAGCAACCCAAGTCGCCTTTCGGATTCGAACGTGAGGCCGATATCCTGTTGAGCCAGAAGCAATTCCCTCAGGCCGCCAAGGCTTACGAGCAAGCCATGACGAAACAGCCAAGCTCGGCCATGCTGATCAAACTGCATCGCGCCCTGTATCTTTCCGGCGATGACAAGTCCGCCGAACAGCGGTTCAACGCCTGGCTCAAGCGGAATCCGAAGGATGTGTCGGCACGTGCCTACGCAGCCGAGTTCTACATGGAGACCCAGCGGGATCGCGATGCCATCGCCCAGTATGAAGACCTGCTCAAACTGGCGCCCCGGAACGCTTTGGCCCTCAACAACCTTGCCAATTTATATCAACGCGCCAAGGACGGTCGAGCTCTGAGTGTCGCCGAAAACGCCTACAAGCTGGCCCCGGACCATCCCGGGGTACAGGACACGCTGGGTTGGATTCTGGCGGAGCAGGGTCAATTGCCGCGTGCAATAGAACTGCTCGGCAAGGCTGCAGCCAAGATGCCCAGGACCGGCAGTGTCCGTTATCACTACGGCGTGGCATTGGTCCGGGTTGGGCAAAAGACCAAAGCGAAGAAGGAACTGGAAGCCGCCATCGCCACCGATCGGAACTTTCCTGAGGCCGAAGCCGCGAAAGCCATGCTCAGCACACTTTGACCCCCGGCGTTTGACAACAAAGGCCCGCTTGTCGGGCCTTTGGTTTTGAGCGTTCACGAATCTCTCAATCTGTCCGAGCTGCCCTGCCGGGGCCCCACCTGTCGATAATTCTTACACTTGCGTTGCTGGCGCGTGGGTTTTTTTCGGCAAACAATCACTAAGCCATTGATTCACATAATACAAAGGCTTGTTGGCACACGGCTTGCTACCTCTGAATTAAGGTTTGACTGAGTGCCGAGGCGCGATGCCAAACTACCGCCCCCTTGAATCAACTGACGCTAAGGAGTTATCAATCATGTTCCAGAGCAAACTGAAAAATTTTGCGATGAGTGCTGCCGCCATCGCAGTATTGGCTGCCAGCTCCTCCGCAAGCGCAATTACCCTCACCAACTCGGCCGGCAGCTTTGCCAACTGGGGAGGTTTTGACTGGGCCGAAAATGGTTCTGCCGTCGTCACGGGCTTTGACGCGACGTCGTCCACCACCGACGTCTTTGACCTCACCTTCTTTTCTGATGCCGTGGCCATCTCCCAAAGCGGAGGAGGCGTCATTACCGGTGCCACAATAGGCCTCCTGTCCGGCAATTACGAATACACGATCGAGGCGATACTGAACGAGACCAGCACCTGCAATACATTCGCCGGCGGTATCTGCACTGACGCCTCTTTCCAGGTCAACAGCGGAACATTCAATATCTGGTACGACACTGCCAACGACGCCAATCTGGTGACAGGCGCAGGTATCACTGACGGAATCCTTCTTATCTCCGGCACGATCCTTGCTCAACCGGGAGGTGGCTTTGACGTGATTGCCGGCGGCAACGCAACGCTCTCCGCGCTCATCACCTACACCAATGGGGCTTATATCAATCCCGATTTGGCCTCCTCTGTTGCCGCGACCACCTTGCAAATTGGCGCCAACACGACCAACTGGACAGCTCCCACGAGCATGCCTGGTGCGTTAGGGGGCACCCAGGCGCTACCGCAAGATCGGATCTTGCTGCAAGCGGACGGAAACCAGACCTTTAGCGCAGTACCAGAGCCAGCAACGCTCGCCTTGCTGGGCTTGGGACTGACTGGCATTGGTCTGGCTCGTCGCCGTAAGCAGGCTTGATCAGCAGCGCTGATCTCACCAGGGCAAGGTTCAATCCTTGCCCTTTTTTGTGCCCGTTTCATCGAAAGCCAGGCTTTCCTATTTGAGTCGCTTTGCAGGCACCCCGCCCCAGACCTCATTGGGGCCGATCCGGGTGTCCTTCAACACCACCGAACCGGCCGACACGATGGCTCCGTCGCCGATGCTCACCCCTGACATGATGACAGCGGTGGCACCGATGGTCACGCCGTCCCCCACCCGTATCCGTGACAGCGCGAACCGGCGGCCTTCGATGGCATGGCTGAACAGCACGGCATCATGGCCGATGATGCAGTTGGCGCCGAATTCGGTAAGCGGTGGATCGAGGATGGTGCCAGCGCTGTAGGTGTTTTCGCCCATGCGCGCACCGAGCGCCTGGTAAACCAGACGCATCAGCGGGACGGGCAGGAAATGGGTGCGGATCAAGCTGTTGAACAGGATCAGGTAAAACAGAATGTTGACCTGAGCGGCGAATTCCTCACGCGATCCCTCAGCCAGTTCTCCTTCCACCAGGGGCATGAAGCGCAGAAACAGGCGGTATACGACCAATGCGTACAGATAGATGAACACGACGGCGAGCACGACAACGGTCACGCCGCGAAAATCGCCCAGGGGCAGGCTGCCGAAAATCCCGTACGCCGTGCCGATTCCCAGCATCAAAATGACACCGAGCATCGAAAAAAACAGGGTGATCTGCCGTGCTGTGATCCTGCGCATGACGTGTGTCCTATGTTTATCCCAAGACTTCCGCAACAAATTCCAGAAAACGCTGGCCGGCGTCCACCTGCCTGAAACGCTTCCCCGCTTGTCCGGCTGCAGCGGCGTAGGTGGGCGTGTCAAGCAATGAGCGGACAGCTTCTTTCAGTTGCGCCGGCAATACAAGCGCCGCCCGCAGCGACAAACCCGCACCAGTGTTCTTGACGGCGTTCATGTTGAGCATCTGATCCATGTTGGAGCAGATCCCCAGTACAGGCACTCCAGATGCCATGGCCAGGTAGGTCATCAGACTGCCACCGTTGCAGATGACCACTCGCGAACGCTGCACGGCGAGATCCAGTGGCAGATAATCTGCCACGAAAGCGTTGGCTGGCACATCGCCAAGGTCGGTCTTGCCCGCTGTCGCGGCGATGACTGTGATCGGCAGCTCGGACAGCGCGGCCAGGGCCATCGGCAGCAAATCCGCCCGACCCGAACTGCCCAGGGTAAGCAACACCACCGGCTTGTCTTCCGCCAGGCGACCCCACCACTCCGGAAGCGGTGCGCGAGCAGACCAAAGCAGCGGACCCAGGTGGCGGTGATTGGCGGGTAACGGCCGCGTGGGGATCAATTCGGGCGCATCGGCATAGAGCGTGTAGTTGCCCCAGCTGTAGACGGCTCTCAGATCGTTTCCCAACGACTGGAGGCCAAAGTGACGGCGTACCTGATTGAGGGGGCGAGCGTGCAGGGCAAAGGCTAACGGCCGGAGCAGATCGAACAGTGCTTGGCCCAGCCCAATGCCGGTGAGACGGGTAAACGGCAGATCAGGGACCGGATAGGCAATGTCGGCATAAGGGCTCCAATAGGCGTTGGCAACACTGGCATAAGGAACGTTCCTCACCGGCGCACTGATCGCGAGGGACAGTCTGAAATCGCCGACTACGAGATCAGGCCGGATCGCATCAATGAGCGCCAGGTCTTCTTCAACGTAGCGCATCAGCGTGGGCGCATCATACAGAGGACGCCCCAGTGCAAGTGCTTGCGAGAACTGGCTGGAAGGGATTGACCAGATTGGATGAAAATCCACGCCGGGAATTGCGTCGAGCGCCCTGAAGCGCGGATCGGCCGCCACGATGACACGGTACTTGCTGGCGGGAAGTGCTCGAGACAGCGTGGCGATGCGCCCATAATGGGCGAGCGTGACCGCCTCTGCCACAAGAAGGACTGCCTTTCTGGTTGACGCCATGGTGACTACCGCCCTAAAAAGGCTAAAAAGGATGATTCACTTCATGAATTTAAACCAGCCAGGGCGGACCGGAACAAACTTCAAGGAGCATTGTTGAGAAATCAATCGGCCGACCTGATGATTGCCCTACGCAACCTGACGCGTAATCGCCGCCGCTCGCTGACGGCGCTTGCCATTATCGCTATTGGCGTCGTTTCCATGGTTCTCGCAGAAGGGTTCATCCAGTGGATTTTCTGGGCCATGCGGGAAGGGACCATCAAGTTTCAGTCTGGTCATATTCAGGTAGTGCGGCCAGAATTTTTCACCAAGGGTGCAGCCAACCCGCTGGCTTATCTCTTGCCCGAAGGATCAGCAGTGGTAAAGACATTGGAATCCACTCCTGGAGTCAAGCTGGTGGCACCGAGGCTGAAGGTCGCCGGCCTCATCAGCCATGGGGAAACCACAGTGGCATTCCTGGCGGAAGGGGTCGTCCCCGCCAAGGAAGCTGAACTCAGCAAGGGGGGCCTCGCTATTGTGGAAGGCCGCAATCTGTCTGAGCCTGATGCATCTGAGGTCATTCTGGGGCGCGGACTTGCCCGGAATCTCGGCGTCGCTCCCGGCGATACGGTGGCATTGCTGGCAACCACCTCAGGCGGCGGCATCAATGCCATCGAAGCCAAAGTGGCAGGGATTTTCACTAGCACCAATCAAGCCTACGACAATTCCGCCTTGCGGCTGCCAATTTCACAGGCACAGTCGTTGTTACGGGTTAAGGGAGCGCATATCTGGCTTGTATTACTCGACGAAACGGAACAGACAGATCATTTCCTGAACCAATTCCGTGCCCGCTTTCCGGAAAAGAAGTATCACCTGGAGTTCGTGCCATGGTATGTGCATGCCGATTTCTACAACAAGACGGTTGCTCTTTTTACACAGCAGATCAATGTGCTTCGATTGATCATCGGCCTGATCATCGTCCTGAGCATCTCAAACATGCTCATTATGAACACCATGGAACGCAGAGGTGAGATCGGCACCTTGCTGGCAATCGGCCTCAAGCGCAAAAAGATCCTGCAGATGTTTGCGACCGAAGGGGTTCTGCTTGGCCTTGCAGGGAGCGCCGCCGGCATTGCCATGGGCTATGCATTGGCC
>JANJWF010000071.1 GCA_024709685.1 Thiobacillus sp.
CAACGGCGTCTACACGCAAGCCTACAACCGCCGGCATCGTAAGGTTGGGCATTTGTTCCAGGGGCGCTTCAAGGCGATTCTCGTTGACGAAAATGCGTATCTGCTTGAGGTCTGCCGCTACGTCGATCTAAATCCCGTTCGCGCTCGCATGGTCCCGCATCCGGCTGGCTGGCCTTGGAGCAGCTACCGAGCACATGTTGGGAGCGAGGCGGCGCAGGACTGGCTTGATACCCCGGCTGTTCATGGTTACCTGCTCGGGCACGACGCCGCGGATGGAAGCGATGTCAGGAGGGCGGCGCAGCGCTACGCAAAGCTGGTCGAGCAGGGCAAGGATGTCAGGTTGTGGGATGACGCGCTCAGGCAGCAGATCTATCCGGGGGATGAAGCATTTATCCAGCGGATGCAGGCCTTGGTCGAGCCGGAGCGGTCTCGGGCAGCGGACGTGCCGCGCAGGCAGCGCCACAGTCCGGATTCCATCCAGGCATACCTGAAAAAGTACGAGCGGGATGAGGCAATCTTGAAGGCCTGCCGGGAAGGAGGGCATAGTCTCAGTGCAATTGCGAGCGAGGTTGGGTTGTCGGTGTCGCGGGTGAGCAGGATTCTGGCTCGCCACGGATAGGGGGAGGGGGCAAAAGGCAAGACCTGACCCCGATCGCTCCCGATCGCTCCGGTGGTCAACGGCCAGAGCGAATTCATCTGGTACTACCACCCGGACCACCTGGGCAGCACCGGCTTCGTCACCGACCAGAACGGCGAGCTGTACGAGCACGTCGAGTACTTCCCGTTCGGCGAGAGCTGGGTCGAGGAGAACAGCAACACGCAGAGGACGCCTTATCTGTTTACAGGCAAGGAGCTGGATGAGGAGACGGGGCTGTATTACTTCGGGGCGCGGTACTACGATGCGAGGGTACTACGATGCGAGGACGGGGGTGTGGCAGAGTGCGGATCCGATACTTGGGGACTATTTGCCGAACCGGTTGGATAAGCTTGGAACGGATTGGAAGCCAGAAAGAGATCTTCCGGGCGACGGCGGAGTTTTCAGTCCCTTTAATCTCGGCCTTTACACCTATGTCAGTGCAAACCCAGTCAGATACACGGATCCAAATGGTTTAGAAAGAACGTATGTCGGGATTGGTGGCGCCGTTCCATTTGTGGGGGGATTTGATGTAAATGTTTTCGTTACCGATGGTGAGGGAGATGCTGGTGGGCTTGTAGATTTGGGTGTTAGTGTTGGTATATCGAAACCAGTTGAAGGTAGTCATGCCTATGAAACAGGGTTTGGTAAGCTAAAATTGGGGCCTCAGATTGGGTATGAGTGGGATGGGGGTCGCGGTAGCGCTATCGATGTTGATGCAGAGGTTGGTGTAGGGGCAGGGGGGCTTGGCGCTACTTTAACGGGCGTCGCTTCAGAAAACCATGGTGTCAAGATAGAGGGTGGTGTCGTCATTGCGGTAAGTGGGAATCAGACAGTCGATTTCTCTATTTCACTCGGTGATTTAGCCCGCTTGGCTGCGGCTATATGGACGGGGGATTTCGACCAAAAAATATTCGGCGTTGATCCAGCCAAGGATTGAGCCATTGAGTTGTGGATGTGGTAGATAGGTTTTATGGAATACAAAAACGAGCTACAAAAGATTCGAGAGATCCGTAAGAGAGTTTTCAGGATTGATGGGCCAACTATATTGGTTATAGTTGCTGCTGTTATTGTTCAACCATTTATACCATTCGCCCCACCAATTTTAGGTGTAATTTTATTTTTACATTTTTATAAAAAAATGGAGTATGCAGCACATTATCCTTGTCCTAGGTGTGGGGAGCCATTTGGGACCAAATCTAAAATCGTGTTAGGGCCAGGTACAGATAAGTGCCAACATTGTGGATTGCGGCTTTACGATGACACCCATCATTCGGTTGACAAACAAGAGGAGTGAATTAAAAGGGGCCACCCATTAGCCGGCCGTAGTCACACCGAAACCCGGCGTCAGGTCTTGCCTTTTGCCTATCTCCAATTAGCATGAATCGAATAATAGGGGACAGACAATAATAGCAGACAATAATAGGGGACAGACCACGATTGATCTAGACTGGCCCGGTCAATTAGTGGGTAAGGGAAACGATGCCGCGCCGAGCTCGCCTGTCTTTGCCGAACGTTCCCCTGCACATCATCCAGCGCGGCAACAACCGGCAGGCGTGCTTCTTCGCCGACGAGGATTACCGCAACTACCTCGACTGGCTGGGCGAATACGCTGGCAAGACTGGTTGCCTTGTCCATGCCTACGTGCTGATGACCAACCACGTGCACTTGCTGATTTCAGCAGAACAGGGAGGATCTTCCGGGGCTCTGATGAAGGCGGTGGGCCAACGCTACGTCCAGTATGTCAACCGCAGCTATCGGCGAAGCGGCACCTTGTGGGAAGGTCGTTTCCGTTCCTGTCTCACCCAGGAAGAGACCTATCTATTGGCCTGCCAGCGCTACATCGAGCTGAATCCGGTACGCGCAAGCATGGTGGAGCATCCGGCGGAATATCGCTGGTCGAGCTACCGAGGGAACGCACAGGGTGAAGCGGATGCGCTGGTGAAACCGCATCCCTTGTACGAAAGGCTGGGGAACGACGCCGCCAGCCGCCAGGCGGCCTACCGGGAGTTGTTTCGTTATGAACTGGAGCCCGGCCTGGTAGATGAAATCCGTCGGGCGACGAACGGGAACTATGCGTTGGGCAACGAACGCTTTGCCAAGCAAGTGGCATTGGCTTTGGGGCGGCGTGCGACTCCCGGAACAGCCGGAAGGCCGCGCCGGGCGCCTGAACCGGAATCGGGGGATTTGTTTGATACGTAGGGGCAAATCGTGGTCTGTCCCCTATTATTGGTCACTGACAAATTGGATACATATAAACCAGTCGAAGGCAGAAGGCCGGTTGTCATTCCTAAGGGGACAGAGATTAAA
The DNA here is from genome assembly GCA_024709685.1 of Thiobacillus sp. Classification (GTDB taxonomy): domain Bacteria; phylum Pseudomonadota; class Gammaproteobacteria; order Burkholderiales; family Thiobacillaceae; genus Thiobacillus. The sequence goes on from JANJWF010000071.1 coordinate 2,945, forward strand.
ACAGGAAAAACCCCTGGTCATCAAGGTCCATACAATGGCAGCGGCGGGGGAAGTGAAATAAATATTCCGAAAGGACTTCCAAAGGGAAGTGTCGGAAAATGGGAGCCATTAGAATGAGGTTTAGATACACATTGCCAGAAAAATGGGTAAAGAAGATAGTCGATTTTGGTGAGTTTGCAGATGGTGCTACACAAGTAAGCATCAGGACCAAGGACGGGAGAATATTTGATGAGGTCCTCGTTTCAAATTGTATGTATATTATTGCCGTAAGAAATCATGACGATCTGCCATTTTCCATCAATGATATAGAGGATGTTTTTCAAACTAACGAAGACCTCAATCCAAAAAAAAAGGATGGATGGGAATTCTGGGACGATTGGCAAATTCCCCAGGGCAGGTTTAAGCCAAAAGAAAACGATTGACACCGGATAAGGCCTTGCAAACTTCAGCAACAAAGCCAGGATTGGAGCGGGAAAACGAACAATAGGGGACAGACCACGGTTTTGACCCAAACTGGCTCCGTGAAATACTGAGGGAGGGAACCATGCCGCGCCGAGCTCGCCTGTCTTTGCCGAACGTCCCCCTGCACATCATCCAGCGTAATTAAAGGGGCCAGGGTCGAATTAATTGTCCCGTCCAACCGTCCGCAACACCTCCGCCACCCCGATCTCGCCTTTTTTTTCGCCGAATCCGCATGGCGTCATGCGGCCAATCACGCGAAATCAGCAAAAACTAGGCAGAAACCGATCCGTGAATCAGCGGATGCCCATGCCATTCCGCCCATTTGGCATGTACAGGCGAGCCGTTCCCCGGACAGTCCCTCCATCCAGTCAAATGACATGCGTGCAGAGTGAAACGCGTGGCACTACAGCCGCAAGTAATACCCCGCCAGCAATCCATCCCACGCCTCAAACCATTCTTCGTTTGTAGGCCGTTCTGTAAAGACATCCTTCCCGGCCCACACCTCCGCCGGCGTCCGCCCATCCAGATGCTGCTGCGGCCGCACGTGGTTGTACCAGAAGCG
>JANJWF010000088.1 GCA_024709685.1 Thiobacillus sp.
TTCAGCGAAGACGACACCCAACAAGGAGACAAGGAATGAGTGATTTCACACACGGCTTCTGGTCGATTTACATCAGCGTCATCACCGTGGTGAGCATCATCGGAACCTGGATTTTTCTCAGGTCCCACACCTCCCGCAAGCTCGCACCCGGTGAAAAACCCGAGCTGATCGAACACACCTGGGACGGCGACCTGCAGGACCTGAACAACCCGCTGCCGCGCTGGTGGCTGGGCCTGTTCTACGCCACCATGGTGTTCTCGGTGGCGTACTTGGCGCTGTGGCCGGGCCTGGGCAATTTTGCCGGCATCCTGGGCTGGACCTCCACGGGGCAATACGAATCCGAGGTGCAAGCCGCCGAAGCCCGCTTCCAGCCCATCTATGCCGGGTTCCTGAAGCAGGACATCGCCACCGTGGCCGCCGATCCGGACGCGCGCGCCATCGGCAAGAACCTGTTTCTGACCTACTGTTCGCAGTGCCACGGCTCGAACGCGGCAGGCGCGAGGGGCTTTCCCGACCTGACCGACAACGACTGGCTCTATGGCGGCGACCCCGACACGATCAGGACCACCATCACCAGCGGTCGCGCTGGCGTGATGCCCCCGTGGGGCGAAGCGCTCGGAGCGGATGGCGTCAAGCAGGTGACCCATTACGTTCTATCGCTGTCGGGCCGCCAGCATGACGCGACGCTGGCCGCGGCGGGCAAGACGAAATTCGCCGAGAACTGCGTCGCCTGCCACATGCCGGACGGCACCGGCATGCAGGCGCTGGGCGCACCCAACCTGACCGACAAGGTATGGCTGTACGGCGGCAGCGAGGCGACCATCATCGAGACCATCACCAAGGGCCGCAACGGCGTCATGCCCGCGATGACGCAAACGCTGGGCACCACGTCCAACAAGGAAGCCAAGCTTCACCTGCTGGCGGCGTACGTGTATGGCCTGTCGCAAAAGCAATAAGTAAAAGGCGCTCGCCGGACAGTTCCGGCGAGCCGCTTGAGCGTATTGGCAGCAGTGCGCTCAAGCGGCCCAGCCCCACGGACAATGCAGTGACAGACGACAAGCAGACCGCCTCCACCGAGGTACCGATCGAACAGCAGCTCTACGCGATCCGGCAGACGATCCAGATGCGCGCGGTGCATGGCGTGTTCGCCAACTGGCGCATCGCGCTGGTCCTCCTGACCCAGGCCGTTTATTACGGCCTGCCATGGGTACAGTGGGACAACCGGCAGGCGGTGCTGTTCGACCTGGCCGCGCGCAAGTTCTATATCTTCGGCCTGGTGTTCTGGCCGCAGGATTTCGTCTACCTCACCGGCCTCCTGATCCTGTCGGCACTGGCGCTGTTCCTGTTCACCGCCGTCGCAGGCCGCCTGTGGTGCGGCTATGCCTGCCCGCAGACCGTGTATACGGAAATCTTCATGTGGGTGGAAAACTGGCTGGAAGGCGACCACATCGCGCGCAGGAAGCTCGACAAGTCGCCGTGGAACGCCACCAAGCTGCGGCGGCGCGGGCTCAAGCATGTCGTCTGGATCCTGCTTGCACTGTGGACCGGATTCACCTTCGTCGGCTATTTCACGCCGATCCAGACGCTGGCTGCCGAAGTGATCAGTGCCAGCCTCGGCCCATGGGAAAGCTTCTGGATCCTGTTCTACGGCTTCGCCACCTGGGGCAATGCCGGCTTCATGCGCGAGCAGGTATGCAAGTACATGTGCCCGTATGCGCGCTTCCAGAGCGTGATGTTCGATTCCGACACGCTGACCGTGACCTACGACAGTTCCATCGGTGAACCGCGCGGGCCGCGCAGCAAGAAGACCGACTACAAGGCAGCCGGCCTCGGCACCTGCATCGACTGCCGCGTCTGCGTGCAGGTCTGCCCCACCGGCATCGACATCCGCAACGGCCTGCAGTACGAGTGCATCGGCTGCGCCGCCTGCATCGACGGCTGCGACCAGATCATGGACAAGATGGGCTACCCGCGCGGGCTGATCCGCTACACCACCGAAAACGTGGTGAAGGGGAAATATCCCGACGCGGGCATCGTGCGCCATGTGCTGCGACCGCGCACCGTCATCTACACCGTGTTGCTGGCACTCATCTCGGGCGCCTTCATCTTCAGCCTCGCCACCCGCGTGCCGCTGCGCGTCGACGTGGTGCGCGACCGCGTGGCGCTGTCGAAGGAAACCGAGGAAGGCATGATAGAAAACGTCTACCGCCTGCAGATCATCAACAAGGACGGCCAGCCGCACCGCTACACGATCGGCGCGCAGGGAATCGATGGCCTGGAGGTGGTGACCGCCGCACGCGAGATTGCGGCTGCGCCCCTGCAGACCATCGACCTCCCGGTGAGCCTGATTGCCGACCCGGCAGCGCTGAAAGGCCGCTCGATCGAAGTCAGCTTCGTCGTGCAGGCGACCGACGACCCGCGCATCCGGGATGAAGTCGAGACCAAATTCTTCAACCGCTAGATTGAATGGGAAACAGCGCCATGAATACGCTCAGCCCCCCCGCAAGCAAGCCTTGGTTCCGCGAACCGTGGCCGTGGTTCCTCATCAGCCTGCCTGCGACCGCCGTCATCGCCGGCGTCGCCACGGTCTGGATCGCCGCCACCAACGCCGATGGCCTGGTAGTCGGCGACTATTACAAGGCCGGACTGGCCATCAACCAGACCCTGGCACGTGACGACACCGCACGCAGGCTGGCGCTGAACGCCGTACTGCGGGACCGGGACGGTGCACTGTCGCTGACGCTGACCGGACATGTCGATGCCTGGCCGGCACAGCTCACGCTCGTGCTGGCTCATCCGACGCGCCCGGGCATGGATCAGACGCTCACACTCGGTCACGCCGGCGGCGGCCACTATCGGACCACGCTGCCCGTCCTGCCAGCCGGCAAATGGCACGCCGAGCTCAGCGACGCCGCCTCCACCTGGCGGCTATCCGGCGCGCTGCACAGCCCGTTCAGCCAGCCCGCCATGCTGAAGGCGGGCACGGGATCCAGCGTTCAATAAAAGGGGGACTGCAATGGGCGTCGTACCCGATTTGTTGTTCACCGGCCCGATCGGCCTGTCGAGCCCGTTCACCATTCTCTTCATCATCGGCATGACGATTGCCCTGATGGTCTGGTGCGGGCGCAAGACGAACCACCCGGAAGCATGAACGCCGCCTGAGGAGGAACACGCCATGATGCAGCGCCTGATCCACATTCTGTGGCCGTCCTTCATCGTTGCCGGGGCAGCCGATATCGTCTTCGCCACGCTGTTCGATCCGCTGCAAATCATGTATCGCGGCGAGGCGCTGATCGGAAACCGCCTCGGCGCCTACACTGTCGGCTTCTTCGCATTCTGGCTGCTGGGCATCGCTTCCAGTGCGCTGACCTGCTACTTCCAGCGCAGCGCCGACGAAATCAATCGCTGTCCGTTGCCGCCGCGCAGCCGCCCGGAGGGCTGCCCCAAACGCGAAGACGGCGGCTGCTGCTGAGTCAGACCGTCTTCGAGTAGCGAGGCTGCTCGCTAGGTGCGTGTTTCAGATAGCGGTCGAAACACATGCCGATGTTGCGCAGGAACATGCGGCCGATGGTGGTGACGCCGATCCTGTCCTGCGCCAGGGTCACCAGGCCGTCTTCCGCCAGCGGACGCAGATCGGCCAGCGCATCGGCGAAATAATCGGCGAAGTCGATGCCCCATTCCCGCCCGAATGCGGCGAAATCCAGTTCCAGGTCGCACATCACCCGGGTGATGGCATCGCGCCGGATCTGGTCGTCGCGGGTGAGTTTCAGGCCGCGTTCGACCGCCAGCCCGGTGGCGGCGATGCGTTCTTCGTAGCGCTTGAGATTCTTCTCGTTCTGCATGTAGGTGTCCGCAGTCTGGCTGATGCCCGACATGCCGAACGCGAGGATGTCGCAATCCTTGTGCGTGGTATAGCCCTGGAAATTGCGCCACAGCGTCTTGTTCTGCTGCGCCCGCACCAGTTCATCCTCGGGGTGGGCGAAGTGGTCAAGGCCGATGTTGACGTAGCCCGCCGCGCCCAGCGTCTCGCTCACCCTTTCCTGCAGGCCGAGGCGCATCGCGGCATCGGGCAGATCGGCTTCCTTGATCAGGCGCTGGTGCTTTTTCAGCCACGGCACGTGGGCGTAGCCAAACACCGCGAGCCGATCCGGAGCCCATGCCACCACCTGCTCCAGGGTGCGGCTGAAGCTCTCGACCGTCTGCTTGGGCAGCCCCATGATCAGGTCGAGATTGATGCTGGAAAAGCCCAGCTCGCGCGACCAGTCGAGCACTTGCTGGATCAGGTCCTTCGGCTGGATCCGGTTGACCGCCAGCTGCACGGCCGGGTCCAGGTCCTGCACGCCGAACGACACACGGTTGAAACCGGATTCGCGCAACGCCACCAGATGCTCGCGCGTCAGTTCGCGCGGGTCGATCTCGCAGCTGATTTCGGCGTCATCGGCCACGGTGAAATGCTGGCGCATCATCCCCATCAAGCGGCGGATATCACCGGGATTGAGATAAGTGGGGGTGCCGCCGCCCCAGTGCAACTGGCGCGCCACCCGCGTCGGATCGACCAGTTGCGCGGTGCGCGCCATTTCCCGGTCGAGATGGCCCAGGTACGGCTGGGTCTTGCTGTAGTCGCGCGGCACCAGCATGTTGCAGCCGCAGAAGTGGCAAAGCGTATCGCAGAACGGAATGTGGGCGTACAGCGACAGCTCGCGGTCAGCGGGCGCTGCCGCCAGCGCTCCGGCCCAGTCCGCCTCGGTGAAGCCGGTGTGGAAGTACGGTGCGGTCGGGTACGAGGTGTAACGCGGGCCCGCCACACTGTATTTGCGGAGGAGTTCCAGGGTTGTCGATGTCATCTTGTGCCTAATATCAGATACCGCTGTCTTTTTATCACACGCCGCGGCTGAAAGCCAGCAGGCCTGGACCCACCCGGACGTCAGTCACGACGGGCGTCAAGGCACTCTCAGCCGGAGCGCATCGAACTCGTCGTTCAGCAGCGTCACCTCGTCTCCCGAGGCAAACTGCCAGCCTTCCAGGTGTCCGAATTTGACGCTGGACCTGGGTTCCAGTTCCAGCTGAAAGCGCTTGGCCGTCGACAGGGTGGGATTGCGCACCGTGAGCACGACCGTCAGATAGCGATCGCTGGTGTTCTCGAGCACGGCAACCAGGCCTCTCCCGAGCATCGACGAGCGGAAGCCGACCACCACAGGCAGGACAGGCTTGATCGTTGTCGCGGCCTTGAAATCGGATTCCTTGTAGGCAAGCCGCGCTTTCAGCTGCTCGACTTCACGCAGGCTTTCGGTCAACTCGTTGCGTGTCTCGATCAGGTAGCGCTCGGTCTGCTGGTGGCTTTCGACCTCTTTCGACAGGCGCCGCTTCACGTCGTCCAGATCGACGTTGAGCATGAAGGCATACAGCACTAGGCCGCACGCCAGCAATACCAGCACGACGTTCAATCCGATGGAGAGGGTCAGCCCCCGCCGCTTCTGCATATTGGGAGTGGCAGTCATTTCGCGCTCCTGCTCAGCCGGTGTTGCGCATGCCGGCGGCGATGGCATTGATCGAGCGCTTCAGTGGCGTCAGCCAGGTGACCTGCTCGGATTCCGACACGCTTTCGGAGCGGTAGCGTTTCAGCATGCGCACCTGGATATGATTGATGGGATCGATGTAGGGACGACGGCGCGAAAGAGACCGCGACAGCATCGGGTTGTCCTCCAGCAACGCCCCGATCTGCGCGACCTGCTTGACCGTTGCCACCGTGAGCGCGAATTCGTCGGCAATGGTGCGGTAGATCGTCATGGTATTGGGATGCTCGCACAGGCGCGCGTATTCCTCGGCGATTTCAAGGTCGGCCTTGGTCAGCGACATCTGCACGTTGGACAGCAGGCCGCGGAAGAACGGCCACTCGCGGTGCATCGCCTGCAGCTGCACCAGGCCATCCGGGCGGCTGTCGATGAACCCCTTCAACGCATTGCCGATGCCGTACCAGGCGGGCAGCGTGTGGCGCGACTGCGCCCAGCCGAAGACCCATGGAATCGCGCGGATCGAGCCGAGCGAACGATCGGCCTTCTTGCGGTGCGACGGGCGGCTGCCGATATTCAGCAGTCCGATTTCGGTGACCGGCGTGCTCTCGTAGAAGTAGTCGATGAAGCCCGGCATGCCGATCAGCGCCCGATAAGCGGTCTCGCCTGCTGCCGCAATGTCGCGCATCCAGTCGAGGTAATCCTGCGGATAGCGGACTTCGCTGTGCGCCAGTGCCGTGGCGCTGGCCTTCATGAGGCCGGTGACCCCCATGCCGATTTCATAGTTGGCGATCTCCGGCTTGCCGTATTTGTAGTACAGCATCTCGCCCTGCTCGGTGAACTTGATCTCGCCGTTCACCGTGCCGGGCGGCTGCGACAGGATCGCATCGTAGGTGGGGCCTCCGCCGCGTCCCACGGTACCGCCGCGTCCATGGAACAGGCGACATTCGACGTCGTACTGCCGGGTCAGCGCGATGATGGACAACTGCGCCTGATAGAGATTCCAGTTGGACGCCAGAATGCCGCCGTCCTTGCACGAATCCGAGTAGCCCAGCATGACTTCCTGGCGGTTGCCGTTGGCTGCGACCAGCGCACGGTATACCTTGTTCGACAGCAACTGGTCGAGGATGGCCTGGCTGCGCTGCAGGTCGTCCACCGTCTCGAACAGCGGCGCCACCAGGATGCGGCAGAACCAGTCACCCGCGCTGTGGCCGCACAGGCCGACCAGCCGCGCCAGCAGCATCACTTCCATCACGTGGGAGGCACTGTGCGTCATCGAAATCACGTAGGCGCCAAAGACCTCGTCGCCCACTTCGTCCTGCAGCTTGGCCATGCGGCGGAATACCGCGAGCGCCTCGCGCGCCTCGTCGGTGAGCGCGGCGTCGTCCACCTCGATCGGGTCGATATGACCGATCCAGGCGGCCAGCCGGGTCATGCGTTCGGTTTCGTCTGCGCCCAGGTAATCGAAGTCGGGATCGATCTGCTGCATCACCGCCGCGACTGTGCGCGTGTGCACCGTCGACTCCTGGCGGATATCGAGCTGCAGCAGATGGAAACCGAAGCTCTCGACCAGCCGGATCAGCGCCTGCAGGTCCTGCATGGCGATGATGCGGTCACCATGGCCGATCAGCGAGTCGCGTACCAGATAAAGGTCGTCGAGGAAGGCTGCTGCATTCTGGTAGGCCAGATGCGGGATGAAGCTCGGCACGTCGGCCAGGCACTGGTGGACGTAGGACAGGTTGGCGTCCAGCCGCGCCAGCATGATCGCCGCCATGCGGCGATAAGGCTCGCGGCTGTAGATCTGCACCGCCGTGCCGCGGAAAACCTGCTCGCCGAACTCGGCTTCGTATTCGGACAGGCGTTCAATGAAGGCCGCGGAGGGGGTGCACCAACCGCTGCTGTGGGTCAGCGTCTGCCGCAGACCCAGCACGCGCGCACGGTACTCGTCGAGCGCGGCCTCCATCTGCGTGTGCACCGTCCACTCGGTGACGTCCGCCGTCACGAACGGATTGCCGTCGCGATCGCCGCCGATCCATGAACCGAAGCGGATGAAGCTCGGCACCCTGATCGGAGAGGCGCCATCGCCGTTCACGCCGTAATGCTTGCGCAGCGCCTTCTCGAAATAGTAGTACGCCTTCGGCACCGCCTCGAACAGGCTTTGCCGCACGTAGTAGAGGCCGTTGCGCACCTCGTCCCGCACTTCCAGCTTGACGCTGCGCAGTTCGTCGGTGCGCCACATCACCTGGATCTCGGCAACCAACTGCGCTTCCAGCTCGCGCTGGTCGTTCACCCCCAGGGTGGGGCTGTACAGCTGGTCGCAGAGCAGGAACACCCGGCGCATGCCTTCCATCACCGCACGGCGGCGTGCCTCGGTCGGATGCGCAGTGAACACCGGCGCGAAGTGCAGGCGGTTGACCATCTCCTGCAAGGTTGACACCGGCATGCCCTGTGCCTTGAGGTCGGCCAGGGCGTGGTCGAACGAGCCCTCCCACAGCGGCATGCCGTGCGACAGCATGCGGCGACGGTTGCGGTGGGCAAAGCTCTCCTCCGCCACGTTGACCAGCATGAAATAGCTGGAGAAGGCGCGCAGCACGAGCTCCACCTTGGCCGCCGGCATGGCGTCGATCAGCCCCATCAGTTCGGTACGGCGCTGCTGGTCCTCCTGCTGCTGCAACTCGGCAAATCCGCGGCGCAGGGTTTCCACCATGTCGAACACGTCTTCGCCGGCGAACTGCAGCAGCACCTGGCCCAGCAGCGTGCCAAGCAGTTTCACCTGCGCGCGCAGGTGGTCATCCGTGAGGAGGTTTTGGTGTGCATTCATGACTAAGGAATAAGGGCTCGGCGCAGCCGGATTCAGTGGGCCAAAGCCGTGTATTTTCGCATAGTCGGCGGCATCACCCAACGCCCATGGCGATCGTGCCGTCGCGGGGTCAGGGCCAGCGTGCCCGGGTCAGCCCCCGCTTTTTTGGGCTGTCGTATTGCCATAAAGCCCTACCCAACCGCGCGGCGTGCATTACGGAACATCCGCAGCCAGGGGCTCGCGCCGTTCATGCCATCCGGTCTCCACGACAGTTGCGCGGCACGGAAGATGCGCTCGGGGTGCGGCATCAGGATGCCGAAGCGTCCGTCTGCGGTGGTGAACCCCGTCAAGCCGCCGGGCGATCCGTTTGGATTCAGCGGATAGGTCTCGGTCGGCGCGCCGTGGTGATCGACATAGCGCAGCGTGGCCCGGGCCTGTGCGGCGTCGGCGGCATCACGGAAAGCGACCCGCCCTTCGCCGTGCGACACCACGATCGGCATCACCGAGCCCGCCATGCCGGCAAAGAAGATCGATGGCGAATCCAGCACCTCGACCTGCGCGAAGCGCGCCTCGAACTGCTCCGAAAGATTGCGCTCGAAACGCGGCCACGCGGCAGCGCCCGGTATCAGGTCATGCAACTGGCTCATCATCTGGCAGCCGTTGCACACGCCCAGCGCGAAGGTGTCGGCACGTCCGAAGAAGGCGGAAAATTCATCCCTGGCGCGCGGGTTGAACAGAATCGACTTGGCCCAGCCGCCGCCCGCGCCCAACACGTCGCCGTAACTGAAGCCGCCGCACGCGGCGAGTCCCGAGAAATCGGCCAGGCGAACCCGCCCGGACAGGATGTCGCTCATGTGTACGTCGACCGCGGCGAAGCCGGCGGCGTCGAAGGCTGCGGCCATCTCGACCTGGCCGTTGACGCCCTGCTCGCGCAGAACCGCCACGCGTGGCCGCCTGCCGGTGCCGATAAAGGGTGCGGCGACGTCGTCATCGACGTCGAAGCGCGGCGCATAGCGCAGGCCGGGAGCGCCCGCATCGGCATGCGCCGCGAACTCCTGCTCGGCGCACGCCGGATTGTCGCGCAGCTTCGCCATCTCGTAGCCGGTGCGCGCCCAGGCGCGTTGCAGCTCGGTGCGCGCTTCGTCCACGATCACGCACTCGCGGCGCGACACGCGCACACGGTCGTTCGCGCTCGGCTCGCCGATGATGTAGAACTCACCGCGCAGGCCCGCGTCGAAGAAGGCCTGCATCACCGCCTGCGTGTCGGCACGGCGCACCTGCAGCACGGCACCGGCCTCCTCGCTGAACAGCACGTTGAACATGCGCTCGGAGTAGCCGCGCGGATCCTGCATGTCCGGCTCGGGCACGCCTTCGTCCTCGGCATCGTGGCGAATCTTCTCCGAACACAGCTCGTCGACATCGACCTCCACCCCGCAATGGCCGGCGAACGCCATTTCGCACAGGGTTGCGAACAGGCCGCCGTCGGAGCGATCGTGATACGCCAGCAGCTTGCCGGCCGCGTTGAGCGCCTGCACGGTGTCGAAGAAGGCGGAAAGCGCGGCGGGCTCCGGCGCATCCGGGCAGCGGTCGCCCACCTGCCTGAAAGCCTGGGCGAAGGCCGACGCCCCGAGGCGGTTCTTGCCGCGGCCGAGGTCGATCAGCACGAGGTCGGTATCGCCGGCGTCGGTGCGCAGCTGCGGCGTCAGGTGCTGCGTGGCGTCGGGCGTGACGGCGAATGCCGAGATCACCAGCGAGATCGGCGAGGTGACTGCCTTCTTCTCGCCATCGGCCTGCCACACCGTCTTCATGCTCATCGAGTCCTTGCCGACCGGAATGGAGATGCCCAGGGCCTGGCAGTAATTCGAGACCGCAGCCACAGTGTCGAACAGCGCGGCATCCTCGCCCGGGTGCCCGGCCGGCGCCATCCAGTTGGCCGACAGCTTCACCTGCGCGAGGCCCTCGACGCGTGCAGCCGCCAGGTTGGTGATCGCCTCGACGATCGCCATGCGCCCCGAAGCCGGAGCGTCGATCAACGCCAGCGGTGCCTTCTCACCGATGGAGAATGCTTCGCCCAGCGTGGTCTGGTAGCCCGCCAGGGTGATCGCGCAGTCGGCGACCGGCACCTGCCACGGCCCCACGCATTGGTCGCGCGCGGTGAGCCCGCCGACACTGCGGTCGCCGATCGATATCAGGAACATTTTCGACGCCACCCCGGGCATCGCCAGCACGCGGTACGCCGCGTCCTTGAGGTCGATGCCGTCGAGGACGAGCGGCGCGGGCGTGGCGGGCTGATGGGCAACGTCGCGCGTCATTTTGGGCGGCTTGCCGAGGATCACATCCAGGCTCACGTCGACCGGCGCGTTCTGGAAGTGGCTGTCGGTGACCCGCAGGTGGTTGTCCCCGGTCGCCTCGCCCAATACGGCAAACGGGCAGCGCTCGCGCTCGCAGATGGCGCGGAATTCCTCGAGGCGCGTCGGTGGAATCGCCAGCACGTAGCGCTCCTGCGCCTCGTTGCACCAGATCTCACGCGGCGACATGCCGGACTCCTCCGACGGTGCCGTGCGCAGTTCGAAGCGGCCGCCGCGGCCGCCGCCGTGCACCAGTTCTGGCAGCGCGTTCGACAGGCCGCCGGCGCCGACGTCGTGGATGGAAAGGATCGGGTTCTTGTCGCCGAGCTGCCAGCAGCGGTCGATGACCTCCTGCGCGCGCCGTTCCATCTCGGGGTTGCCGCGCTGCACCGAGTCGAAATCGAGATCGGCGATGTTGGCGCCGGTGTCCATCGACGAGGCCGCGCCACCGCCGAGGCCGATCAGCATGCCGGGGCCGCCCAGCTGGATCAGGAGCGTGCCGACCGGCAGCAGCTTCTTGTGCACGTGATCGTCACGGATGCTGCCGACGCCGCCGGCCAGCATGATGGGCTTGTGGTAGCCGCGCCGCTGCCCGGCGACGGTCTCCTCGAAGGTGCGGAAATAGCCGGCCAGGTTCGGGCGGCCAAATTCGTTGTTGAACGCCGCCGCGCCGATCGGGCCTTCGAGCATGATCGCGAGCGGCGTGACGATGCGGTCGGGCTTGCCGTAGGCGCCTGCCTCCCACGGCTGCTCGAAGCCGGGAATGTTGAGGTTGGAGACCGAAAACCCGCACAGGCCTGCCTTCGGCTTGGAGCCGATGCCGGTCGCACCCTCGTCGCGGATCTCCCCGCCGCTGCCGGTGGCCGCGCCGGGGAAAGGCGAGATCGCGGTCGGATGGTTGTGCGTCTCCACCTTCATCAGCACGTGGGTGAGTTCGCTGCTGTAGGCGTAGCTGCCGTCGGCGCGCGGATAGAAGCGGTCGATGGTCGCGCCCTCGATGACCGAGGAGTTGTCGGAATACGCCACCACCGTGCCCGCGGGATGGGCGGCGTGGGTGTCGCGGATCATGCCGAACAGCGACTTCGCCTGCGCCGCGCCGTCGATCACCCAGGCGGCGTTGAAGATCTTGTGGCGGCAGTGCTCGGAGTTGGCCTGCGCGAACATCATCAGTTCGACGTCGGTGGGGTTGCGCCCGATGCGGACGAAGTTCTCCACCAGGTAATCGAGTTCGTCGTCGGACAGTGCCAGGCCGAGATCACGGTTGGCCACCTCCAGCGCCGCGCGCCCGCCGGACATGACGTCGACCGACGTCAGTTCGCGCGGCGGCACGTGCTGGAATAGCTGGTCGACGTCGGCCAGCGTCATCACCGCTTCGGTCATGCGGTCGTGCAGCAGCGGCAGCAGGCGCACCGTCGCCTCGGCCGACAACGGCTGGCCTGCGGCGTCGCGCACGTGGAAGGCCACCCCGCGCTCGATGCGCCGGAAGCCGGCAAGGCCGCAATTCTTCAGGATGTCGGTGGCCTTCGACGACCATGGCGAGATCGTCCCGGGGCGTGGCGTCACCAGGATCAGTGGATCGTGTGCGGTCGGCGTGTCGGTCGGCGCGCCGTAAGCGAGCGCCTGCTCGACCAGCCGCATCTGTGGCGCATCGAGTACGGTCTCCATTTCCAGAAAATGCCAGTAACGTGCCTTCAACGTACCCAGCTTCAGGCCAAGTCGGGCGGCCTCGCGGTGAATCTTGTCGAGACGGAACGGGGACAGTGCGGCAGCGCCGGGAAGGGAGACGATGGCAGACATGGGCGTCTTCGCGAACGAGCAAAGGCGCTATTTTAGCCGATCGGAGCAGGCAGTCCGGAGTGCCTGTTGCGCATTGCAGCCAGGCTTCTCCCGATTTTCGGCGCTGCCGGGCTCGCGGAGAAGAGCAGCGGCTATCCGGCGCACCGCTGCTTTGGCAGGTTTAATCGCCTGCTTCGCCGAGCGCCTGCCTGATCGTCCCGTAATCGGCCTGTTTGGCGACCACGAATCCTGTGACCTTGCTGTTGATGGTCTTTTGCAGCGACTGAACGGCTTCGGGCGCGAGCGCGACAGCCGCCGCCGCCAGCTTGTCGCGTTCGGCCACCTCCAGGCGGTTGCTCGCCACCAGCGTGAAGTCCGGGGTGGTCGGCAGCGGATGCCAGGCCTCGAATTCACCTTTTTTTGTCAATTCGTCGGCCAGCTTGCTGCGCAGGCTGCCGGCCTGCGCATATTCGCGTTGCAGGGCCAGGATCACGTCCGCCGGGTCCTTGAAATTGTAGGTTTTCACGGCCTCGATCTTGTTTTGCCTGAGCGTGTAGCGCGCCATCAGATCCAGCCACGACCCCTTCTCAGGCAGGGCCACAGCCTCCACCGGTTTAGCCCTGCGGCGGATCAACACCCCTTCGGCCTGGTCGCGCACACGGGCGATGGGGGAATAGTCGTGGTCGAGCGCGGTAACCGCGACCGTCGGCGGTATGAAATACAGGTCCACGCGGCCTTTTTCCATGGAGCGCTGCACACTTCGGATGCTGCGGAACAGGCTGAGCCTGGGCTTCAGTCCGAGGGCGGCGCCCAACGCCTGCGCAAAAGGCGAGGCATAGGCATGAAAATCTCCCCCGTAAATGCCGGCCTTGGCTGTGCCGGGGTAGATTCCAATGTTCAATTCGCCCTTGAGTGCGGCGGCCGCAGGCAACACCGGAAGAACTCCAAGGCCTGCCAGAAAGCTGCGCCTATGCATGTCGATCTCCAAAAGCCGGGGGTGGCCCATGCTTAACGGAGCATTTCACACATTCTTTATACTGCTTTTAGTCGCTGACAGTACATGCCGGTCTTGGGATGGGTGTCACGCAGATATCGACCTGTCGGCCCCTGCGGACCGACAAAAACGCCATGCTCAGACCTCGGACCCGGGCAAGCCTTACGTGCCGCCGCTCGATGACGATTGCTGTCGCCACGCGTCGAGGCAGTCGAGCCCGCAGAAATGCAGCACATAATCTTGCGCATCCGTGACCTTGATCGCGTCGGCGGGAACCTCCTTCAGGCAGACGGCACAACTGAGCACCGTGCAGCCCGACTCGTCAGAACACTGGGCGACCGGCGCTCCGGCTGGGGTGAGATGCTGGTTAACCATGCGCATCTCCTTGAAACATCGGATAATTCCAGTCTAGGCCATCCACGCGGGCCTGCCAATGCGCCGGCCACGTCGCCTGCGCCATTCAGTAACCCGCTTCGACGATCGCCTGCTTGATCATCCGGTAATCGGCCTGTTTGTCGATCACGAAGCCCGTGACCTTGCTGTGAATGGTTTCCTGCAGCGATCGAACGGTCTCGGGAGCGAGCGTGACCGCCGCCGCCCCCAACTTGTCCTGCTCGGTCGCACTCAGGCGGTTACTGGCCAGCAGGGTGAAATCCGGTGTGGTCGGCAGGGGATGCCAGACTTCGAATTCGTCCTTCTTGACCAGTTCGTCGGCCAGTTTGCTGCGCAGGCTGCCCGCCTGCGCATAATCGCGCTGCATGGCCAGGACCACGTCTCCCTGCTCCTTGAAATTGTAGATCTTGGCCACCTCGATCTTGTTGTGCCTGAGCGTGTAGCGAGCCATCACATCCAGCCAGGATTCCTTTTCGGTCAGGGCCACAGCCGCCACCGCCACCCCCTTGCGGCGAACCAGTACCCCCGTCGCCTGGTCGCGCACACGGGCGATGGGGGAATAGTCATTGTCAAGCACGGCCACCGCCACCGAGGGGGGAACGAAATAAAGATCCAGGCGGCCGTTTTTCATCGAGCCGAGGACGCTGCGGATGCTGCGGAACAGGGTTAGCTTGGGCTTTGCCTTCAGGGCGGTGCCCAACGCCTGCGCAAAGGGCAAGGCGTAGGCACGGAAATCCCCCATCAGGATATCGGCCTTGCCGGTGCCTGGGTAAATTCCGATGCTGAGGTCGCCCTGAGCGGCGTGGGCTGCCATCGGCAGCACGGGAAGCACGCTGAGGCCCGCCAGAAAGCTACGTCTACGCATATCAATTTCCATTAGATTTTGGTTGCCGGAGAGTCGGTCTATCGCCTTAACGGCAATTTGGGCGCATGCTGAATACCAGTTCGTATGGTCATGTTCAACCAGAAGCCGTCCCCACCGGACTTGGGATTAAGATGACGGTTCCAACGCGACCGCGCCCAGTCGGACCTCATCGCATGCCCAAACACCCGATTCCTCCCGACCCCGACGCCGCGACGACGGTCGCCGTCCTTTCGCTCGTTTCCCCCCCGCTCCTCACCGCCGCCGACGCCCGTGCGGTCGACCGGCGGTGGGCGAACCTTCATCCCGACATTTCGCTGATGGAAAGGGCTGGCGCAGCCGCCGCCGACCTGGCCGGCGTGCTTGCCAACGAATCGGGCGGCCCTGCCCTGGTCCTCGCCGGTCCCGGCAACAACGGCGGCGACGCGCTGGTCGCCGCCCGCCGACTCATGGCGCAGGGGTTTCGCGTAACCGCCGTCAGCCGTGCCGACCCCGCCCGTCTGCCGCCGGATGCTGCACGCGCCTGGGCCGCCTGGCACGAAAGCGGCGGCACGATCCTGGCCGACATCCCGCACGCGCAGAGCTTCAGCATCGTCATCGACGGTCTGTTCGGGGTGGGGTTGCAGCGCGACGTGACCGGTGCGGAAGCCCGCTGGATGACCGAGGTCAATGCGATGGGCTGTCCGAAACTTGCGCTCGACGTACCGAGCGGCCTCGATTCGGACAGCGGATGCCTGCGCGGCAGCGCCCTGCGCGCCGACCACACCCTGACCTTTCTTGGGCTGAAGCCGGGCCTGCTCACCGCCGATGGTCCCGATTGCGCCGGCACCCTCCATCTCGATACGCTCGGGGTCGATTCGGCCGACCTGCCTGCCACGCCTGGCATCGCACTGACCCGTCTGGAGCCCCGCCATCGTCTGCCTCCGCGCGCGCGCAACAGCCACAAGGGACTGTTCGGCCACGTCGGCATCATCGGCGCTGCCCCCGGCATGGTGGGCGCCGGCCTGATCGCCGGGCGCGCCGCACTGCAGCAGGGTGCGGGCAGCGTTACCGTGGGCGCGCTGGACGAGCGCATCGTGGTCGATCCCTTCGAGCCGCAGCTCATGTTCGCCACGCCGGAAAGCCTGGTCGAGACACACCCAAGCGTGCTGGCGATCGGCCCCGGTCTGGGCCAAAGTCCGCGCGCGCATGCGCTGCTGAAAGCAGCCCTGGCCGCACCCTGCCCACTGGTGCTGGATGCCGACGCGCTGAATCTATTGGCGAACGATCCCCAACTGGCTGAGCGGGTCAGCGGCCGCAGTGATCTCGCGCTGCTCACCCCGCACCCCGGCGAGGCCGCGCGCCTGCTCGGCGCGACCGTGGCCGAGATCCAGGCGAACCGCGTCGGGGCGGCGCAACATCTCAGCGCACGCTTCGGCGCGCACGTCGCACTGAAAGGCGCCGGCACCGTGATCGTTCATCCCGGCGGCCGCTACGCCATCAACACCAGCGGCGGGCCGTGGCTGGCGCAGGCCGGCTCGGGCGACCGCCTCACCGGCATGGTGGCAGCGCTGATCGGTCAGGGAATGGACGCGGCGAACGCACTGGAAGCAGCCGTCTGGCTGCACGGCGCCGCTGCGGCCCCCTGATCAGCAGATGCGCGACCGGAGAAAGGTGTTGAAGTCCTCGCTGACTTCGCTGTGCTTCAGCGCATATTCCACCGTGGCCTGCAGATAGCCGAGCTTGCTGCCGCAGTCGTAGCGGACACCGTCGAACGCGTAGGCCAGCACCTGCTGTTCCTTGAGCAGCGCCGCAATGGCGTCGGTCAGCTGTAGCTCGCCCCCGGCACCGGGCTTGAGGTGCTGGATATGATGGAAGATACGCGGCGTGAGGATGTAACGGCCGACCACTGCCAGATTGGATGGCGCGTCCTTGGGATTGGGTTTTTCGACGATGGCGTTGACCCGCGACACGCGCTCGGCCATGGGTGTGGCATCGACGATGCCGTAGGACGCGGTTTCCTCGGGCGCCACCTGCTGCACGCCAAGCACCGAGCACTGGTAATAGCCGTATTGATCGACCATCTGCTTCATCACTGCCGGGCTGCCATCGATCAGGTCGTCGGCGAGGATGACCGCAAAAGGTTCGTTGCCCACCACCGACTGCGCGCACAGCACGGCATGGCCAAGGCCCAGGGCTTCAGCCTGGCGGATGTAGATGAAGTTGACGCCCGACGGGCGGATCGACTGCACCAGTTCCAGATCACGATTCTTGCCGCGCACGGCGAGTTCCGTTTCCAGTTCGTAGGCCTTGTCGAAGTGATCTTCGACGGTGCGCTTGGTGCGGCTGCTGATGAAGATGATGTCGGTGATGCCGGCATCCATCGCCTCCTCGACCGCATACTGGATCAGCGGCTTGTCGACGATGGGAAGCATCTCCTTGGGGCTGGCCTTGGTGGCCGGCAGAAAGCGGGTGCCGAGGCCGGCAACCGGAAATACGGCTTTTTTTACTGTCTGCATGTCTCTTTCCTGAAAGTGCCTTGGTTCAAAAACCCAGTGTGCCCCCCGGCCCTAGTCTTTCTCCAGCAAAGCCAGCAACCCTGCTTCGTCGAGGATGGCCACGCCGAGCTCCTGAGCTTTCGCAAGCTTGCTGCCCGTCTCCGCACCGGCGACCACATAATCGGTTTTCTTCGACACCGAGCCCGCCACCTTGCCTCCTGCGGCCTCGATTTTTTCCTTGGCGGCGTCACGCGTCAATGTCGGCAGGGTCCCGGTCAGCACCAGCGTTTTGCCCGCCAGGACACCCGCCGATTGCTGCGTGCCGGCAGACTCCGGCCAGTGGACACCGGCCGCCCGCAGTTTCCCGACCACGGCCAGATTGTGCGGCTCGCCAAAGAACTGGGCGATGGACTGGGCCACGATCGGCCCGACGTCGCGCACCGCCAGCAAATCGGTCTCACTCGCTGCGATCAGCTTGTCCAGCGAACCGAAATGACGTGCCAGATCCTTGGCTGTGGTCTCCCCGACATTGCGGATCCCCAGCGCAAAAATAAAGCGCGCCAGCGTGGTGGCCTTGCTGGCCACGATCGCCGCGAGCAGGTTGGTGGCCGATTTTTCGGCCATGCGCTCCAGCCCCGCGAGCGTTTCCAGATCCAGATCGTACACGTCGGCTGGCGTATGGACCAGGCCGCGGTCGACAAGCTGGTCGACCAGCTTGTCACCCAAGCCCTCGATGTCCATTGCGCGGCGACCGGCAAAATGCAGCAGCGCCTGCTTGCGTTGCGCCGGACAATACAGGCCACCAGTGCAGCGTACCGCCGCCTCACCCTCGAGCCGCACCACATGCGAGCCGCATTCGGGACAGACCGGATAGCTTTGCAGGATATCGAAGCGCGGTGGCGCGGGCTGGGGGCGGCGGTCCGCCACCACCGCCACGACCTCGGGAATCACGTCGCCGGCGCGCCGCACGATGACGGTGTCGCCGACGCGTACGTCCTTGCGGTCGATCTCATCCTGGTTGTGCAGCGTGGCATTGGTCACCGTCACGCCGCCGACGAACACCGGGGCAAGGCGCGCCACCGGCGTCAGCGCACCGGTGCGCCCGACCTGGACCTCGATCGCTTCGACCACGGTGAGTTCTTCCTGCGCCGGAAACTTGTGTGCCACCGCCCAGCGCGGCTCGCGCGTGACGAAACCCAGTTCGTGCTGCAGGGTGAAGCGGTTGACCTTGTACACGACACCGTCGATGTCGAACGGCAACTGATCGCGGCGCGCCGCGATGTCGTCGTGAAAGGCGATGAGCGCTTGCGCCCCGCGGCACACGCGGCGCTCCGTACTCACCGGCACGCCCAACTCCACCAGAGCGTCGAGCGTGGCGCTGTGGGTGGCGGGTGCATCCCGCCAGCCCTGTACCTCGCCGAGTCCGTAAGCAAAGAATGAAAGCGGCCGCTGCGCGGCAACCGCCGGGTCGAGCTGGCGGATGCTGCCTGCCGCGCCGTTCCGGGGGTTGACCAGGGTGGGCCGGCCGGCCTCGCGCTGCTTCGCGTTGTAGCGTTCGAAGTCATCGCGCCGCATGAACACCTCGCCGCGCACTTCCAGCACGACGGGGGAATGGGCCGTTTTCAGGCGCAGCGGGACGGCATGCACGGTGCGCATGTTCTGGGTGACGTCCTCGCCGGTTTCGCCGTCGCCACGGGTGGCGGCGGCAACCAGCACGCCGTGCTCGTAGCGCAGGTTGATCGCCAGGCCGTCGAATTTCAGCTCGGCGGCATACTCGACCGGCGGATCGCCCGCCGCAAGCCCGAGTTCCTTGCGCACCCGCGCGTCGAAGGCCTGCGCACCGCTGGCTTCGGTGTCGGTTTCGGTGCGGATCGACAGCATCGGCACCGCATGGCGGACCTTTGGAAACTCGTCGAGCGGCCTCCCGCCGACACGCCGGGTCGGCGAGTCAGGGGTGACGAGTTCGGGGTATTCGGCTTCCAGCACCTGAAGTTCGCGGAACAGCCGGTCGTATTCGGCGTCGGGAACCGTCGGTCGATCGAGAACGTAGTAGGCGTGGTTGTGGCGTTCGATTTCCCGGCGCAGCGCGGCCACGCGCGCCTGGACATCGGGCGGCGCCATCAGGAGAACAGGCGCAGCGACCGTCGGGAGCCGGATGGCACGCCACGTGCCTCCATCCGCTCGTAGATCTGCATCAGCTGGCCACGGATTTTTTCGATTCCGGCATCGGTCAACGGACGCAGGTTATCGTCCACCAGGACACCGCCGACTTCACTGGCGACCCTGCGTCCGAATGCCACCATGCCGTCGAACACCTTGAGTCCGTCCGGTACCCGCGGCACGTCGAACTGCAGGGTAATGCCCTGGCTGGCTTGCCCGTCCGCCACCTCGGCACCGAAAGGCTCGGCGTCATAGTTGCACAGGGCATAGAGCGGCTCACCGCGGCTGTCGAGCAGCTGGAACACGCCATCCGCCCCCAGTACCATGCCGCTGCTTTCCGCCTCGTGCACGATACGCGCCAGGTTCACCACGCCTTCACCGCGTGCCACCACGTTGAGGCCGATGAGAACATCGACATCGACACAGAATCGGTCGATCGCCTGCGCACGCTCCAGCGCATCATCCACGTCGTCGCAAGCGGCAATCAGACCCTGTGACTGCGCCATGGCTTGCAGCATGCCACACAGTGCCGTGAGCTGTTCCTCCTCCACCGCGCCGTTGCGATCGGCCAGTTGCACGGTCACCACCACTTGCTGGTAGTGCACGCCGCGCCAGGGCTGAACGTCTTCCCATTGCCTCTCGCCTGCCGGCAGTCCGGTCCAGCGTACCGTCTTGCCGAGCGTACGCGCATGATTGAAGGCCTCGTCCAACCCGCTCCCGCTAACGCCATCGCTGCCACCGATACGCACGCGGTATTCGATCAACTCATCGTAAGGCGAGAGAGGAAGCACGTCGGAAAATGCAGCAGCGCGTGGCGCGGATGCAGGTGGAACCGGATGGTCCTGGGCGACGTCCGGCGACGCCTCATCCGCCGGCGGCACAGGCTCCACCTGCAAGTGCGGCTCGATGGCTTCTCCGCCCGCCATGCCCGTGGTGAAGACCGGTTCCCGCAGCGCCGGTTCGACTCGCTTGTGCATCTCGCGCGGCACGACATCCGGCTGCATCAGCACATCGGCCATCGGCGTCTGGAAGGCGGCATCCGCCTGTCTCCTGAAGCGTCGCTCCTGGATCCAGTTGTACAGCAGCACCGCTATCACAATGGCCGCGCCGATCACCAACAGTCCGACCTGCAAGTCACTCATTCGCTTTTCCTGCCTGAACGGAGTGGGCAGGCACGACGCGGACGAACCATTCATCCGGTGCGATCATGCCCAGCTCATTGCGCGCGCGCTCCTCGATGGCGTCGCGCACCTGCTTGAGGTCACCGAGCTCGGCCAGCAGCCCTGCGTTGCGAGTCTGCAGACTCTGGTTCAGTGCCTGCTGGGTTTCGATAGCGCGTGCACGCTCACGCACTTTCAGCCACCCGCCCTCGCCCAGCCACAGCGGGTACTGCAGCAACACGATTGCGGTCGCCAGCGCCCAGGTCAGCCCCCGACGACGCAGGGGCTTGATCCAGTCAGCCAAGCTGGCGGAAAGCATCGCGCCCTGGATAGCTTGCCGTGTCGCCGAGTTCTTCCTCGATCCGCAGCAGCTGGTTGTACTTGGCCATGCGGTCGGAACGCGACAGTGAACCGGTCTTGATCTGGCGTGCGTTGGTGGCGACCGACAGATCGGCGATCGTGGTGTCCTCGGTCTCGCCCGAACGGTGCGAAATCACCGAGGTGTAGCCCGCCTGCTTGGCCATCTCGATCGCCTGGAAGGTCTCCGACAGCGTGCCGATCTGGTTGACCTTGATCAGGATCGAGTTGGCGACCCCCTTCTCGATGCCTTCCTTGAGAATCCTGGCGTTGGTGACGAAGAGGTCGTCGCCCACCAGCTGGACACGCTTGCCGAGCTTGTCGGTGAGAAGTTTCCAACCGTCCCAGTCGCCTTCGGCCATGCCGTCCTCGATGCTGATGATCGGGTACTTGTCGCACCAGGCTGCCAGATAGTCGGTGAGTTCGGCCGAAGTCAGTTTCAGGTCTTCGGATTCGAGGTGGTAGCGACCATCGCTGTAGAACTCGGAAGCAGCGCAGTCGACGCCGATCGCGACGTCGATGCCGGGCTGCAGGCCG
>JANJWF010000089.1 GCA_024709685.1 Thiobacillus sp.
TTCGAAGATTTCGCGTCGCATGAGATAAAAAGCCCCGATGACATGGTCTACCCTGCGATCCTCCATATGGTCCCATTCACGCAGGAAATGGCTTGGAAACAACCGGGGAAAGATTCGGTCCAGCCCGAGGCTATCGAACAAGAACATTCCTGGCGTAGGAAAACGGGTGCAGCTCCGGTGCGTCACGCCTTTTTCATCAACCATTCTTACTCCGCATATTCCAACCGTCCGTGCTGCCTCGGACGACATATAGTCAAGCGGGACCACGAGTGACTCACGGGTAATGGAAGTATCCGGATTAAGAAACAACAGAAAGTCTGCCTGGCTGCCCTTTGCCCCTTGGTTACAGGCTGCGGCGAACCCCGTATTCTTGAAGTTCCTGACAACCTCAATGGGCAGCTTGCCGGAAAGCAGCCCGTCAGCCGAGCCATCGATTGATCCGTTATCCACCACGACAACCTTGTCGAACTCAAACCCCTTTTTGTCCGCATGCTCGATTGAGCGGAGACATTGCCGCAACTGCTGGCCGGAGTTCCAGTTAACAATGACAATCGACAGGCGTGTCAAAGCGCCCACTTCACAAGAGTTCGCCAATCATTAAGAAAGCACAACGTCAGCACCTCCAATTGTTCTTCGCGCAACGCGCCAAATAAGGAAAATTTTTGATCACGTTCCAAGCAAAAAGCGCAGTCTGCAATATCGGAGTTTTCTCCGTCGCCATCTGGATACGATATAAATCTGTTAGTGCCAATAGCAAGTCTTTGGAGCTAATTCCGCCGTCCGCGAAACTTCCGGCCACGAAATTGGAGAACTCTGCCTTGACGCCAGGCGCAGCCATGACTGTTTTTATAAAGTAAGAATCAGCAGCAACAGGAAATTGATTGGAATACGCACCAAACCGCTGATGAAGTGCCGTTCGGATCAAAGTCCCCACCGAATGCTGAGAAATATATGCGGACGCGCCTCTGCGCCAGGGCTGGCCTTTCCTGGACAACACCACTTTGCCGTTCACATCAACGGCGAATGCGACAATGTCTGCGCCCGAAGCGACCGCTGCGTCACAAAACAGGCGGATGGCATTTGGGTAGAGGCGATCATCCGCGCCGAGTACTAAGTAATATTTGCTTTTAACGCTAGCAATAGCCTTGTTCAACGCGTGATAAAAACCAAAATCCGGTTCACTGATAAAGCGCGTCAAAACGTCCGATGAAGCACGAAGAATGTCAACCGTTGAATCTGACGATGCACCATCCACGACGATCCATTCGAACTCTCGATCAGTTTGCTGCCGAAGGCTGGCGATCAGCCCAGGTAATTGCTCGGCCGCATTGTAAGTGGCAGTAATTATGGTGATAAGGGGATGCGCGCCTCTCACCTCTTGCTTGTCGTCCTTCGCACCAAAGGCGGTAGCCTCTGGAGCAGGTTCTCGATTAGCAGCCAACAGCCCGCTCGTCATCGTGTTCGAGCCGCATGAGCCCCTTGCCTAAGAAAAATGCCATCGACCTGCAATGTCTGGCCGGTATCAGGTGCGATAAGTACCTGTTGAATAGCCCAAAGAGCAAACCCCTCATCGATCAGCCTCTTGACCATGTCCAGCCACAATGTTTGCCCCTCATACAACGGAACAAGAGAAAGTTCCAACATGATGCCGGCAATTCCCGGTAACGTTTCACGCGCGCCATCGAGTACCTGGGATTCATAACCCTGCGTGTCAATTTTAAGAAATACGTTCTTGGCTGCTGCCAGATATTCAGTCGCCACTGAGTCGAGTTTACACAGGGGAACCGTCTCTTTGCCTAGATAAGCCGATTCGGGGGCGACCGCCCGATGCACGTCAAGCATGGGCAAGACGGAACTGCTAAGAGAATTACCTGCGACATTGATGTCTATCTCACCGTCCGTCGCGCCCAGGGCACAACGCGGATGCAGATTCCACAGCGGATCGCGCCGGCTTATTTCTTCCAGTTCTTCATATGGATTTGGCAGAGGCTCAAATGAAACAATGCGCCCCGCATATCCCGCCGTGCGAATCTCTTGTGAAAACTGCCCCTTGTTGGCACCGACGTCGAGAACAAGATCAATGCAAGCGTTATTCAATATAGCGAGAACCTGGGCTTGAGGTGAGGATTTCGGGATGAATCGGTGCACCTCCAGTCCTGCCCTCTGCAAAGTCTGTCTGAGTATATGTCTGGGCGATATCATCTGCAGCCCCCGCGTTTGCGTAAGATTTGAACGACACAATTTTTAAATTTCGAAGACAGGATACAAGCCAAGCCAAACATCGCTTCTATCCATGACCAGAAATTGCTCGCGAGCAAATGCAGCTTTGCCAGCAGACCCAAATTGCTGGTGATGGCGATGTTAGCCAGTTGCAGCCTGATCTGCGCACCTCTGACGAACTTGTCGACAATGCTAACGCCCCGGGCTTCCGTGACGTACGCAGATTCGGCGTGCGACCTATACAACTTCAATGCGCCTGGAATCGACACGATCTCCCCCCTGACGGCGAACTGGGCCAAGAACGGCACCTCGCTGGCGAAGATCAAGCCACGCCAACTTCTGAAATTCAGTGCGCAAGTTCTTAATGCTTCGGTGCGGTATAGCCCATAGATACAAAAGAAAATATTTGACGTCGGATAGCGAAAAAAAAGGCCGCGAATTGTAGGCGACTGAAGGCGATTCTGGTTCTGTCGAATCGATTCGAGGTGCTCAATCCTAATCAGGGAGTCATCCTCGCCAATAACCTTTACGTCGGTCATTGCCAAGACAATTTTCTCGTTTTTCTCCATACAGGAAACCAACACATCAACAAAGTCTGGCTCGCATAGATCATCATCGGCGGCCCAAAGAAAATACTTTCCCTGCGCTTGGTCCAGGGTGAACTGGAAATTAGCAATTGCACCAATATTTGCATGCTGGCGGAAATAACGAACTCGAGGATCAATTGCCATGAACTCGCGCACGACGTTCTCTGATAAATCTCCCGGTGAAGCATTATCAGATACGATAATTTCCAGATTACGGTAAGCCTGGCGTGTCACTGACTCAAGCGCGCGCCGCAATCCGTCTGGACGGTTGTACGTTGGAATTCCAATACTGACCAATGGCGTTTGCCCCTGGCACGCCGAATTCTCATTGCTCACAAGCTGGCTCATTCTGACCGATGGCTTTCTTTCAATCTGCTGCGGAAGTATTGGAAAATGCCTGCACGTAGTTCAGGTGCGGCAAAAAGAGCACCGCTAATCATCAGCATTGCCACCACAAAGAGACCAATCAATTGGGAAAGCCCCCCCAGATCGGATGGCTGTACAAGATAAAAAAAGCAGGCGATCAATGCTGAGGTTAGGACGGGAGCAAAAATGTCATTTCGATACCATGCCCGTTTTTCCTTAGGTAATAAGCGCATATACATGAAATGCGCACCTAGAAAAACATACCCTGCATTGAGCAAGACCCACACCCACGCTGCCCCCAATGCCCCGAAGCGGCCAACAGCCCAAAAAATGGCAGGCACCAGCAACGCAACGGCCACTGCGTTGATACGGACGGCAAGGCTGGTCCAGCCATGCGCGAGCTGGAGCATGTAGGGAATCTGCATAAAACCATTAAGCATCGTCCCCAGTGCCAGGGGGGCGAGGATCGGCGCGGCGGTCTGTGCAAGAACGGCGTTGCCTGTCCACAGCAACAAAATATTATTGGGAAAAAAAACCAACGCCAAGGCGGCCGGGGCAGTGAGCACGGCGACCAATTGAGAACCTCGATGATACGTTTTAGCGAG
>JANJWF010000032.1 GCA_024709685.1 Thiobacillus sp.
TGAAATACCTGTCCCATACCAGCGGCGCGTCAAAAAGAGAGATCGTTCCCTTCGCGATTGCTACAGATGGACTGCGGTGGCACGCAAGAGCCTTTGACAGAAAGAGCCAGGAGTTTCGGGATTTTGTCATCAGCCGGATGCGCGAAACTGACCTCATTGTCTCTGGCGAAGTGGAGAAGCACGAACTGCCCAGCGCTGACATTCAGTGGAATCGGATTGTCGAGCTTGATCTTGTTCCTCACCCAGATAGAGATCACCCAGAAATTACGGAACAAGATTTTGGGATGCACAACGGTGCGCTGCACCTCAAGCTGCGCGCATCGATGGCCGGGTACGTTCTCCGTCAGTGGCACGTCGATTGTTCAATGAACCACCGAATTGAAGATAAAGCTTTTCGTTTGTGGCTTCGAGATCCGTTGGCTCTGTATGGCGTCAGTACCGCGAAACTAGCACCGGGCTATGATTTACCCACTAGTGAGTGAATCACCTTTGTAAATTGGTGCCCCCAGCGGCAAGAAGGTGCGGCTCCCACAGTCGGCGCGGCATTCAGTGCATGCTAATCGGCGAGCGGTTGCGGTGAGGACAGTTGGCAGACCTTCCCGTAATAGTCGTCGGCGACCTTGGTGAATTACTAAATATGAGACTTACCCAACAACAACTAGAAACCCATTTGTGGGGTGCCGCCAATATCCTGCGCGGCAAGACCGCCGGGCAGGATTACAAGAACTACATCCTGTCGCTGATGTTCTACAAGCGCCTCTGCGACCAGTGGGAGAACGAGGCCGATGAGGCCATAGCGGTACTTGAGCGCCAACAGGGCAAGCAGTTCACCGATGCGCAGAAGGCGGTTTTTCGGGCGCGGGGCGAGCACCGCTTTTCCATTCCGGATGGCAGCCGCTGGGGCGATGTGCTGGCCGCATCCACCAACCTCGGCGAGAAGCTCACCCAGGCCATGCGCGCCGTGGCCGCCGCCAATGAGGAACTGAAAGGCGTTTTCACCGTCGACTGGAACCAGCCGGCGCCGGATGGCAGCGGCAAGCCGCTGATCCCGAACGAGGTGGTTCACGCCCTGATCCAGCACTTCGATAGCCACGACCTCTCGAACGCCAGCGTGCCGCCCGACGTGCTGGGCCACGCCTACGAATACCTGATTAAGCAGTTCGCCGACGATGCCGGCGCCAAGGCGGGCGAGTTCTTCACCCCGCCCGAGGTGGTGGATACCTTGGTGCGCATTCTCGAGCCGCAGCCCGGCGATACCATCTATGACCCCACCTGTGGCAGCGGCGGGATGCTGGTGCATTCGGCGAATTTCCTGCGCGAGAACGAGCACCACGCCACCTCGGCCCAGTACTTCGGCCAGGAGATGAATTGGGGCAACGCCGCCATCGGCAAGATCAACTCCGTGCTGCACGGCCTGGAAGCCACCATCTCGGCGGGCGTGAGCACAATCACCGACCCGGCCTACAAGGATGGCGAGGGCAAGGTGCGCAAGTTCTCCGTGGTGCTTGCCAATTTTCCGTTCTCCGACGAGTTCTGGTGGTTGAAGCCCGAGCAGCAGACGGACGACAAGAAGAAAAAGGACAAGCTCAAGAAGGAGATTTTCGGCAAGGAAGGCTACAAGGACCCGTTCGGCCGCTTCGGACGCGGCACGCCGTTCAAGGCGCCGCCGGCCGGCTACGGTGATTACGCCTTCATCCTGCACATTCTGGCCTCGCTCACCAATGAGGGCCGTGCCGGCATCGTCTGCCCGCAGGGCGTCCTGTTCCGTGGTCAGCCCGAGGTAGAGGAGGAAACCGGAGAATTCGACGATGACGGCAATCCCATCATCAAGCGTCGCAAGGCTGACGATGAGCACCTGATCCGCAAGGCACTGCTGGAGTCGCGGCTGATCGACGCCGTGATCTCCCTGCCGCTCAACGTCTTCTACGGCGCGGGCGTTCCGGCCTGCCTGCTCATCCTGAAAAAGCAGCGCCCGCCCGAACGGCACGACAAGGTGCTGCTGGTCTATGCCGCGCGCCACTTCCGCGAACTCTCCAATCAGAACGAACTGCGCCCGCAGGATGTGATGCGCATGCTGGTTCACGTGCAGGCGTATGGTGATGCCGCCAAGGTGCCCAGCCTGGTTGCAAAGCACAGCCAGCGCATCCGCGAGCAGATCAACGCCCGCGAGCACGACGAGGTCGAACGTCTGGAAGCGAAATATGCCGACATTGCCTCTCGCCACGCCAAACTAGAAGCCCAAGTGGCCGAGTCGCGTGTGGAACTACCCAAGATTACTGGCAAGACGGCCAAGGACAAGGCCGAAGCAGCACTGACGAAACTGGAAGCCCAACGCGACAAGGCAGCCGCCAAGATCGCCGAACGCGACGAGAAGATCGCCGAGGCCAGCCGCCGCGCCGAGGACGACCGGCGTGACGTGGACCAGGTGGGCAAGGAACTCGGCGCACTATATGGCGATGCCGACGAATTGCTTAAGCACGCTCGTGTAGTCGGTATCGACGAGATCGCGGAAAACGATTTCAACCTCAACATTCCGCGCTACGTGGATACCTTCGAGCCTGAGCCGAGGGTGGCGGTGAAGGACGCGTTGAATCAACTCAAGGCGAGCGAGCAGGCCCTGCATGACGCCGAATCCACGTTGCAGCAACTTTTGAAGGCAGCGGGCTATGACTTCAAGGCTTGATGCCAGCTACGCCGTCATCCGCAAGACGGGCGTGCCAACGGGCTGGCAGGAAAAGCAGGTCGCCGACCTCGTTCGCGTCGTTGGCGGCGGCACGCCAGACCGGAATGAAAGTGCCTACTGGCGCGATGGCGGCATTCCTTGGATCACGCCGACCGATCTCACGGCGAACCGCAGCAAATATATCGGCGAGGGTGCCGAACACATTTCCGACGCGGGCATGGAGAATTCGAACGCGCGGCTTGTTCCGGTCGGTTCAATCATTTTTTCAACCCGGGGAACGGTCGGCAATCTGGCGATTGCAGGCGTTCCACTGACCACGAACCAGTCGTGCGAGGTCTTGGTTCCGCAGGAAACCGGTCTTTCAAGTGAGTTCCTATACTATCTACTCAACTATGGGATGTTTGCGTTCCACCGGTTGGCGGGTGGAACAACGTTTGGAGCGATTACGCGCCGCGAAATCGGACGTGTCCGGTTTGCGATGCCCGGGACAGACGAGCAGGTCACCATCGCCCGAGTGCTGGATGCCGTGGATCTGGCGATTGAGCGGGCGCGAGGTGCGGTGCGCAAGGCTGAGTTGCTCGACCACTCGCTGCTTCACGACTTACTTGATCGCGGCAAGACGAACCCCCCGCACTGGGTTACAAAACGAGTGGATGAAGTTGCAGAAGTCGGCTCTGGCGTTACGCTGGGCAAGGACGTCAGTGGCTACAAAAATGTGGAGCTACCTTACCTGCGAGTTGCCAATGTACAGGACGGCCATCTCGATTTGGGCACCATCAAGACCGTCAAGGTACGTTGCGACGAAATTGATCGATATCGGCTCGAACCCGGCGACGTGCTGATGACCGAGGGTGGCGATCTCGACAAACTCGGTCGGGGCACCTTGTGGGAAGGGCAGATAGAGAATTGCTTGCACCAAAACCACATTTTCCGCATCCGTGCTGACCGCACACTGCTCGATCCGCGCTACTTTGCCTTCGTTGTCGAATCCGACATTGCCAAGCGCTACTTCACGCGTGTGGCGAAACGAACGACCAACTTGGCATCCACCAACAAGACGCAGGTCCGCGCGTTTCGCTTCCCCGTGCCACCGCTCGATGAGCAAGGTCAAATCGCCGACGTGATGACAGTGTCTAAGGTGAGGATACGGGCACTGAATAGCAAAGTAGGCACGCTGACACAGCTCAAGAAGTCGCTCATGCACGACCTGCTCACCGGCACCGTGCGTGTCGATCCCGCTCTGTTCAAGGAACAACAATAACCATGAGTGAAGCCGGCTACGTCGAACTCCCCGTCATTCAATGGCTATCTGGCCACGGTAGCCCGACGCCCGGCGACAAGGGACTGGGCTGGACCTATCGCGGCGAGGCCGAGATGGCTGCCTTCGACCGGCCGCTGGAGGACCCGCTGGTCGAGAAGCTGCTGGTGGAGGCCATTCTGCGCATCAACAGCAACGTGACCACGCCGGCGCAGGCGCGGCTGGCGGTGAATGCCTTGCGCAAGACAATGGATGCGGCGGATAAGCTCACCGCCAATCGCGAGACGCTGGATCGCCTGCGCGATGGAGTGAAGGTGGAGCTGGCACCCGGCGAAGATGCCAAGACCGTCTATTTCATCGAGTTCGCCCCCGCGAAGCAGCACCTCAACGATTTCACCGCCACCAACCAGTACCGTGTGCAGGGCGTGAAGCAATGCCGCGACGACACGGTGCTGCTGGTCAACGGCATCCCGCTGGTGATCGCCGAGTACAAGAGCTATCTCACCAGCGGCAAGGACTGGACCGAGGCGGTGCATCAGTTACACCGCTACCAGCGCCAGGCACCGCTGATGCTGACGCCCAATGTGTTTTGCGTGGCGGCCGACGAGGATGCCTTCCGCTACGGCACGGTCTTATTCCACGACGCCAAGAAGGAAGACATCGAGCGCCATCTGGATACCTGGGGGCCGTGGCTGTCGCAGTACCCGGACAAAAAGGGCTGGTGGAACGAGCTGGAAGCGGACAATCCGGACGATCCGCTGGAGGTGCCGGTCAAGGGCTTGTTGCGCCTGAAGCCCTGCCACGTGCTGGACTTCCTGCAGCACTTCGTGGTGTTCGAGACCAAGAAGGGCAAGACCATCAAGAAGGTGGCGCGCTACCAGCAGTTCGAGGCGGTCAACGACATTGTGGACCGCACCTTGTCGCTGATCGGCAAGCCTGCCAGCGCGCAGGATCGCACCGGCCTCGTCTGGCACACGCAGGGTTCCGGCAAGTCGCTGACGATGGTGTTCGCCGCGTACAAGCTGCGCCGGCAGGCGACGCTGAAGAATCCGACGGTGATGATCGTCGTCGACCGGCGCGATCTAAAAACCCAGATTTCCGACGACTTCGATGCCTGCGACTACCCCAACGTCGAGAAGGCGATGGGCGTCGAAGACCTCAAGAACAAACTCAAAACCGTGTGGCGCGGCACCCTGGTGACCACGGTGCAGTCCTTCCAGAAGATGGGCGACCTACAACCGTTGGATGAGGACAATATCATCACCCTCGTCGACGAGTGCCACCGCTCGCAGAAGGGCAATACCGCGGAAAGCTACGCGATGACCATGCGCGTGAAGCTGCCGAACGCCTTCCGCTTCGGCTTGACCGGCACGCCGATCGACCGGGGGATGATCAACACCCACCGCGATTTCGGGCCGGTGGTTGATGGCGAGCAGGAGCGCTACCTCAGCTACTACGGCATCAAGCGCGCCATCAAGGACGGCGCGACCCTCGAGGTGCATTACATTCGCGACAAGGTGCCCTTCATCGTCGACGAGAAAACGCTGAATCTCGGCTTCGAGCAGATGTGCGAGGAAATGGAGCTGGAGGACGAGGACGCCAAGGATCTGATCCAACGCCAGCGCTCGCAATGGAAGGAACTGGCTCGGCATCCGGATCGGGTCGAGATCGTGGTTGAGAAAATGCTGGAGCATTTTCTGGCCTATCCCGATCCCAGCGGCTTCAAGGCCCAGTTGGTGGGCGTCGATCGCATGGCCTGCGCCCTCTTCAAGGTTGCGCTCGATGACAAGCTCAAGGCACGGGGGCTGCCGCCGGAATGGTCAGATGTGATCATCTCCGAAGGTCAGAACGATGATGAGGACCTGGCACGCTTCCATTACGGCAAGCAGAAGCAGGATGACCTGATCGACTACTTCAAGCTGACACCGAAGCAATGGGAGGAGTGGAATCGCGAGGCCTTCGGCGAAGATCGTAGCAAGTGGCGTCCGCCACTGAAAATTCTCATCGTCTGCGACCGGCTGTTGACCGGCTTTGATGCGCCGGTGGAACAGGTGATGTACCTCGACAAGCCCCTGCGCGACCACAACCTACTGCAGGCCATCGCCCGCACCAACCGACCGCTGCCGGCTATGGATAAGCGCACCGGTGTGGTGGTCGATTATTTTGGCGTGTTCGCCAACCTGGCCAAGGCGCTCAACTTCGACGAGAACATCCGCGAGGAGGCTCTAATCGATTGGGATGCGCTCAAGGACATGGTGCCGGGCGAGGTAGCGCGCTGCATGGAGAGCTTCAAGGGCATCACCATCGCCGATACTCGGGAATGCCTGCTCGCCGCCCTGCGGGCGATCAAAGACCCCGACGCGGCGAAGATTTTCGAGCAAAACTTCAAGAGCCTGGAACGCTTATGGGAGGCCGTATCGCCCGATCCCTGCCTCTACGAGCACCGTTACGTCTATAACTGGCTGTGCAGCATCTACATTGCCCATCGCCGTCGGCAGAGCAATGCCAGCAAACGGGATACCTTCGGGGAGTTGTCGGCCAAGACCCGTGAGTTGATCGAGCAGAACACCACGTTCATGGATCTGGCCGAGGCGCTGCCGGTGTTCAAGATCGACAAGGATTACGTCACTAAGCTCGACGAACTGCCCAGCGCGGCAGACAAGGCGGCAGCGTTGGAAGCAATATTGACGGCTGAACTTGCAGAGGACGACCAAGGCTTTACGTATCGACAACTGGGCGAACGCCTGGCGCGATTGAAGGCGAAGAAGGATGCCGCCGACAAGGCAGCCGAAAAACGCCTGAAGGAACTTCAGGAAATCGCCGACGAAAAGGCCAAACTGGACGAAGAGCCCGCACGCCTCGGTTTGACGCAGCCTGGGGAGTACGCCGTATTCACGATCCTGCGCGAGTTTTCCGCCAACAAGGACGAGGCCTATCTCAGCGGGTGCGCGCGGCGGTTGGTAGCCCATCTCCACGACAATCAATTGCTGTTGCCGGGGTGGAGCAATTCCAAGAGTGGCAGGATGCGTGTGGAGCAGTCGATGATTGCCGAGCTTTGGAATCCAGACTACGGCGAGCTTGGGTTTAACGCCAATGGCGAACCTTTCCTCGCGCCCGCGCTTGGCGAATTGGTGAACACGGATGCCGCCAGCTGAAGCGATACGTGCCAGCACTCTGCAGACCATCCTGCTTGATGGACAGAGCTTGGAGTGCCGGTTCGTGCGCTCGCAAAAAGCGACAAAGCTACGGATCAAGGTTAGGCCTGACAGCCTTGAGGTCGTCGTGCCGGAGGGGCGGGATACGACGGAGGCCACCGAATTCGTTTTCTCAAATCGGGCCTGGGTCGTCGAGCAACTGGAGCGCGCTAGACAACTCCGTGCCGTGAGACGGCCTGGCAAGCGGATGCGCGGGCAGATTTTGTATCGCGGTGAACCGGTGTCTGTCAGCGTGGTGCAAGTTGACAGGTGGCAGGCGCCCAACAAAGTCGCTCTTGAAGCTGATGCAATTGTGATTACCCGAGGGCTGGATGCAAGGACGCCAGTGTCACGCTCTCTTGAGTACTGGTTGCGCAGGCAGGCGCGGGCGAGCATTGAGCAGCACCTTGTCGATGTCGGTAAGCGCGTGAAGCGCACGCCCAATCGTGTCTACGTCATGGGCCAGCGAACAAAGTGGGGGAACTGCTCGGCGCTCGGCAACCTGTCATTCAATTGGCGCCTGATCATGGCACCGGACTACGTACTCCGCTACATCGTGACCCACGAGATGGTGCACTTGGCCATTCCCGACCATTCGCAGCGCTTCTGGCTGACCGTTCAGAGTATCTGCCCCAATGCCGATCGGGCGCGGCAGTGGCTGGTAGCCAATGGGCATCGGCTGACGGTTGATCAGGCCGATCCAACGCTTTGCCTAGGATGAGCCGCCAGCCAAGCAGGGCGACTACGCCTAGGCATCGCCGACGGTGACACGCTCACTCTGCTGGATGCTACCAATACCCAGCACAAGATACCTGTCTGGCATCAACAGTCCCGAGAAGGGACAGCCTTTTGGCCAAGCCTGTAAAAAGAGCTTGCCAGACCTTGCCTATGGTCGCGTGGTGGCGGTCGAGTTAAACAAGCTTGATCGATATGGTCGTGTTATCGGCAAGGTGCTGGTGAACGTCCAAGACGTGAAGCTGGAACAAGTCCGGCGCGGTTGTGGATGGCACTACAAGAAATATCAAAACGAGCAAATCCTTGATGACCGACTCAGCTACAACGCTGCTGAAGAATCTGCCAGAGCGCGCAGAGTAGGGCTATGGACCGATCTTGGGCCGACGCCACCTTGGGAGTGGAGGAAGGCTCGCAGGAAGTAAGTCACTTCCAGATCGTCTGACGGCTTCGACCCTGAGGAGACAACCCCGGGACAACGTGACCTCGTCCGGTTGTCGGCCGAGAAGCGGACATCAGCTTTTGCTAGGCTGAATGCCCGCTTCGGGTCGCATTGCCCCACTTGGCGACTCAAGCAGACTAGACAGTCGGCACCAGCAAACCGGTCCGTCTCGGCCGGAATGATGGTCAGCTCATACCGGCGCCCGCAAAAAATGCTTGCCTACGCTGCCGCAATGGGGCATATCCCACATTTATCAGAAGAGGAGAACACGGGCTGAACGAATGGATCAGACCGTAGGAAAAGCACATATTTTTGCTATCTTTAACGCGATTCCACCAGAGTATGGAACTGTACAATTCAATTTGATATTGGGCTATTCCGCTCAGATTACGCCGCAAGGTGAATTATCAACCGGATGGGAGGTTCCATTTCGGGACGGACTCTCCGTACTTGACCGGAGAAAACCTACAAATCCGTGACAACTTTAATCCCAAAAAAGTTGACAAGCATTAAATGCCGGAATTCTCGCGCCAGGTGCTGGAAGTGCTGCGCGAGCCGCTGGAAACCGGCCACATCACCATTTCGCGCGCCGCCCGGCAGGCCGATTTTCCGGCGCGCTTCCAGCTCGTCGCGGCGATGAATCCCTGCCCGTGTGGCTATCTCGGCCACCCAAGCCGGGCCTGCCGCGACACCCCCGACCAGATCGCGCGCTACCGCGGGCGCATTTCCGGCCCGCTGCTCGACCGCATCGACATCCAGATCGACGTGCCCGCGCTCACCGAGGATGAGTTGATGCGGGCCGGCGCGGGGGAATCCAGCGCCACCATCCGCACCCGCGTGGAAGCCGCGCGCACGCGCCAGATGGAACGCCAGGGCAAGCCCAACGCCGCGCTCGGGCCGCAGGAAATCGAGGCGTTCTGCACCCTTGACGCCACCGGCGAAAACCTGCTCAAGCAGGCCATCAGCCGTCTCAACCTGTCCGCGCGCGCGTAC
>JANJWF010000034.1 GCA_024709685.1 Thiobacillus sp.
AAGCACGCTGGTTTCCGAGGTGCTTAGCAAGGCGTGCCGTTCTTCGCCGTAGGTACTCAGCACGCTCTTGATGGCCGTGCCCACTGCCTTGGTCTGCCTGGACAGGCTAACCATCGCTGCGGCCTTATTGAGCGCGCTGTACGAATCGGTCAGAGACTGTTGCTCACCGCTCCGCCAGTCTTTCCGGGTGGTGAACCACTCTACCAGCCTGGCAACGCGATCGGCATGGGAGGGTATCTCTTCCTTGGTGGCCGTGCTGGCAGTTCTTGGCTTCAGGGAGAGATCTAGTTCACGCTTTTTCAGGTTGTCTTTGAGCAGGTTGGTTTCTGCAACCAGTGCGTCCAACTCGTTCCAACGCGTATCGAGTTGATGCTGTTCTTGGGCAAGCTTTTCTGCCCAGTTGGACAGCCGTGTGGTTTCAGCCTCACCTTGCCGTGAGCCGGAGAGCAGCGCCTTGACCTCCTGCGCCTGATTGGCGTCGAGCCAGATTGTGACCTGGCGCATGCCAGCATCCCGCATACTTCTCTTGAATGCAGCCTGTCTTTCCCTGTTGGTTGCAGCCATGGAATTGACCTGTTGTTCTTCGTTACTGGTAACAGTATACCAATATTTTGCTTTGGGCAGTCGACCCGCCAGAGGTCGTCGTGCTATCTTGATTTCCGTTACATTTTTCAAGATTGAATGAAATGCCATCTTCATACGGCGGGAGTCGCCCAAACTCAGGCCGAAAAAGCAAGGAGCCGACAAAGGTGGTCCGGCTGCCAATATCGGTCATCGAGCGTCTCAAAGGTCGACCGCCTTCCCTGGGAGACGACGTGATCGAAATTTTGCCGGCAGCGGTTCATCTTTCGGCATTGGAACGCCCTCTGTATCTCTCCAGGGTCGCGGCTGGGTTTCCCTCGCCGGCGGACGATCATGTCGAAAAGCGCCTTGACCTCAACGAACATCTCGTCAAGCACAAGGAGGCTACGTACTTCGTGCGCGTGAAGGGTGACTCGATGATTGGTGCCGGCATTTTCGATAACGACATCCTGGTGGTGGACAAGTCATTGAATCCGGAAGTTGGCCGCATCGTGATCGCGGTGGTCAATGGCGAAATGACCGTGAAACGCCTAATGCGTAACGACGGCAAAGTCTGGCTGGTCGCGGAAAACCCAGCCTATGCACCGATCGAGATGAAAGATGGCATGGAGTTCATCATCTGGGGAGTCGTCACCAATGCCATCCATGCGCTCTGATCGGGTCTTTGCACTGGTTGATGGCAACAACTTCTACGTCTCGTGTGAGCGGGCTTTCAATCCCAGGCTGGAAGGCAGGCCTGTCATTGTGTTGTCGAACAATGATGGCTGCGCCGTGGCGCGCAGCCAGGAAGCCAAGGATATGGGCATCGTCATGGGCGAGCCGTGGTTCAGGCTACGTCACTTGGAGCGTCGCGGTCTGATCGCACTCTCGTCGAATTACGCGCTGTACGCAGACATGAGCGCGCGGATGATGAGCGTGATTGGCCAGTTCTGCCCCCGTCAGGAGGTGTACTCGATCGACGAATCGTTCCTGGAGTTTGAGGGGTTCGCGCGATGGAATCTCACCGAGCATTGCCGGGATATTCGGGACCGTGTCAGGAAATGGGTCGGCATTCCGGTTTGCGTCGGCCTCGGCGCCACCAAGACGCTGGCCAAGCTGGCCAATCGGATCGCCAAGAAAGCCCCGGAAATGGGCGGCGTGTGCAACCTGTCGGGCATGAGCGAAGCCGGGCTTTTCGAATATCTCGGCCGCGTGGACGTGCGTGATGTCTGGGGCATCGGGTCGCGCCTCACGGAGAAGCTGGCCAGCATGCGCATACTCACCGCTGCCGACCTGGCGCGCGCCAATCCCGATCTGATAAGGATGCGTTTCGGCGTGCAGGTCGAGCGGACAGTGCGTGAGTTGAACGGCCTGCCCTGCTTCGATTTGGAAACCGAGCCGCCACCAAAGCAGCAAATCGTCTCGTCGCGGAGCTTCGGTCGGTTGGTCGAAGACAAGCGATCCTTGGCCGATGCGCTGCATACCTACGTCGCGCGAGCAGGCGAGAAACTGCGGCAGCAGGACTCGGTCTGCTCGACCGTGGGAGTGTTTCTGATGACCAACCGTTTCATGCCTGACGAACCGCAGTATCACTCCATGGCGAGCATCTCGCTCCCCTTCCCTGCTCAAGACGGCTTCACCCTGGCCAAGGCGGCGCAGAGAGGTCTGGACGCCGTATACAAGCCTGAATTCCGGTACCAAAAAGCCGGCGTGATGCTGATGGGGTTGGCCCCGGCCGCGCAGCGCCAGGAAAGCCTGTTTGGGGACGCGCCGAGCGGACGTCAGGATTTGTCAAAGCTGCTCGATGGCATAAATGACCGGATGGGGCGTGATTCTGTTCGCCTGGCGGTGGCGAATCAATCCAGGCCTTGGGCAATGAAACGAGGGAATGTCTCGCCAGCGTATACCAGCTCATGGAAGCAGGTGGCGATCGTCCGGTGACCTCTACTCGGTCGTCGCAAGGGGCTCGATCAAATCGGCGCCTTCCTCGGCTGAACGGCTGACGCGCTTGCTT
>JANJWF010000087.1 GCA_024709685.1 Thiobacillus sp.
CTCGCGGCGATCGTCACGCCAGCC
Organism: Thiobacillus sp.; assembly: GCA_024709685.1. GTDB lineage: Bacteria > Pseudomonadota > Gammaproteobacteria > Burkholderiales > Thiobacillaceae > Thiobacillus. The sequence goes on from JANJWF010000087.1 coordinate 25, forward strand.
ACCGCGGTCATTCCGGTCGCGACGGTCATGCCAGCCATCGTTGTAATCGCGGTAGCGATAGACATGCTGGACGCGATGGGGTGGGGGCAGCACGATGTACGGACCGGGACGGTACGAGGTATGGGTCCAGTAATGTGAGCCGTCGGATTCATAAAGCACGCGGAAGCCGTCGTAGTAACCGGTGCCAAACGAAATGGTTATGTGCGGCTCGACCGTGACGACGCGGCCGTAGTCACCACCGCTGTGGGCGAAGGCAACCGGTGAGGCGGCCAGCAGTATGGATGCAAACATGGCAGTGCGTAGCATGGTGCTTCTCCTTTCAGGTGCTAGACGGCTGTGGCGGACGCGCCTCAATCGTTCCAGTCGTTGCGGCTGTTTCTCCAGCGTCCGCCGCGCTGGTCCTCGGCCACGGAAAAACTCACGTTCAGGGTCAGCCACTTGCCCGGATCGTACGGCAGGCGGGTGCTGTATTCGCGGCCATCGAAGCGGTAGCGCACGTCGTAGCCGCTGATGACCTCGCGGAAGTTGTCATGGGTCTGGCAGCGCTCGACCTGCTGGGGAACCGATTCATAACGGGTACCACCTTGCTGCATGCGGTCCCCCACTACGGCGCCGGTGGCAGCGCCGACCGCGGCTGCGGCGACCCTGCCGTCTCCCTTGCCGACGGTGGAGCCGATGAGACCGCCTGCGATGGCCCCGAGGACTGCGCCCCCCGCGCCGCCTTCGCGGTGGCTGCGGGTCTCGTAGCCGACGGTTTCGGTCCAGCATTCGCGGCGTGGCTCGTTGATCGTCTCGTAGGCCGGCGTGCTGGCCAGCACCCTGACGCGGGTAGCGAAGCCGTCGCCATGGCCCTGGCTGGCCTGGGCTGCGCCGCTGGCGGCGAGCAGTGCGGTGATCAGGGCGGTGTTAAGGGTACGTGCTGTCATGGTTTGATCTCCTCGTTGTTTCAGTTGGCAGGTATCAGCGACGGCCGCGTGGGCGATCGTTCTCTTCTTCGTCGCGTTGCTGTTGGCGACGCTCGTAGCCGTAGCCGTAGCCTTGTGGCTCCTCGGATCGGGTGTCGCGCCCGGCTTCTTGCTGGGAGGCGCGGCGGCTGTCTCGGCGATCGTCGCGCTGGTCCTGGCGAGCCTCGCCGCTGCGGTCGTTCCTGGCGACGATGAATGCGCCTTCCGGGAAATTGGGAGCAGCCTGGACCGGGGCGGCCACGGCCGCTCCCAGTGCTGCCAGCCCCAAGATTCCGATGTGTCGTGTATTGATGCCCTTCAGAGTGTTCATCCGGTTCTCCATTCTTGTGATTGCGCTCGCTTCCACGCCTCGCAGTTTGGTTGACGAAAGTAAGCGCACTGTTTCATGCAACGCCGATTTTGTAACAATGTGTAACCAGGTGGGTGATGGCCGTTTATCCCCGCTGATATAGTTGCCGCATGGAAAAAGACACCGTTTACGTCACCGATGACGACCCTGGCATCCGCGAACTGGTGGCCGAATACCTGACGGGCCAGGGCTATGCGGTCGAGACGGCGGAGGACGCCGCTTCGCTCGACCGCCTGCTCGCTGCCCGTGTGCCCGATCTCCTGGTGCTCGACTGGATGATGCCGGGCGAGGATGGGCTATCGATCGCCCGCCGCCTGCGCGCGCAGCCAGGCTTTCCCCCCATCATCATGCTATCGGCCAAGGGCGAGGACATCGATCGCATCATTGGTCTCGAAGTCGGGGCCGACGACTACCTGCCCAAGCCCTTCAATCCGCGCGAACTGCTGGCGCGCATCCGCGCCGTGCTGCGGCGGCAGGAAAGTGCTGTTGCACCGGCCGTGGACGAAACCATCCGGCAGCTTCATTTCGGCCCGTTCAGCGTCAATCTCGATGCCCGCATGCTCACCCGTGAGGGTGCCGAGATCGCGCTCACCACCAGCGAGTACGATCTGCTCGAAATTTTCGTCACCCACGCCAACCGTGCGCTGTCGCGCGACTGGTTGATGGACCAGTTGCGCGGTTTCGAGCGCGACCCGTTCGACCGCAGCATCGATGTGCGGGTGAACCGCCTGCGCAAAAAAATCGAGGACGATCCCGCCAACCCAGCCTACATCCGTACCCAGCGCGGCCAGGGTTACCTGTTCGTGCCGCAGGGAAAAGGGTGAAACGCCTCGCCCGTTCGCTGTACGTCCGTACCGCGCTGACACTGGCGCTGGCGTTTATCGTGTTTCAGGTGGCGGCATTCTGGGTCGTGTATCGCACCCTGATCGTCCCGGTTGCGGCGCGTTCGGCCGACGACCTGGCGGGATTGATCGTGCTGTCGGCGCAAACCTGGGTGGAACTGCCGCCCGAAACCCGTGCGGCATTCGAGCGCGAACTGGCTCATCGGCACGGCCTGCGCCTGACCACGACTGACGTTGGCGCGACAGCGGATGCGCCCCGCTTCGCCTTCCGCCGACAGATCGAAGAAGCATTGAGCCGGCGCCTGGGCGAGCCTATCGTGCTGTACGGCGCATCGGACACCCAGGCGGCATGGCTGGATATTCCGGTGGGAGGGCACGGGCTGCGTGCCGGCTTCTTCCCCGACCGCTACGCCGTCAAGCCGCCGCTGACGGCCAGCGCAGTGATCGCGCTGGGCACGTTCCTCAGCCTGCTGACTGCGCTGTTTCTGGTGCGTCGCATCACCGTGCCGCTGGCGCGAGCGGCACGGGCGGCCAGCCAGGTGGGGGCGGGCGAACTGCCCGATCCCCTCCCGGAAACCGGTCCCGCCGAACTCGCCGAGCTGGCGCGCCGTTTCAACACCATGGCGGCCGAGGTACGCGAACTGCTCGATAACCGGACCACCCTGCTGGCCGGGATCTCGCACGACCTGCGCACGCCGATGACGCGCCTGCAGCTCAACCTGGAAATGCTGCGCGACGCCCCGAGCCCGGCGCGTATCGACCGCGCCGTGGCCGACCTGGTCGACATGAACAAGCTGATTACCGGCTACCTGGAACTGGCGCGCACCACCCAGGCCGAGGCGAAGGTGCGCATCGACCTGGCGGTATTGCTGGAAGAGGTGGCAGCCGACGCGGGTCTGGCGTGGCCGGGCGCGGCGCCGTGCGAGGTTGCGGCCGGCCGGCTGGCATTGCGGCAGATCGTGTCGAACCTGGTCCAGAATGCCCAGCGCTACGGCGGCTCCCCGGTCGAACTGGAACTGGAATGCACGGACAGGCAGGCGCGAGTGATCGTACGCGATGCCGGCCCAGGCATCCCCGCCGACCAGCTGGAAAAGGTGTTCAGGCCGTTTTACCGGCTGGAGACTTCGCGTTCTCACGCTACGGGCGGAACCGGGCTGGGATTGGCAATTGTGCGCCAGCTGGCTGAAACGAACGGCTGGAAGGTGTCGCTCAAGAACGGAGCGACCGGTGGCCTGGAAGCGGTGCTGGAGATTCACCGTTAATCGCTTTGGCAGCGTGGGGCGCGACGTTTGCTTTTTCTCCCGCGGGGGAGGGGGAATCTCGACCGGGTGCGTTCGTCAGGTGCTGTGGCCCGGGGTGCGCCGCAGCACGCTGAACTCGATGAACAGCAGTGTCACGCTCAACATCGACATGCGGCAGGTACTGCCGCTGAAAAACCCCAGCGGCGAACCGGACAGGTTGATGCTCACGCTGATGCGCCGGCCCAGTTGCATCAGGTTGAAGGCTGGCGGGCAAACCATGAAAGCTGCACGAACAGCAGCGACAGGCTCGTGAGGGACATGCGCCGGGTCTGGCGGTGAAACCAGGTGAACGGCGATTTACTGAGCCCGAGAACGAGTTGCTTCTGGCCGAGTTGAAGTTTCATGACGTTCCCCGTACTGGTTGCCTGCCCGATGGCATGCAACTGTCATGCCGTCCCCTGCGGGCGACATGGTACAAGAAACAACCGGCAAAACAATGATCTGCGCGATGTGACGTGACCGCACGCTGTGCGAGCTGACGGAAAACCGTCAGTCTGTGTCGAGGCGGCCAACAGTCGATCCGGGAACGGGCAGCCGGGGCGGCAGGGTAGAATTCGGCTTTCGATTCAGCGGAGCGTGTCCTGCGCGCCGCATTTTTTCGCATTATCCTCCTCAAGAACCTCAGTCTGCGGCGCAGCGCCAAGATCCTGCTCGACAATGCCTCGGTGTCGATCAATCCCGGCGAGAAAGTCGGCCTGGTTGGCCGCAACGGCGCCGGCAAGTCCAGCCTGTTCGCGCTGCTGAACGGTACCCTGCACGAGGACAAGGGCGATTTCTCCATTCCGTCGCAGTGGCGCATGGCGCAGGTGGCACAGGACATGCCGGAAACGAGTGAATCCGCGACTGAATTCGTCATCGCAGGAGATACCGCGCTGGTCGCGGCGCAGGCCGAGGTGAGCGCTGCCGAGGCCGGTGACGATGGCGAGCGCATGGCGCATGCCTACATGGCGCTGCACGATGCCGGTGCGCACGACGCGCAGTCGCGCGCGCAGGCGCTGATTCTCGGACTGGGTTTCCAGGTGCGCGAACTGAACCAACCCGTCAGCAGCTTTTCCGGCGGCTGGCGGATGCGCCTGCAGCTCGCGCGCGCGCTGATGTGCCCGTCCGACCTGCTGCTGCTCGACGAGCCGACCAACCATCTGGATTTGGACGCGCTGGTATGGCTGGAAGCGTGGCTGAAAAAATATCCCGGCACCCTTTTGGTGATCAGCCACGACCGCGAATTTCTTGATGCGGTGACCCGGGTCACGCTGCACATCGAGAACGGCCAGCTCACCCGCTACGGCGGCAACTACAGCACCTTCGAGGACATGCACGCCGAGCAGATGGCGTTGCAGCAGGCGGCGTATGCCCGCCAGCAGGACAAGATCGCCCACCTGCAGAAGTTCATCGACCGCTTCAAGGCCAAGGCCAGCAAAGCCAAGCAGGCGCAAAGCCGGGTCAAGGCACTGGACCGCATGGCGCGCCTGGCGCCGCTGCTGGCGAGCGCGGATTTCACCTTCGAATTCAAGGAGCCGCAGAACCTGCCCAATCCCATGCTGACCATCGACGACGCCAGCTTCGGCTACCCGCCGCCCGCCGATGCGCCGCCTGACACCCCGCCGACCGTGATCGTGCGGCACGTCAGCAAGTCCGTATTCGCCGGGCAGCGTATCGGTATCCTCGGCGCCAACGGCCAGGGCAAGTCCACCCTGGTGAAGACCATCGCGCGCGAGCTCAAGGTGGTCGCCGGTGAGGTCATCGAAGGTCGCGGCCTCAACATCGGCTACTTCGCGCAGCAGGAACTCGACGTGCTGCGCCCCGGCGACACGCCGCTGCAGCACATGATTCGCTTGGCACGCGACACGATCGCGAACGGCGGTGCCGGCCAGTTCAGCAGCCGCGAGCAGGATCTGCGCAATTTTCTTGGCACCTTCAACTTCAGCGGCGACATGGTCAAGCAGGCGGTGGGCACCATGAGCGGCGGCGAGAAGGCGCGGCTGGTGCTCGCCATGCTGGTGTGGCAGCGACCGAACCTGCTGCTGCTGGACGAGCCGACCAACCACCTTGACCTCGCCACGCGCGAAGCCCTGGCGGTGGCGCTGAACGAATTCGAAGGCACGCTGATGCTGGTGAGCCACGACCGCGCCCTGCTGAGGTCGGTGTGCGACGAATTCTGGCTGGTGTCGCGTGGCGGCGTCGAGCCATTCGACGGCGATCTCGACGATTACCAGCGCTATCTGCTGGAGGAGGGCAAGCGCGTGCGCGAAAGCCTGAAGGAGGCCGGCAAGGTGGCAGAAACCCCAGTGGTCAGGGCGGAACCTGCGCCGGTTGCGGCGAAGAAGCTGGTGTCGTCGGGCAGGATCAAGTCGTTGAAGCAGAAACTGGAGAAGCTCGACAAAAGCATGGCTGCGCTACAGGCGGAAAAGGCGGCGTTCGAAGCCCGTCTGGGCGAAGCGCTTTCAGTCGAGGAGATTACTGAAACCGGCAAGCAGCTTCAGCATGTCATTGACGA
>JANJWF010000109.1 GCA_024709685.1 Thiobacillus sp.
GCCAGCATCGACGCCAAGCGCTTCGGCATCCGTACCGGCACCCCGGTGTGGCAGGCGAAGAAGCTGTGCCGCGACATCGTCTTCGTCCAGGCACGGCCGCCGGTCTATGTCGAAATCCACCACCGCATCGTCGTCGCGGTCGAATCGTGCACTCCGGTCTCCGCCGTGCTATCGATCGACGAAATGGCCTGCGACCTGATGGGCAGCGACCGCGAGGAAACCAACGCCGTCAAACTCGGCCGGCAGATCAAGCAGGCGATCTACGATCAGGTCGGCGAGGTGCTGCACAGCTCGGTCGGCATCGCGCCCAACCGCTTTCTCGCCAAGACCGCCTCCAACATGCAGAAGCCGGACGGGCTGGTCGTCATCCGCCAGGACGAACTGCCGCAACGGCTGTACGGCCTCAAGCTCGGGGCATTGAACGGCATCGGCCGCGCCATGGAGCAGCGCTTGAACCAGCTCGGCATCCACAGCGTCGAGCAGCTCTGCCATGCCAGCAAGGACACGCTGAGCCGCGCCTGGAACGGCGTCGAGGGCGAGCGCTACTACGCCAAGCTGCGCGGCGAAGCGGTCGCTTCCGCCCCCACCCAGCGCTCCAGCGTCGGCCATTCGCACGTGCTCGCGCCCGATCTCCGCGACCCCGATTCCGCGCTCGCCGTGCTCTACCGCCTGCTGCACAAGGCCGCCATGCGGCTGCGCCACTACGGCTATTGCGCCGGCGGCCTCGGCCTGCACCTGCACTATCTCAAGACCGATGCCGGCGACGCCCGCTGGGTCGACCAGGCGCGCTTCTCGCCACACGCCGACACCTTCAAGTTCAACCCCGCACTGGCCGAACTGTGGCAGCGCCGCCCGCCCGACCCCGGCCCCATCCTCAAGGTCGGCGTCACCCTCACCGACCTCGTCGAGCACAGCCAGGTCACACGCGACCTGTTCGACCCCGACGACCAGCACGAACCCCTCAACATCGTGCTCGACCAGATCAACCAGCGCTACGGCGCCAACACCCTCTACTTCGGCGGCGCCCACCGCGGCCGCAGCGCCGCGCCCATGCGCATCGCCTTCAGCCACGTGCCCGAACTGCAGGTGGAAAATGACGGCGAGGGTTGACCGAATCGCCCGCCATCACTAGAATGCGCGCTTCCCATTCCCCGATAGCTCAGTCGGTAGAGCGACGGACTGTTAATCCGCAGGTCCCTGGTTCGAGCCCAGGTCGGGGAGCCAAAATACTGAAAGGCCATCCTTGGGATGGCCTTTTGCATTTGCAGTTGTATAGGCCCTTTTCGCAGCGCGCTTGGCTTCGTTAGCCTTCATTGAAGATTTGAATAAAATGCGCCTAATTTGAGGTGCTTCCGCCACCTGGCGGCACGCCCTTCGCGTTATCTCTCACCGCACCTAGGAGAAAGAAGATGAAAGTCGCCTACATTTTTTCGACACAAGGCCATACCGTTTCGTACAAATTGGGAAAAATGATCCTCCCGCAACTGGAAGAGGGAGCGCATGGCGTAGAAGTCGTGGGGATGTTCTTTTTCGAAGACAATAATTACGTCCTGGTAAAAAACGACCCAATTGGCGAAAGGCTGGCTAAGGTCGCAAAGCAGCAGAACATATTGCTGATGGGTTGCGATCAGTGCTGCTATGAAAGAAACATCGCTGACAAATTGGTGGAAGGGGCGACAATCGGTTGTTTCCCGAACCTGTATTCGGCATTATCGGGAAATCCCCCCGACCAGGTGATTACCTTGTAGAAGCATTTCAGAGGTGGCGCACCCGCCGATCGCTAATGGCGGCATTGATCGTGGAGGGGTCGCAATTCATCTTCCGTCGAAGGATCCCTCGACAGGGTAAATAGCGCAATTACTTGTTTCATCTGGATTGTGCAGTCCAAACACAACAAGGCCATCCTTCGGGATGGCCTTCTGCATTCTGGGGTCTGTGCAGATGGACATTTATCCGGTCAACAGCTATGACAAAAATCTCACACGGTTGCTTCACCTCAAAGCATGACAGCCGGCTGGAGCACATTCCGATCATGAGCGGGAGAACGAATATGGTCAGCAAGAACACAATCTGTCTCTGGTACGACGGCGCCGCCCTGGAGGCTGCGCAGTTCTACGCGAAGACGTTTTCCGACAGCACCGTGGGAAGGATTCTTTACGCGCCCGGCGACTACCCCACGGGCAAGCAGGGCGATGTCTTGACGGTCGAATTCACCGTGATCGGCATTCCTTGTGTTGGTTTGAACGGCGGCCCGGAGTTCAAGCACAACGAGGCTTTTTCGTTTCAGGTTGCGACTGACGACCAGGATGAAACCGATCGCTTGTGGAACGCGATTGTCAGCAACGGTGGCCAGGAAAGTGCATGTGGATGGTGCAAGGACAGGTGGGGGTTGTCGTGGCAGATTACGCCACGCATTCTCATTGATGCGCTCGCCGACCCGGATCGCACGGCGGCCAAGCGTGCTTTCGAGGCGATGATGGAGATGAGAAAGATCGATATTGCGTCAATCGAAGCGGCCCGGCGCGGTTGACGCTTACGAGCGTCCGGTTACGCGGCCTTGGGCTTTTGGCCATTAGCCGACGGACACCTGCCGAAGTCCGCTCCGCGATCAACTCAGGCGGAATGGGCATGCCGCATAAGCGCTTGCTTTCAGCCGATTCAGCACTCACCCCTTGGGCGGCAAGCCCGAGACAAACGTTACCGCACGCTCGATCCAGCCGAGCAGGTCCGCGTCCGATTCGAACCCCTTTTCGTCTACGTACAGAAAGCCAGCAAGGGATTTGCCGGTGAAATCCATTGGCCGCGCATGCGGCAGCTTCAGGCATTCAGCGTATTGATTCGCCCCCACCCGGACGGTCAGTTCGTGGCCGACCACAACGATGCAGATATAGCCGTTCAGCATGAAGGCGAGGCCACCGAAAAAACGCCTCTCTGCGACGCCAGGCCTGGTTTCGAGCGCTTCACGTACACGCTGTGCAAGCCCTTCGTCGTACGACATCGTATGGTTTCTCCGTGCACCTTCGGGGGACCTTCGCACGTGCATATCCATGCAAATGATTGGGTGCCGGCATCACCCGAGGAATGAATACGGGTTGCGGAACTGATCCGGGACTCGGGTGTGACTTTACTTCGCGGCCTCCGCCTGACCGTGGTCATGCCCGGCGTCGAGATTGCCTGCATCCTCCGTGGCGGATTGCGGGCCCGGATCTGCCATGGCCTGACTCATGCAATTCATGCCTTGTCCGCACTGCTGGCCCTGGCTGTGCATCATGGCATGCATACCCATCCCCATGCCGTGCCCGCTGCCCATGCCCATGCGGTGGCCGCCTTGCTGGCCGCTGCCCATCGCGCAGGCCAGCGCCGATGCGCTACCCGTGAACATCATGACACCCAATACTGTGGAAAGATAACGATTCATCTGCAGACACTCCTCATCATTGGTCCGGAGACTTCCGCACCCACGGGTCACTATATCAAAAAAATCATTTAACAGGATAAGGACGTCTTTTAATCAGGAATTGAACTCGGCCAATCGCTTGCGACGCCGCCACGCGCTCCAAAGACACTTTGTTAAGGCTCAATCCCCGGGAGACCGGCCACCGACGGTTCGAGCTGGACCTG
>JANJWF010000189.1 GCA_024709685.1 Thiobacillus sp.
CTATCCCTTGTTCAAGAAACCGAGGCCCAGGTGGATGTAAATTTTCAGCGCGCAGAGCGTATGCGGCAATCAATTTTCGTGAAGTCATTTTCAGGGCGAATGGTCACTGAAAATCAACACGCCACTCCAAGCCACCAGTCGGTATTGCACGGATAGGACAAGTTCGGATGGCGCTAGATGACTACGACAAGATGTGTTCGCTCGACAACCTCAAGCGCGCATACCGATGGACACAGTCAAATCCAGACGCGGCCTACAAGGGATATTTTCGCGACGCCTATATGGCGTATGCAGCTTCTTCTGATAGCAATTTGCGCCGACTGAGGAAGCACCTGATACGCCGCGCATACGACCCAGGCCATGCATCCAAGGTTTATCTCCCCAAACCCTCTGGTATTTTGCGGCCTTATACGCTGCTGACAGTAAACGATCAGATCGTGTACCAAGCATGCGTGAATATCATCGCTGAAAAGCTGAAGGCGCGAGTACGTAGCCGCTATCTGAAGACAACATTTGGCCACCTATATGCGGGGAAATCTTCGCGTTTCTTCTACTTGAAATGGCAGGCAGGTTACAAGGCTTATTCAGATGCGGTTGTAGGTGATGTAAAGCGTGGATTCCGGTTCGTTGCGAATTTCGACCTGGCAGCATTCTACGATTCGATTGATCACAACGTCCTCAAGCACCACTTGAAACAACTAAAGGTTGATGACGACCTAATAGAGTTTCTCTTGGTTTGCTTGCGTACTTGGACATCTAGCACCTGGACCAATCTCTCAAACATTATTTATCACGGTCACGGGATACCCCAAGGGCCGTTGGCCTCTGGATTGCTGGCTGAGGTAGTGCTGAAGCACATAGATGATCGAGGTTCACGAGCCGGCGGCACCAAGTATCTCCGGTATGTGGACGATATTAAGATTCTGGCGAAATCAGAGAATGTCTTGCGACAAAGACTCGTTGCACTGGATTTGGCCTCCAAGGAGATTGGCCTATTTCCACAAAGTGCGAAAGTGAACATCAGGAAGGTTACTGACCCACTTGAAGAAATCAAATCGGTCAGTCGTCCTGCGGAGCCGTCCGTAGTGCCAGCACCTAACCAACCGAAAATACGCGCGCGTGTGCTTGAGTTGACCAGAAGAGGTAGGGTCAAGCCAGAGAATCCAACGGACTCAACCCGGTTTAAATTCCTCTTGGCTCGCGTGGAACCACACCATTCGTTGAATGTTCGTCTTATGAAGGTGCTGACGTCGCAGCCTGCATTTTCATCACAAGTTGCATCTTACTTTTCAAGATACGACAAACTTCCCATAAAAGCGGCCGAAGCAATCCTTGAGTACCTGAAGGGTGATGAAATTTATCACGCCGTTCATGGAGCGCTTTTGTTCTCGGTTTTGGAGAATATGCAGGAGCCGCATAAGGCTAAATGCATCGACTTTTGCTATCGCAGATTGTTGTCACCTAAGAAGGGATTGCCCCCACCACAACCTACCTACCGAGCGGCCCTGTTTGCGTGGGTGTTGCGATATGACAGGTTAACGCATGCAGAGCTAGCGGGGCTGCTTAGCGATGAGGTTGATTGGTGGGTAAAGAAGGACTCGCTCAAGTACATCAGGGAAGATCAATATGGAGCGGCCAGCTATGAGTCTTTGCTCAACGATTTGATACGGACCGGTGGCACGGAACCAGCACGAGTAGCTGCATTAAAGATCGTTGACGACGGCGTTGGTGTCCATAACCCCTACAAGGACGCAAAAGAGTCGGCAAGATTACTTCTATATGCAGCGGGGAAGATACGTCACATCGGTGTTCCAGAGAGCTTAGTTGGAACAGTGCTGAGCTATGTTCTTGACAAGAAAATTCCTGCCTTTGATTGGAAGAAGTTGCTCGGGGTTCGTCACGACACTGCTGAGCACATAGCGTTTACAGTCAAGAGAAACTACGAGTCCGACATCAACAGCTGTATCGTGACCCTCGACAGCCTGACAGATCTTATTTGGGAATCTGTATATGTCATCGAGCTGCCCGGAAAAGGCTACGGTCAGTTTGGTGCAGCGTTGAAGCATCCTGCTTTAGCAGCGAAGTATCCGATGGCCACTAGCGGGCTTGATGCACTACACCAATTGCGACTTGAATCTGTAACTGCACACCCAAGGCACATGAAGACGGGTAAAGGTACTCGCAGGCTTAAACACTCCGACCTCTATAAAGTAAGGCCACAGGTCAGAGATGCCATTGAAGAGATTATTAAAACGATAACGATTTAGAGTAGATTAATGTCAGTACAAGATATCGTCCAAAAACTCTGGAACTACTGCAACGTCCTGCGCGACGACGGCATGTCGTATGGCGACTACGTCGAGCAGCTTACCTATCTGCTGTTCCTCAAGATGGCCGACGAGCGCACCAAGGCGCCATACAACCAGAAGAGCCCGGTGCCGGAGCAATACGGTTGGCCGAGCCTCATCAAGAAAGACGGCGACGAGCTGTTCGATCACTACCGCCACACGCTTGAGGCGTTGGGCAACCAGAAGGGCTTGCTCGGGCTGATCTTCAACAAATCGCAGAACAAGTTCCAGGATCCGGCCAAGCTGCGGCGGCTGGTGGTGGATCTCATCGACAAGCCAGGTGCACCAGGCGAGACATGGGTGTCGATGAGCGCCGACGTGAAGGGCGATGCCTACGAAGGCCTGCTGGAAAAGAACGCCCAGGACACCAAGTCCGGTGCCGGCCAGTATTTCACCCCGCGTCCGCTGATCCAGGCGATTGTGGATGTGATGGCCCCGCAGCCGGGCGAGACCGTGAGCGACCCGGCCTGCGGCACCGGCGGCTTCCTGCTCGCGGCGCATGACTATGTGGTGAAGCACAATCCCAACCTGACCAAGCCGCAAAAGACCAAGCTCAAGGAGGAAACCTTCAAGGGCTGGGAGCTGGTGCAGGCCACGGCGCGGCTGTGCGCCATGAACATGCTGTTGCACGGCATCGGCAGCCAGGACTATGAACCCATTGAGGTGCGCGATTCCTTGGCCGCCGACCCTGGCGAGCGCTTCGACGTGATCCTGACCAACCCGCCCTTCGGCAAGAAGAGCAGCACCACCATCGTGGGCGAGGAGGGCAAGGTCAGCAAGGAGCGCGACATCGTCGAGCGCGGCGACTTCTGGACCACCACCTCGAACAAACAGCTCAACTTCGTCCAGCACGTCAAAACC
>JANJWF010000042.1 GCA_024709685.1 Thiobacillus sp.
GCACGATGACCGGCTCGCCGATCCCAAGAGTGAAATGCCGCAACAGCCCAATTATTGCAAGAACGATGGCCGCTCGCTCAAGCCCGAGCTGCTGGTCGCCGTCGGTATCTGCACCCATCTGGGCTGTTCGCCCACCTACCGCAAGGAAATCGGTGCCGCCGATCTCGGTACCGACTGGCCGGGCGGCTTCTTCTGCCCCTGCCACGGTTCCACATTCGATATCGCGGGACGCGTGTACAAGGGCGTTCCGGCGCCGACCAATCTTGTGATTCCGCCCCATCAATACCTCAGTGACGCCCGGCTGCTGATCGGCGTGGACACGGAAGGAGCCTAAGTAAATGTCTGCCCTGCAAAAAATGATGGGTTGGATCGACGACCGATTCCCGCTCACCTCGACCTACAAGGCGCACCTGTCCGAGTACTACGCGCCCAAGAACTTCAACTTCTGGTATTTCTTCGGTTCGCTCGCACTCCTGGTGCTGGTGCTGCAGATCGTCACCGGCATCTTCCTCACCATGAACTACAAGCCGGATGCCGAACTCGCCTTCGCGTCCGTCGAGTACATCATGCGCGACGTCGAATGGGGCTGGCTGATCCGCTACATGCATTCGACCGGCGCCTCGCTGTTCTTCGTCGTCGTCTATCTGCACATGTTCCGCGGCCTCATGTACGGTTCCTACCGCAAGCCGCGCGAACTGTTGTGGATCTTCGGTGTGCTGATCTATGTGGCGCTGATGGCTGAAGCCTTCCTCGGCTATCTGCTGCCGTGGGGCCAGATGTCCTTCTGGGGCGCGCAGGTGATCGTCAACCTGTTCTCCGCCGTGCCCTTCATCGGTGAAGATCTGTCGATCTGGATTCGCGGCGACTACGTGATTTCCGATGCCACGCTGAACCGCTTCTTCGCCTTCCACGTCATCGCCCTGCCGCTGGTCCTGATCGCGCTGGTCGCAGTGCACCTGGTTGCCCTGCACGAAGTCGGCTCGAACAACCCCGATGGCATCGAGATCAAGAAGAAGAAGGACCCCGTCACGCACATTCCGCTTGACGGCATTCCCTTCCACCCCTACTACACGGTGAAGGACATCGTCGGCGTCGTCGTGTTCCTGATGGTATTCTCAGCGATCGTGTTCTTCGCCCCGGAGATGGGCGGCTACTTCCTAGAAGCCAACAACTTCATTCCGGCCGACCCGCTGAAGACGCCGCTGCACATCGCGCCGCTGTGGTACTTCACGCCGTTCTACGCGATCCTGCGTGCGGTGCCGCCGTTGTTCGGCTCGCAGTTCCCCGGCGTGGTGGCGATGGGCATGTCGATCGTGCTGCTGTTCTTCCTGCCCTGGCTCGATCGCAGCAAGGTCAAGTCGATCCGCTATCGCGGCCCGATCTACAAGATCGCGCTGGCCCTCTTCATCGTGGCCTTCATCGGCCTCGGCTACCTCGGCCTGCTACCGGCGACCCCGATCGCGACGATGATTGCCCAGGTGTTCTCGGTCATCTACTTCCTGTTTTTCCTGTTGATGCCCTGGTATACCTCGATTGACAAAACCAAACCCGAACCGGAAAGGGTGACTGGCTAAATGAAACGCTTGAGAACTTTTATTTTCCTGCTGGCGGCAGCTCCCGTCATGGCCTTTGCTGCCGGCGCCACCGTCCATCTCGACAAGGCCCCGGTCAACCTGGGCGATCAGGAGTCCCTGCAGCGAGGCGCACGCACGTTCGTCAACTACTGCCTCAACTGCCACAGTGCCGCTTCGATGCGCTACTCGCGTCTGCAGGACCTAGGTCTGACCGAAGACCAGATCAAGGAGAACCTGATGTTCGCGGCCGACAAGCCGGGCGAAACGATGAAGGTCGGCATGACCAAGGCCGACGGCGCGGCATGGTTCGGCGTTACCCCGCCCGACCTCAGTGTGATCGCACGTTCGCGCGGCGCCGACTATCTGTACACCTACATGCGTAGTTTCTACCGTGATAGTTCAACCGCCACCGGCTGGAACAACCTTGTGTTCAACAAGGTGGGCATGCCGCACGTACTGTGGACCCTGCAGGGTGAAATGGCCCCGGTCATGAAAAAGGAAGGCGAGCACGAAGTGATCGAGCGCCTCCAGCTGGTCAAGCCCGGCAGCCTCTCGCTGGCCGAGTACGACGCCATGACGGGCGATCTGGTCAACTACCTGGTGTGGATGGGCGAGCCTGCCCAGGTTCAGCGCAAGCAGCTCGGCGTCATTGTCCTGGCTTTTCTGGCAGTCTTTTTTGTGGTGGCCTACTACCTGAAGAAAGAGTACTGGAAAGACATTCACTGAGTCTGCGCATGGTCTTTCACCAACAGCCGGACAGTGTCCGGCTGTTGGCGTTTTAAGCTTTTAACATAGCAACACACGAAACACGATAGGGAGCCCTGCCATGATGACCCTGTATTCCGGTAGCACCGACCCATACAGCCACCGCTGTCGCATCGTCCTGTTCGAAAAGGACATGGACTTTGAAATCATCGATGTGGACATGCACAACAAGCCGGAAGAGATCGCCAGCATCAGCCCCAGCGGCCGGATGCCGGTGCTGGTCGAACGCGACCTGATCCTGACCGAGTCCAACATCATCAACGAATACATCGATGAGCGCTTTCCCCACCCGCAACTCATGCCGCCGGATCCCGTCATGCGCGCACGCGCGCGACTGGTGCTGTTCAACTTCGAGCACGACCTGTTCACTCACGTCAACACACTGGAACACAGCCTCGGCAAGGGATCGGACAATGCGCGCCGGGAAATCCGCGACAGCCTGTCGCAGCTCACGCCCATCCTCACCAGGCAGAAGTATCTGATGAACGACGAGTTCTCCATGCTGGACGTGGCGATCGCGCCGCTGCTGTGGCGCCTTGAGCATTACGCCATCGAACTGCCGAAAATGGCGGCGCCGGTGCTCAAGTATCGCGAGCGCCTGTTCAGCCGTCCGGCCTTCATCAGCGCACTCACGCCGACCGAGAAGGCGCTGCGCAAGTAAGAGAGAAGGGCGGATGGCCGAGATTTCAACCAAGCCCTATCTGATCCGCGCGCTATACGAATGGTGCGCGGATTCCGGCTACACCCCGCAACTGCTGGTTTCGGTGGACAACCGCACGCGCGTACCGCCAGGTTTCGTCAAGGACGGCCAGATCGTGCTGAACATAAGCGCAGGCGCGACTCGGAACCTTACCCTCGACAACGAGTGGATCCAGTTTTCTGCGCGCTTCGGCGGCGTCTCGCATGAGATTTCCGTTCCGGTCGACCGCGTGGCCGCGATCTTCGCACGCGAGAATGGACAGGGTCTGCATTTCGAACCCGTCGACGCCGGGCTACCCGAGCAGACGCCACCCCCGCCCGAACCGGGTGAGCCTCCCGCCCCGCCTCGTGGCAAGCCGTCGCTCAAAGTCGTCAAGTAATAGCTCGGCATCGCTATAATGTCGCCCGTCGCCGCTTTAGCTCAGTTGGTAGAGCAACCGCCTTGTAAGCGGTAGGTCGTCAGTTCGATTCCGACAAGCGGCACCAGCATTCATGCGGCCTTCCGCGGTTATTCCGCCGAGAGCCGTTCATTTAAGCTTTAATGTAAGCACTGTGTAGGTTTTGTCGGTGCCGCGAGTTCCAGTTGCTATGAACGACTGCGATACTAGACCCCGCTGGGAAGTAGCCGACGCATGTTGCTTGCGCACTTCGAACTGCTTGCAGCCTGAAGTTTGTGGCGCCACCCGCTACAGCCTTTTTTGGGTGTGCTCCGTTTCTGTTCTGCGGATGCGGTCGATGGCTCTGGGTACCCTTGCTGGGACGGCGATAATCATCGCCGAAATAGTTTGGCTTAATAGAGTCGTAAACACGTGCAGATAATCGTAAACACGTGCCCCAGGCATTGGGCGGAAGAAGTTGTGTGGCGCTCACTCTAGCCCTCTTCCTCAACGCGCTACGCGATCGGAGCGATCGCCGCGCTGGTCTCGAACCCCCGTATCGCTCCCATGACGTGCTTCATAGCCGATTCCGTAACGGCTGTCGCTGCGTGCCTTGCCCTTCGCGTCGGCATTTCCCTTCCGTAGCGAATCCAGACCGGAGGGATAGGGTCGCGGCCTGGCCGTTGATGTGGTCTGGCCGTTTTCCGGCATGGGCAAGTCCGCTGGTGCCGCCTGAGCGGTTACGATGGACAGCGTGGTGGCCAACAACAAAATCCGTCCAGGCATGAAGCTCATGGCATATCGATTCAGGTGAATAGCGCGAAGTATCCCGTGCAGGAATTTCACGATGTTTTCGCGGCCGCTACAACTTGTTACAGGCATTTTCATTGAATACATCTTCACCCTCCCAAGAACACCCCGTTGCAGGGGGAGTTTGCTGCAATCAAGGCCTGGATCCGGTTGGGCCAAGCTCCAATTGAGCTTCAAGGCTAAAGCGCGCGGCCCAGGCGGCCAGTCTCGAAACGTGCTCGGCCATCAGGCAGGATGGCCGATCGGCTGGCTTGCTATGGCCGGTTGGCGGAACGGCTGAAGCCTCCACAGCCCATGCCGCAGGTAATGGCACAGCAGCAGGCCGCCGCTGAACCGCACGATTCCGTCATTGTCGCGCCACAGCGAACTGGACAACGAAGCCAAGCAGGGCCACTTCCTGCTCAAGCCGCACCATGCCAATTTCTTTCTCCCGGTCAAATACAGCGGCTCACCTGCCTGCACGACGCCCCATTGTTGCTCAATCGCCCCATAGAATAAGCGGCAGCTCGATCGGTACGCCCGCCTGCGGGTGCCGTGGCACGACCCGCACGCTATAGTCCTGAGCCGGCCGCTGCGCGCTCACCTGCGCGCAATAGAGATAGCCGTGGGTGACGCCGCTGAGCGGTGTAGTTCGCTCCATCGGCACCATCGCGGGCGTGTCCGTGTCGCGTGGATCGGCATAGAGCTCGACCAGGATGGCATCCGCATCGAGATCCCCCAGATAGACCTGGATACTGAACTGCCAGGCATCGCCCGCCAGCGTTGCCTCCGGCCTCCCGAGGCGTATATGCTCCCAGTATCGATGCAGATCGGTCTCCCATGCGTGCAAGACCCTGGCGACTGCGCCGTCGTTGGCGATGCGCTCACGGTAAACCCGCGCGGCGGGCAGATAACTTTGCTCGACATAATCGCGCAGCATGCGATTGCTGCTGAACCGTGGCGCGAGCCTCGCCATGCTGGCGCGCATGCGCGCCACCCAGGCGCACGGCACACCGCCCGCGTCGCGATCGTAGAACGCTGGGACGATCTCATGCTCGAGCAACGCATAGAGTTGCCCGGCCTCCACGGCATCCCAATCGGGCTCGTCGTGCTCGTGCCCGTCGCCGAGCGCCCAGCCCACATCGGCGCCGTAGGCCTCGGCCCACCAGCCATCGAGTTCGGAAAGATTAAGGCCGCCGTTCACCAATACTTTCATACCGCTGGTACCGCACGCCTCCCACGGGCGGCGCGGCGTATTGATCCACACGTCCACGCCCTGCACCAGCTGCTGCGCGAGCGCGATGTCGTAGTCCTCCAGGAAAACTACATGTGCACGGATGTCGGGACGTCGGATGAACTCCGTCCAGGCGCGTATGAATTCCTTGCCCTGACGATCCTGTGGATGCGCCTTGCCGGCCACGATCAGTTGTACCGGGCGCCCGGGGTCGGTGAGCAGGCGTGCCAGGCGCTCGCGGTCGTGCAGCAACAGGTTGGGGCGCTTGTACTCGGTGAAACGGCGCGCGAAGCCAAGCGTCAGGACGTTTGGATCGAGAACGTCCTGCGCCTGGGCCAGGGTCTCCGCACCGGCGCCGCGCTGTCCCAACTGCCGCACCAGGCGCGCGCGAGCGTAGTGCACGAGGTCGGTGCGCTCCGCGCTACACACAGTCCACAACGTCTCATCGCTGAGCCGGGCGACGCCCTCGGTGTGCGTGTCCACTGTCACGCGCCACCGGTCTTTGCCGCAGGTCTCGGTCCAGAGGCGATCGGCCCAGGGGGAATCCCATGAGGGCACGTGTACGCCGTTGGTGATGTGGCCGACTGGGACCTCCGGCAGCGGCCAGCGTGGGTACAGGTCGGAGAAAATCCGACGACTCACATCGCCGTGCAAACGGCTGACGGCATTGATGCGACTGCAGGTGCGCGCCGCGAGATACGCCATGTTGAATGGCTCATCGCCGTCGTGCGCACGCCGGCGACCCAGCGCCAACAGCGCCGCGGGCGCTACGCCAAGCTGGGCGGCGTATGCGCCGCCGTATTCGGCGAGCAACGCGGCCCGGTAGGTATCGAATCCCGCCGCCACGGGGGTATGGGTGGTAAAAACATTGCCGCCGCGCGTCGCCCACAGCGCCTCCTGGAACCCGACGCGGTGACGCTGCATGTATGAGTGTGCGCGCGCGATGGTGACCATCGCCGCGTGTCCTTCGTTGAGATGGCACACCTCGGGATTCACGCCAACAAGCTCCAGTGTCCGCCAACCGCCGATCCCCAGCACCATCTCCTGAATGAGCCGCATCTCCTCGCCGCCGCCATAGAGTTTGCCGGTGATGCCGCGATCCACAGGACTGTTCATGGGATCGTTACTGTCGAGGAGATACAGCGGTACCCGCCCGACCTGCGCCCGCCATACACGCAATACCAGCGTCCGCCCCGGCAGATCCAGCGGCACGCTGAGCCGCGCACCGTTGGCGTCGTACACCGGAGTGATCGGCAGGCTCGTGGGCACGTTGTGCGGGTTCAGTTCGAGCTGCACACCCTGGGCATCGAGCATCTGCCGGAAGTATCCCTCCTGGTAGAGAAGCCCGACGGCCACAAGCGGCACGCCCAGATCGCTCGCCGTTTTTAGGTGGTCGCCGGCCAGG
This sequence comes from Thiobacillus sp., assembly GCA_024709685.1. Lineage (GTDB taxonomy): Bacteria > Pseudomonadota > Gammaproteobacteria > Burkholderiales > Thiobacillaceae > Thiobacillus. Next base: position 6,844 of record JANJWF010000042.1, read on the forward strand.
ATCCCAAGACCGCCAGCATACAACGGCAACGCTTCGGTCAGTCCATACTCCATACTGAAATAGGCGATCTGCAGGTCATGACCTGCATGCGTGTCATCGAACCAGGTGCGCCCAGTCAGGTACTCGCGGTGCGCCTGCATCAGGCGAGCCAGCTCGTCGCGAAATCCGGTGTCGGCGGTCAGTTGTTCGAGGCGGCTTTGCGACACACTGTGCAGGATCAGCCAGGGATTTCCGGTGAACTTCCAGATATCAGGTGCGAGCGCCTCCCACAGCCGGTCGGTCGCGTGATTCCATGTCCAGCGCAGATCCAGGGCGAGGTCGGCGAGGTCGGCAAGTCCGTCCGGCAGCTGCCTCAGGAACGGATGTGTTTGCGGCGTCATGTTTTCGACCCTCCCGGCCATTGCCAGGCGCGAATCTCGGGCATGTCCTCGCCGTAGCGGTGGATGGATTGCGTGTGCGCATTGAGCTTATCGCGCATGCGCTGCTTGATGTGCGCCGCCTGCGCCTGCAATTTCGGCACCCGGTTGGCCACATCCATCACCAGATGGAAGCGGTCGAGGGTGTTGAGCACCACCATGTCGAATGGCGTGGTCGTCGTGCCTTCTTCCTTGTAGCCGCGCACGTGCTCCTCATCGGCAAGCCGATAGGGCGGGCTCTCGTTGATTACCCGAACCAGCGCCTCGCGTTTGCTATCGGCAACCGTCTCGCCAGGATCCCGTTCCGCGCTCACGATCGTCCTCCACCATCGCCCAGGCGCAGCCTGGTCGCCACCATGCCAAACCAGATCATCGCCGCCACCATCGAGAGGCCACCGACGAGGACCAGCGCCGGCGGCAGGCCGAAAGCCACCTCGGAAAGTATCCCGAGAGGCATCAGCATGCCGGCCAGCGTCAGCCACGAGATGCCTTTCGCGGAAGTCGACCCGATGGGAAGGCGTATCAACAGGTAGCCCACGACGATGTTGATGAAGGCGAACAGGTTGCCGTGCACGTGCGCCAGGCGCGATTCAAAATGCTTGCCCACTGCATAGTCGGCGATCCACGCCTCCTTGCCGGGGGCGAAGTCGCGCAGGTAAATCAGAACGAAACCGTAAACCATGAAACCGGCGAGAAACAGGAAACCCGCCGCGATATTTTTCTTGCCTTGCATGTTGTTCTCCTTTGGACGCACTAATAAAGGTTGGTATAGCACTGCTGGTACTTACAATGTCACGCTCTAGGCGGGCTCGGGCGCTGCCACCGTCCAGCGGTTGCCGGCTTAGAGGTTCTCGGGCTTTATCCGGTCATAAACCAGACGAAACGCAACTTCTTGCAAGCCCGAAAGCTGGGCCGCCGAAGAAATCATGAGCTGACCTGTTTCGGCATCGATCTGGTAACGCTGAATCAGCTTGGCGCCACCGTTTATCGTTGTCTCGACCACTAGCATGGCCCCCTCCCAGCCCGCAACGGCCACTCGCTGCTGCACGCTGCTGCTGATAGAAACGCTGGCGCCGCGAAAGTCGGTGAAAATTCGTCGATGCAGATCGTTCTCGTCGGCGATAAGCAGCATCGGATCCTCATGGGTGATATCCAGCCTTTTCGGTGTGGCCGTCAGGCCAGACATCTCTCGGGCTAGCATCTCGCTGCGCCCACCCATTCCACCCAGTGATGCATGTCCCTGGTGTCCACCTCCCATTCCGCCACGTCCGTGTCTGCCGGAACCGCCGTCCATCCCGCGTCCAGCGCCCGGGGCCTGCCGCATCGCTTTCATGGCTTCCTTGACCTTTTCCTGGGGGTCATCGCTGGCCTTGGCATTGAACACCCAATGACCGGAAAAATCCGGCCTGGCTTGCTGTTCCTCACTGGGTGTCAGCGGGGCTGCTGACACGTCAGTGACGGGGTTCATGGCACTACCGTCGGCATGCGCTCGCACAGGATCTGTAACAGGCTCAGCCAGTGATGGGCTGGCGCTGCCGACCGATGCCAGTCCGATCCAGAGCGCCGCGCTGACACACACATTTATGCTCATTGCTGGCCCCTTATGGTCTGGCCGGCTTCACGCGCAACAACCCGCGCCAGGCAATGGCCGCGATCGCCGCCCACACGAGTGTTCGCAGGCTCATGGCGACCACGGTACGCCACTCGAAGGCGCCGCCGGAATAGGCATATACGCCGAAAGCTGCGAACGTGAATGCGGTCGCTGCGGCGATGGCGATGGCCAGCTGCACCGCCCAGCGCTGCATCATCCACAGCCCCGTACCGGCGACGACATAGGCGAAACCCGCCAAAAAATTGAACCACAGCACGAACGGCACCCAATTGCCGGCTGCAGCGCGCGCCGCCTCGTCGCCGAACAGGATGGTGCCGCCTTCCTTGATGGTCAGCAGGCCGAATCCGATTGCAACCAGGGAAATCGCCCAGACCCGGATGCCGCGTTGTTGTGTGAACGTGCTCATGAAATGACTCCTGTGCTATGAGGGATGGCATCAAAATAGATCATTGAATGGCGTCTTTCTTGTCGTAGACATGCGCCACGAGGGGTTTGCGAAATTCGCTGTGACATTAGTAACAACTGGTTTGGAATTTCCGGAAGACAAGGATGACGCCCTGGCCTTTTCTTCCTGCAGCAACGCCTTGATGCGGATATCCAGCGCTGTGACGCGTTGGTGGAAGACAGCGTCTTGGTCTAGACGGCGGCGACATCGAACAGCAGGGTCTGCCCGCCGGCGCGCAGCGTCTGGACGGCTGCCGCACCGCTGGCTGCGAAGGGCCGGGTTGGCCTGGGCGGCCTGTTCCATCGCGTCTCACAGAAAGAGGGTGCCGGTAGCGTGAGCAGTTGCCCCTGTGGCAAGAAAGAACGAGGTCAACAACCAACGTGATGGGGGTTTCATGTTCGATTCCATCCGAAATAGCCGGGTGAATAAATGCAAACCGGCTGCGTTCTTTTTGCCGGCAAGACAATCCAGTCCCGATAAAGAACAAACGCATGTGCGGCCTTCCTGAATATTTCATCGCGCGCGGATAGTCCCGTATTCATTCCGAGCATCAAACCCTGAATCAGGCTGACGAAAAAACTCGCTGCGGAAGGGGGGCTGATGTCGGTCCTGATGAAGCCTTGGTGCCTGGCTAGCTCGATTATTCTGGCAAGACGTGACGCATAGCAATCAACGACCATCTGGACGCGCCGTCGGATTCGAATATCGCCGCTCAGCAATAACCAACTCAGCATGCGCTTGGCAACATCAGGATTGCGCGCGATGAATGAGATCTGAGAAAAGAACACCCGCTCCAGTTCCTGCAGCGGGTTTAAGTTCCACTGCGCCGTGAGTTTCACGCGGCGCAGCAACTTCCCGCGTACTCGAGAAATGAAGCGAACCCGTGCACCATAGGTGTCCAGCCGCAACTGAAGCAGCGCTTTCTCTGCCGGATCGGTATCGAGTTCCACCGCGTTCGCATCATGCTGCTTGCCTTGCCCTATTGCGGGCCGATTGGATGCCGCGCCGGGAGGCGTTGCCGCCATGCTTTCCCTATCGGAAAACAAGTAATGGCGGGTGGTTTCCAGCCATTGCGCCAAATGCACAGAATCAAACGTGCTCGTGTCGCCCGTATTCATGACCACCTCCGGTTTCGTGGCGGACAGGCGTACCCGTCTGCCACGGTGGGTTGCCAAAGCTTATTGCACTGTGCCCCCGCGTCTGTGAGCACCGTCTGCTGGGTCTGGCGATCTTCCTGACGCATCGGAGGGTGTTGTTCCATGTCATATTGCATGCCCGGGATACGGCTCTGCGGCATGTCGCGCGTCCGGGTACGCTCGCGTGTCATGTCGCCGGAGCCTTGGGCGTTCTGTTGCTGATCCATGCCCTCACCGCTGTGCTGCCCCGAACCTTGTCTGCCGCCCATGCCATCCCCTTGAGCGCGGGTCATGGCATTAAGCGTTGCGCCCAAAGCAATAAGTGCGGCGAAGACTGCAATAGTTGATTTCGCTTTGGCCATGATGCTGCTCCTTTACGATGTGAATGGATAAGACGGTGATGATCACCTGGGCTTCGATTCCGCTGCCGGTGGACGAAGTATCCCGGCCAGACGTTTCCTGCTTCTTTCACAGCCATTACAGGTTGTTACAGGTTATGCCGCCGCCAGTCTTCGGTAGTGTGGCTGCCGGTAAGATAGCGGCCATGCTTTCGTATTCCGGGCGGGGCGGAACTCAAACTCAATGAACAAAGATGCAGCGCAGCGCATCCTGGTGGTGGACGACGACATGGCACTGCGTGAACTGGTCACGTCCTATCTCGATGCCAGCGGCTACCAGGTGGAAGGAGTGGGCGACAGTGCTGCCTTCCGCGCCAGCATGGCGCGCCAAAGCGTCGACCTGGTGGTGCTCGACCTGATGCTGCCTGGCGAGGACGGCTTGAGCCTGCTCAAATGGCTGCGCGCCGATGGCGGCCCACCGACCATCATCATCTCGGCGCGGGGCGAGGAAGTGGACCGGGTGGTGGGGCTGGAAATCGGCGCCGATGACTATCTGGCCAAGCCATTCGGGCCGCGCGAACTGCTCGCACGCGTGCGTGCGGTGCTGCGACGCAGCTGCGGCAATGCTTCCTCCGCACACCGAGAAACCGGCGCACTTGTCTTTGGCCCGTTCCGTCTGGATGTCGCCACCCATGTCCTGGTGCGCGAAGGCAGTGAAATCCCCCTGACTTCCGGTGAATTCACCCTATTGCGCATTTTTCTCGAACACCCCAATCAGGTGCTGACGCGCGACCACCTCATCACCCTGGTCAAGGGCTACGAACGCGCACCCTTCGACCGCAGCGTCGACGTGCGGGTGACTCGCCTGCGCCGCAAGATCGAGCCCAACCCCGAAGTGCCGATCTACCTGCGCACCATCTGGGGGGAAGGCTATCTGTTCTCGCCCCAGGGCGAGGTGGTGGCTTGAAGCCGCGCAGCTTGCTGTTTCGCCATACTGCACTCACTGTTGCGGCAGGTTTGCTGGTATTCCAGATCGCTTCGGGTGCGGCGGTTTTTTTCAATCTCATGCTGCCGCTCGCCCGCCGCTCGGCCGACGACCTGGCCGCCCTGCTGGTGTTGTCCGCGCGTACCTGGGTGGAGCTGCCAACCGCTACGCGTCCCGCTTTTGAAGACGAATTAAGGCTCAGTCACGATATTGACTTGACGGAGGCAAACGCACCCTTGGGAGACGATGTCAAACATCTCCCATACGTCAACTTCCTGCGGACATCGCTCACCTCCCGCCTTGATCCAGGAACCGCTTTGCGCTTAACCGAAGCAGCGGATGGGCGCTTTCATGCGGACATCCCCATGGCTCGCCACGTGTTGCGCTTCAGTTTTTCCGATGAACTTCTCGCGCCCCGCCCCTCGCTGGCCCTGGCCTGGAGCATCGCCGCCGGTCTGCTGGTCACCCTGATTCTGGCCTGGTTGCTCGCGCGCCGGATCACCGCACCCGTGGCGCGCCTGGCGCTCGCCGCACGCCAGATCGGCAGCGGCGAACACCCGCCTCGGCTACCTGAATCGGGCGAGCACGAGCTGGCTGAACTAGCGCGGATATTCAACCAGACCGCCGTCCAGCTCGCAGCGCGGCGCGAGAACCAGAGCACCCTGTTGGCCGGCGTCTCGCATGATTTGAGGAGCCCACTTGCCCGCATGAAGATGGCTCTGGGCATGCTCGCCGAGCAACACGCCTCACCCCTGCTCGCGCGTATGGAACGCGATGTCGCCGAGATGGAAACGCTTATCGGTGCGCAACTGGAACTCGCTCGCTCACAAGAGCGCGAGGCCGCCGCAGCAACGGATATTGACGCTCTGCTAGGGGAGTTGATCGAAGCAGCGGAGGCCCAGTCTCCCGGCCAAACGCACCTGCGCGCCGACGCGCCAGCTTGCCATGCAGACATCGCTCCGTTGGCACTCAGGCGCATCCTCGGCAACCTCGTGGACAATGCGCTGCGTTACGGTGGGCCGGGGCGCCTGGAGTTGGTGCGGCGGCGCTGCTCGGGCGGCATCCTTGTTGGCGTGCGCGACCGCGGTCCGGGCATCCCCGCCGAGCTGCGCGAGGCTGTATTCCGCCCTTTCTTTCGCCTCGATCCCTCGCGTAATCGCGGTACCGGCGGAAGCGGCCTGGGATTGGCCATCGCCCGCCAGCTGGCCGACGCACAAGGCTGGAAAGTCGTCCTCAAACTGCGTGTCGGCGGTGGCGTCAGTGCATGGCTGGCGATACCAAAATGAATCTCCCCCCAGTTTTACTGGACGCCTTTGAGACTATAAATTTGGCTAGACGGGAGGTGTTGTGACGAACAAGCGCGTGCACAAGAAGGTGGCTACGGCCGATAACCGACCTGTTACAACAGCAAGCATCCGTTCAGGGTCGGTGGCCGTTTCTCGCCGTCGACCAACATGGAATTAATCGCGATAAACGGTGCATGCAGCCGCTATTCGATCCCCAGCCGCTCCAGCCGGTAGCGCAGGCTGCGGAACGTGACGCCGAGCACACGAGCGGCCGCGGTCTTGTTGTGGCGCGTCTGCTCCAGTGCCTCGAGGATGGCGGCACGTTCCATCTGGTCCAGATAATCCTGCAGCGGGTACTTGCTTCCCGAGGGGACGTTGCCCGGCGCCAGGGCTGGGGCAAGATTGAGGTCGGCAACGGTGATGTGTCCGTCCTCGCACATTGCCAGCGCCCGCTCCAGCGTGTTCTCGAGTTCGCGCACATTGCCCGGAAAAGCGTAGGCGCGCAGCGATCTCTCGGCGTCCCGATCCAGTTCGACATCCGTACCGCCCAGTTTGTCGAGCAGCATGCGCGCCATCTCGGGGATGTCCCCGGCGCGTTCGCGCAGGCTTGGCATCAGCAGGTCGATGACGTTGAGCCGGTAGTACAGATCCTGGCGGAAGCGGCCGGCCTCCACCAGGGTGGCGAGATTCTGGTGGGTTGCACTGATGATGCGCACGTCGACCGGCTCTTCTGCGGTGGCGCCGACCTTGCGCACCTTTTTCTCCTGCAGCACGCGCAAGAGCTTCACCTGCATCGACAGCGGCAGGTCGGCGACCTCATCGAGAAACAGCGTGCCACCGTCGGCCGCCTGGAAAAAGCCGCTGCGGTCGGTCTCGGCGCCGGTGAACGCGCCCTTGCGGTAGCCGAAAAACTCGCTTTCCATCAGCGTCTCGGGAATCGCGCCGCAGTTGACCGCGACGAAGGATCTGTCGGCACGGCTACCGAGCCGGTGGATCAGACGTGCGGCAAGTTCCTTGCCGCTGCCCGACTCGCCAGCGATGTGCACCGGCGCCTGGGTGCGCGCGAGTTTGGCGATGCGCGCGCGGATGTCCTGCATGGCGGCGGACTGGCCGATCAGTTCCCGCGCGGGGCTCTCGGCCTGTGCCGCCTTGGGGATTTTCAGTGCCGACCTGATCAGTGCGCGCAGTTGGTCGAGCGCCACCGGTTTCGCCAGGTAATCGAACGCCCCCGCCTTCAGCGCCGCGACTGCGTTGCCGGCGTTGCCGTATGCGGTGATGACCGCCACCGGCACCGGCGCTGCCAGCGCGCTGGCCGTGGCGATGACCTCGAGCCCCTCGCCGTCGGACAGCCGCATGTCGGTCAAGCAGAGATCGTAACGGGTCTGTTGCAGTCGTGCCTGCGCTTCGATCACGCTCGCGGCGCGGTCGCTTTCAAGCCCCAGCTTGACCAGGGTCAGTTCCATCAGGTCGAGCAGGTCGGGTTCGTCGTCCACCAGCAGGATGCGCGGGCCTGCCATGCTCATGCGCTTCCGTACAGGCTGAGGCAGAAGCGCCCGCCGCCGGTGCCGGGCACGTAGGCGAGGGTGGCGTGGTTGGCCTCGGCGAGTTCGCGGGCGAGGAACAATCCGAGCCCGGTGCCCTGCGCATCGGTGGTGAAGAACGGCTCGAACAGCTTGCCCCGGTTTTCCACCGTCACGCCCGGACCGTCGTCCTCGATCTCGATCTGCACGCTGTCGCCCAGAACGTGTGCGTCGATGCGGATACTGCCCGCCTGCTTGCGGCTGAAACGCCAGGCGTTGCGCAGCAGGTTCCACACGATCTGGCGTAGGTGGTCGGGGTCGAACTGGAAACGCAGGGCAGGGGGCATGCTGACTATGACGGCATCCGCGGGCATTTCTTCAGTCTGGCGTAGCTCGTCGATCAGTGTGCGGAGCATCGGGGCATCGAAGCCGGCCGGATTGAGGCGGTCGCGGCGGTTGAGCGTCAGCACCTCCTCCACCAGGCGGTCGAGGCGCCGTGCGTTGTTCTCGATGATATCGGTCAGCCTCGTGTGTGCGGGATTGTCGACATCCTCGTGCAGCAGTTGCGCGGCATGACTGATGGCCGACAGGGGATTGCGGATCTCGTGCGCGATGTTGGCGGTGAGCCGACCCAGCGCCGCCAGCTTCAGCCGCTGTGCCGCTGCCTCAGCCTGGCTCTGGTCCTCCAGCACCAGCACCCGGCTACCGTCCGGCGTGCCGAGCGGAATGCTGCGTACCCGCAATTGACCGGCCGGCGTATCGAGGGTGGACGTCTCGCCGGGCTGCAACGGCTGGGCCAGGCGCGCCAGATCGGGCGAGCAGGCGTCCAACCGGGTGACGTCCGGCGCCACCGGCTGGGCCAGGCCGAGCAGCGCCGCTGCACGCGGGCTGGCGTGGCGCACTACACCGTCACCACGCACCGCCAGCAGGCCGTCGGGTGAGTTCTCGATCGCCAGCGCATTGATCCGGTTCAAAAGCGCCAGTTCGTCCGCCTGCCGTTGCGCCAGCGTTTCGGAGTGCAGCGCGCGCTGGGTCAGTGCATGCGCCAGCCAGCCGATGGCGAAGTAGCCGGCGCTCAGCAAACCGACCTGGAAAAAGCCGTCGTGCCGCTCGCTGCCGGCCAGGACGCTGAAGCTGTGTTGCAGCAGCACTGCGATCGACGCCATGGCGGCATACAGCAGAGTCAGTCGTCCGCTGCCGACCAGCCCGCCGGAGGCGATGGAAATCGCCAGCAGCAGACCCATGCCGCCGGCTAGCCGCTCGCTGGTCGACATCATCAGCACGATCAGCACGATGTCGGTGGTGATGTGCGCAGTGAGCTGGATCTGGAACCCCTGCCAGCGCGCACGGATGCCCAGCACGAACAGCGCGGCAAGCACCAGATAGGCGTAGGCATAGGCCTGGAAGCGCTCGCTCGCACCCGGGAAGAACAGGTCAGAATTGCTGAACAGCAGGCCGGTGAACACCAGCGCGACGGCCAGCGTCAGGCGATCAAGGTTGAAGTAGTCGAGGCTGCGCCAGTGCGACGCGAAATAGCCGGGCGTTGCCGGCCGTGGAGCGGGTGGGGCCGCCGCATTCATTTCTTGCCGAGTTGTTTGTGCTCCGGGGTGCAGAAGAAATCGCCGCCCGAATAGATGGCCTCGCTGCGCGGCAGGTTCACCCCGCAATGCGCGCACTTCACCATGTCTTCCACGATCGTCTCGCGTTTGGCGGGTGCGGACGGTTTGTTGAGCGAGCGCTGGTAAGAGCGGATGACAGCCAGCACCACGAACCCGATCGCGATCAGCAGCAGAATCTTGAGCACGCAAATCTCCCCGAAAACCGAACGCAGCCTAACATAGAACGCGCGCACGAAGCTGACGGCTTGATAAGGAACTCACATGGGCTCGCGTCTTGCTTGGCATGCGCTAAGCGACAATTCGACATTTTCAGCCATCATCCTCGATCTGTTCAACCGCGAAGGGGTGGGCGGGTCGCTCAAGCCGCGCATGACGGCGGACATCGTGACCGACGCACTGACCAGGGTGTGGTTCAGACGCTAGCCTGCGACCGGGGTTTTACATCTTCCGGCAAGACTGGCTGACGGCTCAACCGATGGAAAAACAGGTAGCATGAAACCTGCCTGTTGGAAGACGAAAAACCGAGGGAAGGCCCATTTACAATAATCTGAGAGAGGAAGACAACCATGCAAGGTATGAAAAAGCTGTATCTGCCCCTGTTGATCGCCGTGTTGGTGGTGGGGTGTGGCGACAAGAAGGACGAGGCAGCGACCGGCGGCGAAAAGGCTGCGGCCCAGGTTGCCGCGAAGGTCAATGGCACCGAGCTTACGGTGTCCCAGGTCAACTACGCGCTGCAGCGCATTCCCAATCTCGACGCGGAGCAGAGCAAGGCGGCTTCGCTGCAGGTCTTGCGCAACCTGGTTGACCAGGAGGTAATCGCGCAGAAGGCGCTGGCGGACAAGCTCGACCGCGACCCGATGGTGGTGCAGGCGCTCGACGCGGCACGCCGGCAGATCCTTGCCGAAGCCTATATGAGCCGCAAACTGGGCGCGCCGGTCGAGCCCTCCGACGCCGAGGTGACGGACTATTTCAACAAGCACCCCGAGCTTTTTGCCAAGCGAAAGATCTACCGCTTGCAGGAGCTTTCGATCAAGGCGCCGACAGACAAGCACGATGTGATCCGCACACAACTGGGCGCTTCGAAGACGCTGAACGATTTTGCCGCGTGGCTCAAGTCGGAGAACTATGAAACGAAGGTGGCGCAGGGCGTGAAGGCTGCCGAACAACTGCCACTGCAAATCCTGCCGCAGTTGGCCCAAATGCCCGATGGCCAGGCCATGGTCGCGAATGCACCGGAGGGTCTGACGGTGATCGTGGTTGCCGACTCGCAGGTGCAACCGGTGACGCTCGAGCAGGCCAAGCCAGCGATCCAGCGCTTGCTGCAGGCGGAGGCGCGCCAGAAGGCGGCCAAGGCCGAGCGGGACAACCTGAAGGCCGTGGCCAAGATCGAGTACGTGGGCGAATTCGCCGAGGCGGGCAAGGAGGCGGCAACAGCGGCACCGGCCGCTGGTGCCCCCGCGGAAGACGCCGACGCCATCAGCAAGGGCGTCTCCGGCCCGAAGTAAAGGTCGGTACACCTGCGCGAATTCGCCGCACAGCCGCTGCGCCCGCCGGGCGCGGGTTTCGGGGGCGCTATGACTGGAATCAGTTTGCCCGGCAGACTGTAGCGGTTTACCAGGCGGTTGCGTTTGGTGGAAAATTTGGTGGTCAGCAGACGATCGCGCGAAGCGCCCCGTCCGTTGAACCACCGGATTCGTGGGCGCCGGTCCCGGGGAATGCGTCGGTCGAAGACCACGACGAGAACGCCGCCCCAGAGGAGGACGTCGTTGTTGTAGGAGGCCCGCCCTCGGGCCGATAGCAGCCACGGGCGCGGCGCAATCAATCGCGCCGAGGGCACCGCGCCTACAGGGGACGAAGGAATACCATTGTCGGAGGCCTCCCCCAGGCCGATGGGTTTTCCGTTGCAGGCCGATATGACAGCGGTGCAAAAAATAGGACAATCCGGGATTACGTACTGCTGCGAGTCCAGGGACATGAACAAAAAAGCACTCATCACCGGCGTCACCGGCCAGGACGGCGCCTACCTTGCCGAATTCCTGCTCGGCAAGGGCTACGAAGTCCACGGCATCAAGCGCCGCACCTCGCTCTTCAACACCGACCGCATCGACCACCTCTACCAGGACCCGCACGAGAAGAACCGCCGCTTCATCCTCCACCACGGCGACCTCACCGACTCCTCCAGCCTCATCCGCATCATCCAGCAGGT
>JANJWF010000101.1 GCA_024709685.1 Thiobacillus sp.
CCGGCCGTCATTCACCATGGGCGGCTCGGGCGGCGGCATCGCCTACAACAAGGACGAATTCGTCGCCATTTGCGAGCGCGGGCTCGAAGCCTCGCCGACCCACGAGCTGCTGATCGAGGAATCGCTGCTCGGCTGGAAAGAGTATGAGATGGAGGTGGTGCGCGATCGCAAGGACAACTGCATCATCATCTGCTCGATCGAGAACTTCGACCCGATGGGCGTGCACACCGGCGACTCGATCACCGTGGCACCGGCGCAGACGCTGACCGACAAGGAATACCAGATCATGCGCAACGCGAGTCTCGCGGTGCTGCGCGAGATCGGCGTCGATACCGGCGGCTCCAACGTCCAGTTCGCCATCAATCCGGAAGACGGCCGCATGGTGGTGATCGAGATGAACCCGCGCGTATCGCGTTCGTCTGCACTGGCATCCAAGGCAACCGGCTTTCCGATCGCCAAGGTGGCGGCCAAGCTGGCGGTCGGCTACACGCTCGACGAGTTGCAGAACGAAATCACCGGCGGCGCGACGCCGGCCTCGTTCGAGCCGTCGATCGACTACGTGGTCACCAAGGTGCCGCGGTTCGCGTTCGAGAAATTTCCCCAGGCCGACGACCGCCTGACGACGCAGATGAAATCGGTGGGCGAGGTGATGGCGATCGGCCGCAGCTTCCAGGAATCGCTGCAGAAAGCGCTGCGGGGGTTGGAGGTCGGCGCCGATGGTTTCGACCCCAAGACCGGCGACCGCGAGGTGATCGAGGCGGAGCTGATGTCGCCCGGCCCCGAGCGTATCTGGTTCGTGGGCGATGCCTTCCGTGTCGGCATGAGCCTGGAAGAAATTCATTCCGTATCGAAGATCGATCCCTGGTTCCTCGACCAGATCCAGGGCCTGATCGAGTTCGAAACTTCGCTGGCGGGCCGCGCGCTGATCGACCTCGGCCGCGACGAACTGCGTCGGCTGAAGCGCGCCGGTTTCTCCGACCGCCGCCTCGCCAAACTCCTGAGCACCGACCAGCACGCGGTGCGTGCACGCCGCAACGAACTGGCGCTGCACCCGGTCTACAAGCGGGTCGACACCTGCGCCGCCGAGTTCGCCACGCAGACCGCTTACATGTACTCGACCTACGAGGAAGAGTGCGAGGCGCACCCGACCGATGCCAGGAAGATCATGGTGCTGGGCGGTGGGCCGAACCGCATCGGCCAGGGCATCGAATTCGACTACTGCTGCGTGCACGCCGCGCTGGCACTGCGCGAGAACGGCTTCGAGACCATCATGGTCAACTGCAATCCGGAGACCGTGTCGACCGACTACGACACCTCCGACCGCTTGTATTTCGAGCCTCTGACTCTGGAAGACGTGCTGGAAATCGTGCACATCGAGAAGCCCTTCGGCGTGATCGTGCAGTACGGCGGCCAGACGCCGCTCAAGCTTGCGCGTGATCTGGAAAGAAACGGCGTCCCCATCATCGGTACCAGTCCCGACATGATCGATGCCGCGGAAGACCGCGAACGCTTCCAGCAGATGCTCCATGACCTGGGCCTCAAGCAGCCGCCCAACCGCACCGCGCGCAACCCCGATAGTGCCATCCGCATGGCCGAGGAAATCGGCTATCCGCTGGTGGTGCGGCCGAGCTATGTGCTGGGCGGGCGCGCCATGGAAATCGTGCGCGAGGAGGCAGATCTGCGGCGTTACATGACCGAAGCGGTGAAGGTGTCGAACAAGTCGCCGGTGCTGCTCGACCGCTTCCTCAACGATGCGATCGAGGTCGATGTCGACGCGCTGTCCGATGGCGAGCAGGTGGTGATCGGCGGCATCATGCAGCACATCGAGCAGGCGGGTGTGCATTCGGGCGATTCGGCGTGCTCGTTGCCGCCGTATAGCTTGTCGAAGGATGTGCAGGACGAATTGCGCCGCCAGACGGTGGCGATGGCGAAGGCTTTGAAAGTGGTTGGCCTGATGAACGTGCAGTTCGCGATCCAGGGCGATACCGTGTATGTGCTCGAAGTGAACCCGCGCGCATCGCGCACCGTGCCCTACGTATCCAAGGCGATCGGCGCACCGCTGGCGAAGATTGCAGCCCGCGCAATGGCCGGCATTTCGCTGAAGTCGCAGGCCTTCGAGAAGGAAATTATTCCGCCATATTTTTCGGTCAAGGAGGCGGTGTTCCCGTTCCGCAAGTTTCCCGGCGTCGATACCATCCTCGGTCCGGAAATGAAATCGACCGGCGAAGTCATGGGGGTGGGCGACAACTTCGGCGAGGCCTTCGTCAAGTCGCAGCTGGCGTCGAGTTCCGAACTGCCGAAGCCCGGTGGCCGCGCCTTCGTCAGTGTTCGCTCGGGCGACCGCGATGCCATCGTCGAGGTGGCGCAGGCGCTGCGTGACCTCGGCTTCAGCCTGGTCGCCACGCGCGGCACCGCGCAGGCGATCGAGTCTGCCGGCATCTCGGTGGCCATCGTCAACAAGGTCAAGGAGGGCCGTCCGCACATCGTCGACATGATCAAGAACGGTGACATCGACTTCATCGTCAACGTGGTCGAAGACAAGAAAGCGGTGAAGGATTCCTATGCCATCCGGGCCGAGGCCCTGGCGCGCCGGGTCGTCTACTTCACCACCCTGGCAGGTGCACGTGCCGCCTGTATGGGGATGCGCCATGGCAACGAACTCGTGGTGTATTCCCTGCAGTCGCTGCATCAGCGCCTGCACTGATCTGAAAAGGCAAGGCTGTGAACAAATTCCCCCTCACCATCGTGGGCGCCGAAAAACTGCGCGCCGAGTTGCAACGCCTCAAAGGCGTGGAACGCCCCGCCGTGATCCAGGCGATTGCCGAAGCGCGCGCGCAGGGCGATCTGTCGGAAAACGCAGAATACGACGCGGCCAAGGAAAAACAGGGCTTCATCGAAGGCCGTATCGCCGAGCTTGAAGGCAAGCTGTCGAATGCGCAGATCATCGACCCGACGACGCTCGATGCGGATGGCCGCATTGTTTTTGGTGCAACGGTCGAATTGGAGGATGCCGAATCCGGTGATACCGTCACCTACCAGATCGTCGGCGACGACGAGGCCGACATCAAGCAGGGAAAGATTTCGGTGTCGTCGCCGATCGCGCGCGCGCTGATCGGCAAATATGCCGGTGACAGCGTCGAGGTGAAGGCGCCGGGCGGTGCCCGCCACTACGAAGTGTTGGACGTCGAGTACATCTGATCATGCGGAGCTTCTGGGACGGGCTTGCCGGGACGATGCTGGTGCTGTGGATCGGAGGCATGTGGGCGATCGGGTATGTCGCCGCACCGGTGCTGTTTGCCAGCGTCGACGATAAGCGGCTTGCCGGGATGTTGGCAGGCAATCTCTTCGAGATGATGACCTGGATCGGTATGGCTGCCGCGAGCTACCTGCTGATTTATCGTATTGCGCTCGATCGAGGCGCTGCGCTGAAGGACCTGTTTTTCTGGTTGGTGGTGCTGATGCTGGCACTGATCCTGGTCGGCCACTTCGGCGTCCAGCCGATCCTGCAGGGACTGAAGGATCAGGCCATGCCGCATGCTGTGATGCAGAGCGTGTTCGCCGACCGCTTCGCGCGCTGGCACGGCATCTCCAGCATCCTCTACCTGATTCAGAGCGCGCTGGGGCTGCTGCTGGTCTGGCGTCTGGTGCGGTAAACCCGGGCAGGCCTGAATCAGGCCGGCAGGACGATGGCCGGTTTGGCTGCGGCCCGATAAATCACAAGAACCTTGCCGATCTGCTGCACTGGTGCGGCGCCGGTGGCGGCGCAGATTTCCTCGAGCCAGGCCCGGCGCGTGTCGGACTCGTCGCTGGCGGCCTTGATCTTGACGAGCTCGTGCGCCTTCAGTGCGAGATCGACCTCCTTCAACACGGCAGCCGTCAGCCCCTGGTTTCCGATCATGACCACCGGCTGGCGCGCGTGGGCCAGCCCCTTCAGGAATTGCCGCTGTGCGGGCGTGAGAGATTTCATGCGTCTTCCTTAATCTGAGCGCGGATTGTAGCCGATAGACATGGTGCAGAAAGCGAAGCGAACCAAATCGGGCAGTGCATGGATGCATGAGCACGTGACCGACCCCTACGTCAAAAAGGCGCAGCAGGATGGCTACCGGTCGCGCGCCGCCTACAAACTGCTGGAAATCGACAAGCGCGATCATCTGTTGCGCCCGGGCATGACGGTGGTCGACCTGGGTGCGGCGCCGGGTAGCTGGTGCCAGGTGGCGGTGCAGAAGATGAAAGGGCGGGGCAGGGTGCTGGCCATTGACCTGCTACCGGTGGCGCCGATGGCGGGGGTCGACAGTCTGGAAGGCGATTTCACCGATCCGGCAGCGCTGGCTTGGCTGGAGGAAAAGTTGCAATCGGGTCGGGTTGACCTTGTATTAAGCGATATGGCGCCCAATATAAGCGGGGTGATGCTGACGGACCAGGCGCGGCATTATGAATTATGTGAGTTGGCGCTCGATTTTGCCGTGAACTGGCTGAAACCAGATGGCGGTTTTCTCGTCAAAGTATTTCAGGGTGTCGGGTTCGAGGATTTCCGGACACAAATGCGTCAGGCATTCGAGCAGGTGCTGATCCGCAAACCCGATGCTTCCCGTGATCGCAGTGCCGAAGTCTACCTGCTGGGACGCCGCCCCGTTGCGGCACGGGCGGGGGCACAGGAAACTGTGACAAGCCGGTAAAAGTAGTTAGAATGAATTTAGGCATGCTGCGCTTAAATTGAACGTGCCGTACTCGGCACTCAGGAGTAAACGTGAACAATTTGTCCAAGAACATCGCCATCTGGCTGATCATCGCCGTCGTCCTGATGACGGTGTTCAACCAGTTCGGTGCACAGCGCACCGCGCAGACGCAGATGCCGTACTCGCAGTTCATCGAAGAGGTGCGCCAGCAGCAGATCTCCAAGGTGGTGATCGAGGGCAATGTGCTGAAGGGCGAGCGCAGCGACGGCCAGCGCTTCACCAGCTACGCGCCGAGCGACCCGTGGATGGTTTCCGACCTGCTGAAGAACGGCGTTTCGGTCGAGGCCAAGCCGGAAGAGCAGCCTTCGTTCCTGATGAGCCTGTTCATTTCCTGGTTCCCCATGCTGCTGCTGATCGGCGTATGGATCTTCTTCATGCGCCAGATGCAGGGTGGCGGCCGGGGCGGTGCGTTCTCATTCGGCAAGAGCCGGGCCCGCCTGCTAGACGAAAATGCCAACCCGGTGACCTTTGCCGACGTGGCGGGCTGCGACGAGGCCAAGGAAGACGTGGCCGAACTGGTGGATTTCCTGAAAGACCCGTCCAAATTCCAGAAGCTGGGCGGCCATATCCCGCGTGGCGTGCTGATGGTGGGACCGCCCGGGACGGGCAAGACCCTGCTGGCCCGCTCGATTGCAGGCGAAGCCAAGGTACCGTTCTTCAGCATTTCCGGCTCGGATTTCGTCGAAATGTTCGTCGGCGTCGGTGCCGCGCGCGTGCGTGACATGTTCGAGCAGGCGAAGAAGAATTCGCCCTGCATCATCTTCATCGACGAGATCGACGCGGTCGGTCGCCAGCGCGGCGCCGGTCTGGGCGGCGGCAACGACGAACGCGAGCAGACCCTCAACCAGCTGCTGGTGGAAATGGACGGCTTCGAGGCGACCACCGGCGTCATCGTCATCGCCGCGACCAACCGTCCCGACGTGCTCGATCCGGCTCTGTTGCGCCCGGGCCGCTTCGACCGCCAAGTCGTGGTGGGCCTGCCCGATATCCGCGGCCGCGAACAGATTCTGCTGGTGCACATGCGCAAGGTACCGGTTGCCCCTGACGTGCGGGCCGACATCCTGGCGCGCGGCACGCCCGGCATGTCCGGTGCCGATCTCGCCAACCTGGTCAACGAGGCTGCCCTGTTCGCCGCACGTGGCAACAAGCGTCTGGTCGACATGGATGATTTCGAGAAAGCCAAGGACAAGATCCTCATGGGCGCCGAGCGCAAATCCATGGTGATCACACCCGAGGACAAGAAAAAGACCGCCTACCATGAGTCCGGCCATGCCGTGATCGGCATGAGCCTGAAGGGCTGCGACCCGGTGCACAAGGTGACGGTGATCCCGCGTGGGCGGGCCTTGGGCGTGACCATGTCACTTCCGGAAATGGACCGCTTCAGCCTGTACAAGGACCAGATGCTGGACCAGATCAGCATGCTATTCGGCGGGCGGGTGGCGGAGGAAATCTTCGTCGGCAGTATCTCGACCGGTGCCTCCAATGACTTCGAGCGCGCCACCAGCATCGCGCGCGACATGGTGACGCGCTACGGCATGTCCGAAGCCCTGGGACCGATGGTGTACGGCGAAAACGAGGGCGAGGTGTTCCTGGGGCGTTCGGTGACCACCCACAAGAACATGAGCGAAGCCACCATGCAGAAGGTCGATGCCGAGATTCGCCGCATCCTGGACGCACAATACGCGCTGGCGAAGACGATCCTCACCGACAACCGCGACAAGGTCGAGGCGATGACGGCGGCCCTGCTGGAGTACGAAACCATCGACGCCGACCAGATCGACGACATCATGGCGGGCCGTCCGGTGCGTCCACCGAAACCGGCTGCCACGCCGCAGCCACCGGCGGGCGGAGGCGACAAACCCAGCGCGCCTGCGCCGACCGCCCAGCCTGCGCAGGAAACCTGAGCGCCGGCTCGCTATCAACGATTACAATGGAGGGGCTTTTGCCCCTCCGTTTTTTTCATGTTTGCCCTTCACGCAGGTTCGCACCGGCTCTCGCTTGCAAGACCGCTGGTCATGGGGATCGTCAACGCCACCCCGGATTCGTTTTCCGATGGCGGGCGCTGCCTGGATTCCCAGGCTGCGATCCGGCATGCACTCAAGTTGTTTGAGGACGGCGCCGCCATCCTCGATGTAGGGGGAGAATCGACACGCCCGGGCGCAGCCGCCGTGCCTGCTGCCGAGGAAATGCGGCGCGTGCTGCCGGTGATCGGAGCGCTTGCAGGCCGCGGTTGCGTGGTTTCGGTCGATACCAGGAAGCCCGAGGTCATGCGGGCAGCGCTCGATGCGGGTGCTGTCATGGTGAACGATGTGACGGCGTTGCGTGCGCCAGGCGCCCTGGAAGCCGTCGCAGCCTCTGATGCGGCGGTCTGCCTGATGCACATGCAGGGCGAGCCGCAGACCATGCAGCATGCGCCCGCTTATGTCGATGTTCTTGAAGAGGTGAAGCGGTTCCTGCAGGGCAGGGCAGATGCGTGTGAAGCGGCGGGCATCGGCCGCGAGCGACTGGTGATCGACCCCGGTTTCGGCTTCGGCAAGGCACTCGAACACAATCTGGCCCTGCTCGCGCACCTGGATCGCCTCGCTGAACTCGGGTTGCCGGTGCTGGCGGGGCTGTCGCGCAAATCGATGCTGGGCACCCTCACCGGGCGCGCTGTGGAGGAACGCGAGTTTGCCGGCGTGGCGGCGCATCTGGCAGCAGTGGCGCGCGGCGCACGGCTGGTCCGGGTACACAATGTTGCGGCCATGCGCGATGCGCTGGCCATCTGGAATGCAGTGGAGGAACAACAGGATGGGACGTAAGTATTTCGGCACCGACGGCGTGCGCGGAAGGGTGGGCGAGTCACCGATCACGCCGGAGTTCGTGATGCACCTCGGGTATGCGGCCGGGCAGGTACTGGTCGCGGATCGCGGCAGCCTGCCACCGAACCAGCACCCGACCGTGCTGATCGGCAAGGACACCCGCATTTCCGGTTACATGCTGGAAGCCGGCTTTACCGCGGCCGGGGTGAACGTCCTGATGACCGGGCCGATGCCGACACCCGCGGTGGCGTACCTGACGCGGGCGCTTCGCCTGCAGGCGGGCGTGGTGATCTCGGCTTCGCACAATCCGTTCGAGGACAACGGCATCAAATTCTTTTCCGCCAGCGGCCAGAAGCTGCCCGACAGTGTCGAGCAGGCGATCGAGGCGAGGCTGGACCGCCCGATCGTGACGGTCGAGGCACGCCAGTTGGGACGCGCCCGCCGGATCGAGGATGCGGCGGCGCGCTACATCGAGTTCTGCAAGAGCACCTTCCCCAACAACCTCGACCTGCGCGGGTTGCGCATCGTAGTCGACTGCGCAAACGGCGCGACTTACCACATCGCGCCGCACGTGCTGCACGAACTGGGCGCCGAGGTGATCGCGATCGGCAATGAGCCGAATGGCTTCAATATCAACGACGAATGCGGGGCGACCCACACCCTGGCTTTGTCCGAAGCGGTGCGCCTCCATCATGCGGATATCGGTATTTCGCTCGACGGCGACGGCGACCGCCTGATGATGGCTGATGCGGAGGGGCGGATTTACGATGGCGACCAGCTGGTCTACATCATTGCACGCCATCGCATCCAGAGCGGCTACATGAAGGGAGGCGTGGTCGGCACGCTGATGACCAACCTAGGCACCGAGCACGCGCTCGGCCGTATCCATGTTCCATTCGAGCGCGCCAGGGTGGGCGATCGCTATGTGCTGGAGCGTCTCCATGCCAACGGCTGGACCCTGGGAGGGGAAACTTCGGGGCACATCCTTTGCCTGGACAAGCACACCACGGGTGACGGCATTGTCTCGGCGCTGCAGGTGCTGCGCGCATTGCGCGAAACGGGTGACACGTTGGACGCGTTCACCGCTGATCTGGAGACCTATCCCCAGGTCATGATCAATGTGCCGGTAGCCAAGGGATTCAAGCTGGACGCTGCGCCCGCGGTCAGGGCAGCGGTGGCTGAAGCGGAGGCCATCCTGAACGGCAGTGGACGCATCGTCCTGCGTGCGTCAGGGACCGAGCCGCTGATCCGGGTCATGGTGGAGGGCCGCGACGCCGAACTGGTCAGGCGCACAGCTGAAACCATCGCGGCTGCGGTCAAGGCTGCGGCGGCAGGCGCGTGATTTCCCCGGCTGAAATATATCTGTAATATTTGCCCGCTAGTATGGCGACGTTTCCCAGCGGCAACGTCAACGACTACCGGAGATATTACATGTACACCTTCAACAAACTGGCTCAAGGCACGCTGGCTGCGGTCGTCGGGCTGGCATTCTCGGTTGGCGTGCTGGCCGCTGACATCACCGGTGCGGGCGCGACCTTCCCCTATGCCATCTATACAAAGTGGGCCGAAGCCTACCAGAGCGCGACCGGCAACAAGGTCAACTACCAGGGCATCGGCTCGTCGGGCGGCGTCAAGCAGATCAAGGCCAAGACGGTCGATTTCGGTGGCACCGATGCGCCGCTCAAGGAAACCGATCTGAATGCGGCGAAACTGGTGCAGGTGCCGACCGTGATGGGGGGCGTGACCATCGTGACGAACGTTCCGGGTATCGGCTCGGGCAAGCTCAAGCTGGACGGCGTCACCGCCGCCGATATCTTCCGCGGCGCCATCACCAAGTGGAACGACCCTGCCATCGCCAGGCTGAACCCCGGCGTCAAGCTGCCGAACCTGGCCATTACCGTGGCGCACCGTTCCGACGGTTCCGGCACCACCTATGCATTCACCAACTATCTCGCCAAACAGTCGATGGCGTTCAAGCGGGACGTCGGCGCCGGCAACACGGTGAACTGGCCGGCCAACGCCGTCGGCGGCAAGGGCAACCCAGGGGTCGCGGCCAACGTGCAGAAGATCAAGGGCGCGATCGGCTATGTGGATATTGCCGATGCGATGAAGAACAACATGACCTTCATTGCACTGAAAAACCGCACCGGCCACTACATCGTGCCGAGCCGGCAATCGGTTGCCGACGCGGCCGCCGGTGCCGATTTCAAGGTGAAGGGCATGGCGCCTGACCTGCTCGACCAGAGCCACAAGAACGCCTGGCCGATCACCACGGCCACCTACGTGCTCGCGTATGAAAAAGGCAAAGACCCCATCAGGCAGAAAGGCGTGGTGGACTTCTTCACCTGGTCGCTGAACAACGGCCAGAAAATGGCTGAAGAACTGGGCTTTGTGGCGCTTCCGGCCAACGTCGTGAAAATGGTCGAAGCGGAAATGAAGAACATCAAGTAAGGTATGACTCGATCTCGCCGGGCCAGCGTGCTTGTGCCCGGCTAGCTTCGAAAGCGGCTGCCCCCTGGGGCTGTTTTCGGAGATAACAAACCGAACCGATAGGCACCCCCATCGTGAGCGAGCCCAGTGTGTCCGCCGGAAAAGATCCGCATGCCCAGCAGGTCCGAAAATTCCGGTTGCAGGACCAGTTTTTTCATTATTCCACCCAGTTTTTTGCCTTTGTCGTCCTGGCAGCGCTGGTGGGCATCCTGGTGTCGCTCGCCCTTGAGGCCTGGCCCAGCCTGAAGGAATTCGGCCCAGCCTTTCTGTGGACCAATGTCTGGAGCGTGCCGGACGATCAGTACGGGGCGCTGGCAGCCATTTATGGAACCGTCGTGACGTCCGTGCTGGCGTTGCTGATAGCGGTGCCGATCAGCTTCGGGATTGCCTTGTTTCTGACCGAGACCTGCCCGCTCTGGCTGCGCCGCCCATTGGGTACGGCGATCGAACTGCTGGCGGGGGTGCCTTCCATCGTGTACGGCATCTGGGGACTTTTCGTGTTCGCGCCGCTGTTTGCCGAGTACGTCCAGCCTCCCTTGCAGGAACTGCTCGGGGAGGTCGCCATCATCGGCGGCCTGTTCTCCGGTCCGCCCATCGGGGTGGGCATCCTGACCGCCGGCATCGTGCTGGCCCTGATGGTGATTCCTTTCATCGCGTCGGTGATGCGCGATGTGTTCGAAACCGTGCCGCACGTGCTGAAGGAGTCGGCCTACGGCGTCGGTTGCACCACTTGGGAGGTGGCGCGAAACGTCGTGCTGCCGTATACCCGCGTCGGCGTCATTGGCGGCATCATGCTGGGGCTGGGACGCGCGCTTGGCGAGACGATGGCGGTCACGTTCGTGATCGGCAACGCCAACCGCATCAACGGCAGCCTGTTCGCGCCCGGCACATCGATTGCGTCAACCCTGGCAAACGAGTTCGGCGAGGCCGATCCCGGCCTGCACATTGCTTCCCTGTTTGCACTGGGCCTGGTGCTGTTCATCATCACTTTCGTGGTGCTGGCAATTTCGCGCTGGCTGATCAGCCGCAGCATGGGCTCCGAAGGGCTGTAAAACATGATGAGCCTGTACACCCGCCGCATCTGGATCAACCGCATCGGCATTACCCTCTCCATGCTCGCGATGAGTCTGGGTCTGATTGCGCTGCTGTGGATCTTGTGGACCCTGTTTTCCAGGGGGTTTGCTGCGCTGAGCTGGGACCTGTTCACCCAGGACACGCCGGCGCCTGGTTCCGAAGGTGGCGGCCTGCGCAATGCCATCGTCGGCAGCGGGCTCATTCTGCTGTTTTCTATGCTGATCTCGACGCCGGTCGGCATTCTGGCCGGGATCTATCTGGCCGAGTTCGGACGAATTTCGAAGTTCGCGTCGTTCACCCGTTTCATGACCGACATCATGCTGTCGGCGCCGTCCATCGTCATCGGCCTGTTCGTGTACGCGCTGTTTGTGGCGACCACCGGCGGATTCTCGGGCTGGGCCGGCTCGCTGGCGCTGGCGTTGATCGCCATTCCGGTGGTGGTGCGCACCACGGAGAACATGCTGAAGCTGGTGCCGACCAGCCTGCGCGAAGCCGCCTTTGCGGTGGGCGCGCCGCGCTGGCAGGTGTCGCTCAAGGTGACGCTGCGCGCGGTCAAGTCGGGGGTGGTGACCGGCGTGCTGCTGGCGATGGCGCGTATCACCGGCGAGACTGCGCCACTGCTGTTCACCGCACTGAACAACCAGTTCCTCAACACCGACATGGCGGAACCGATGGGCAACCTGCCAGTCGTGATCTACCAGTTTGCGCTGAGCCCTTACGACAACTGGGTTGACCTCGCCTGGGGTGGAGCGCTGCTGATCGCCTTCCTGGTGCTGGCGGTCAACATCGGCGTGCGTGTGATTTTCCGCAACAAAGACAAACGTTAAATTCACCGGAGCTTCTGATGCCCGATCATGCCATGCCAACCGGCGAAAACGCAGCCTTGCAGGTCCGCAATCTGGATTTTTATTACGGTGATTTCAAAGGTCTCAACAATGTCAATCTGGATATCGCCCACAAGAAGGTGACGGCCTTCATCGGTCCGTCGGGTTGCGGCAAATCCACCCTGCTGCGCACCTTCAACCGGATGTACGACCTCTACCCGGGGCAACGCGCCGAAGGGCAGATCCTGTTCCACGGCAGGAACCTGCTCGACAAGGGCCAGGACGTGAACCTGGTGCGTGCCAGGATAGGCATGGTGTTCCAGAAGCCGACGCCGTTTCCGATGACGATCTATGAAAACATTGCCTTCGGCGTGCGGCTGTATGAGCGCATGTCGCGAAGCGCCATGGACGATCGCGTGGAATGGGCGCTCAACAAGGCTGCGCTGTGGAGCGAGGTGAAGGACAAATTGCACCAGAGCGGCCTGTCGCTCTCCGGCGGCCAGCAGCAGCGCCTGTGCATCGCGCGCGCGGTTGCGGTCAAGCCCGAAATCGTGTTGCTTGACGAGCCGACCTCGGCGCTGGATCCGATTTCGACCGCCAAGATCGAAGAACTCATCAACGAACTCAAAAGCGACTACACCATCGCCATCGTCACCCACAACATGCAGCAGGCCGCTCGGATTTCAGACTTCACTGCCTTCATGTACCTGGGCGAGCTGGTCGAGTTCAACGAAACCGCCACCATCTTCATGCGGCCGGCCAAGAAGCAGACGGAAGACTACATCACTGGCCGCTTCGGCTGACCTCCATTTGCCTGCAACGGCGGCGGCGGTTGACCGTGCGGCGCGTTGCGCTTACCATCGCGGACTTTTGTTTGGCGGACTCCCATGCGCAAGAAGCTCGTAGCCGGAAACTGGAAAATGCATGGCAGCCTGGCTGAAAACGCCGCGCTGCTGGCTGCAATCAAACCTGCTTTGGCTGGAATCGATGCCGCCGTGTGCGTGCCTTTCCCTTATCTGGCGCAGGTGCAGGCCGCGCTCGCCGGCTCCTCGATTGCCTGGGGCGCGCAGAACGTGTCCGAGCAGGCCAAGGGCGCGTTTACCGGCGAAGTGTCCGCGTCCATGCTGCTTGATTTCGGCTGCAGCTACGTGATCGTCGGGCATTCCGAGCGGCGTAGCCTGTACGGTGAATCCGATGAACTGGTGGCCAAGAAGTACATGGCTGCACAGGCGGCCGGCCTGACACCCATCCTGTGCGTGGGCGAGTCGCTGGCTGAGCGCGAGTCGGGCGTGACCGAAGCGATCGTCGCGCGCCAGCTTGACGCCGTGATCAAGGCCACTGGCGTGACGTCGCTGGCCAAGGCGGTGATCGCCTACGAACCCGTGTGGGCGATCGGCACTGGCAAGACCGCCAGCCCCGAGCAGGCGCAGGCCGTGCATGCCTTCATTCGCGGCAAGATCGCCGCCCTCGATGCGGGCGTCGCAGACGGCTTGGTGATCCAGTACGGGGGTAGCGTAAAAGCAGCGAATGCGGCAGAATTGATGGCTCAGCCGGATATCGATGGCGGTCTGATTGGCGGTGCTTCCCTGGTCGCCGATGAGTTCATCGCAATCTGCCGGGCCGCAGCCAAGTAAGAGCAAATCATGGAAACACTGGTCTGGGTCGTTCACATTATCGTCGCCATAGCAGTCATCGCGCTGGTGCTGTTGCAGCATGGCAAGGGTGCCGACATGGGTGCAGCCTTCGGCAGCGGATCGTCGGGCAGTCTGTTCGGGGCTACGGGCTCGGCCAATTTTCTGAGTCGCAGCACGGCGGTTCTCGCGTCGCTGTTCTTTCTGACCAGCCTGGGCCTGGCGTATTTCGGGCTTCAGCAGCACAAACCCGCCAGCGTGATCGAACGTACGGCGGTACCGGCGAAGGCCGCACAGCCTGCTGCGCCCGCTCAGGTTCCGGGCCAGAACAGTGGCTCGAAAGCGGGAGACATTCCGCAATAAATCAGCAGTACGCATTGGGCACCAGCCTATTGGCCGACGTGGTGGAATTGGTAGACACGCTATCTTGAGGGGGTAGTGACGCAAGTCGTGCGAGTTCGAGTCTCGCCGTCGGCACCAACGAACAAAACAACGCGTATCATCCGGCGATGACGATCTGCCATGTACGCGCATGAAAATGCATTCGGCGCCCCTGAAAAACGCCGGATGCTTGCTTCGTCAGCCATTTGCCGGCGGGCACGAATTGCAGGTAATCTGCTCGAAAACCCGCGTGGTTGCTTGGGTTCGGCGATGCGGCATGAGGGAGTCAAGCAGCAACTCCCAGCAAACCCGCGTGGATTCTGGTGATTCGAATCCAGCAATTTCCATCATCAAATTTCCTGATTGGTTCATTAGTGTGCGCTATTGGATAAGCTGTTGATTTTAAATAAAAATGTGCCAATTTTTTGCTTGACAGTAGACGCTTCGCACTAATAAACTTCGAGCCATAGTTACTCATCAGCCCATGTGGGCTTAGTGGTGGAATCCGGTGCTGGAGAATTACCTCCCCATTCTGTTGTTCATTCTGGTCGGGCTGGCGTTTGGGATCGGCCCCATCATTGCAGGTGGCCTGCTGGCACCGCACCGTCCCGATAGCGAAAAACTCTCTCCCTACGAATGTGGCTTCGAGGCGTTTGAGGACGCGCGCATGAAATTCGACGTGCGCTACTACCTCGTTGCCATCCTGTTCATCCTGTTCGATCTGGAAATCGCCTTTCTTTTCCCCTGGGCCATCGTGCTCGAGGAAATCGGTTTGGCCGGCTTCGTTTCCATGATGGTCTTTCTCGGCATCCTGGTGGTCGGATTCATCTACGAATGGATGAAGGGGGCGCTGGAGTGGGAGTGAGGCTTTTGAGCTGCTGGGCGAGGGGCCCCGCGGCAGGGGGGATCGACCCGGCGAAAAGGCCTGCCCGCGACGCACGAGGGGCGGGTTCGTCGCTGAGGCTTGTGGAGCGGGCGCGAGCGAGCCGCTGGGCTAGGGGGGGCGCATGAGCATCGAAGGCGTCCTCGAGCAAGGCTTCGTCACCACCAAGGCCGACCAGCTCATCAACTACATGCGCACCGGATCGATGTGGCCGATGACCTTTGGCTTGGCATGCTGCGCGGTGGAGATGATGCAGGCCGGCGCCGCGCGCTACGATCTCGACCGCTTTGGCATCGTGTTTCGCCCGAGCCCCAGACAATCGGATGTGATGATCGTGGCGGGCACGCTATGCAACAAGATGGCGCCCGCGTTGCGCAAGGTCTACGACCAGATGGCCGAACCCCGTTGGGTGATTTCAATGGGATCGTGTGCCAACGGCGGCGGTTACTACCACTATTCGTATTCGGTGGTGCGCGGGTGCGACCGCATCGTGCCGGTCGATATCTACGTACCGGGCTGTCCGCCCACTGCGGAAGCGCTGTTGTTCGGCATCATCCAACTGCAGAACAAGATTCGCCGCACCAATACCATCGCCCGTTAATCCCTCATGCCCCAGACTTTGGACGCCCTTTCTTTGTCCCTTGAAAAAACGCTCGGCGATGCACTGGTGCAGTCTTTTGTCCGCCTGGGAGAGCTGACGCTGGTCATCAAGCCGCAACACTATGCATCGGCAATGCGTGCGCTTCGCGATCATCCGGATTGTCGCTTCGAGCAACTGATCGATCTGTGCGGCATCGATTACTCCGACTACGGAAATGGCGCCTGGGAAGGCGCGCGTTTTGCCGTGGTGGTGCATCTGCTGTCTGTTTCAAGCAACCAGCGCGTACGGGTGCGCGTGTCCTGCCCCGACGACAACCTGCCGGTGGTGGCCACGATGGTCGATCTCTGGCCGTCCGCCAACTGGTTTGAGCGCGAAGCCTTCGATCTGTACGGCATCGTGTTCGAGGGGCACCCCGACCTGCGCCGCATTCTCACCGACTACGGGTTCATCGGCCATCCTTTCCGCAAGGACTTCCCTCTCTCCGGCAACGTCGAGATGCGCTACGACCCAACCCAGCAGCGAGTGATCTATCAGCCGGTTTCGATTGCACCGCGCGAAGTCACCCCGCGCATCGTGCGTGACGAGAGCTACGGGGAAGGGCGCTGACATGGGCGAAATACGCAATTACACGATGAATTTCGGGCCGCAGCATCCGGCCGCACACGGCGTGCTGCGCCTGGTGCTCGAACTCGACGGCGAGGTGATCCAGCGCGCCGATCCGCACATCGGCCTGCTGCACCGCGCGACCGAGAAGCTCGCCGAGCACAAGACCTATCTGCAGTCGGTGCCCTACATGGACCGGCTCGACTATGTGTCGATGATGGTCAACGAGCATGCCTACGTGATGGCGATCGAGAAGCTTCTTGGCATCGAGGTGCCCGAGCGCGCGCAATACATCCGCGTGATGTTCGACGAGATCACGCGCATCCTCAATCACCTGCTGTGGCTCGGCGCGCACGCACTCGACGTCGGCGCGATGACAGTTTTCCTGTACGCCTTTCGCGAGCGCGAGGACCTGATGGACGTCTACGAGGCGGTGTCCGGCGCACGCATGCATGCCGCCTACTACCGGCCCGGCGGCGTCTATCGCGATCTGCCGGACACGATGCCGCAGTACCAGGCACAGCACACCCGCAGCGAGCGGACGATGAAATCGATGAACGCCAACCGGCAGGGGTCGTTACTCGATTTCATCGAAGATTTCACCAAGCGTTTCCCGGGCTACGTCGACGACTACGAAACGCTGCTGACCGAAAACCGCATCTGGAAGCAGCGTACCGTCGGCATCGGCGTGGTGTCGCCCGAGCGTGCCCAGGCGCTGGGTTTCACCGGACCGATGCTGCGCGGCTCGGGCATCGAATGGGACCTGCGCAAGAAGCAGCCCTACGAAGTCTACGACCGCATGGATTTCGACATCCCGGTCGGCACCAATGGCGACTGCTACGACCGCTACCTGGTGCGCGTCGAGGAAATGCGCCAGTCCAACCGCATCATCCAGCAGTGCATCGACTGGCTGCGCAAGAACCCCGGCCCGGTCGTCACCGCCAACCACAAGGTCGCGCCGCCGCCGCGGATCGACATGAAGCAGAACATGGAAGAGCTGATCCACCACTTCAAGCTCTTCTCCGAGGGCATGCACGTGCCGGAGGGTGAGGCCTATGCGGCAGTCGAACACCCCAAGGGCGAGTTCGGGATCTACCTGGTGTCGGACGGGGCCAACAAGCCTTATCGCCTGAAAATCCGTGCGCCGGGCTATGCCCATCTGGCGGCACTCGATGAGATGAGCCGCGGACATATGATCGCCGACGTCGTTGCCATCATCGGCACGCAGGATATCGTTTTCGGAGAGATCGACCGTTGATGGCCAACCCTGATTTGAACAACCTGCGGCTGAGTGCTGAATCCCTCGCGTTGATCGATGCTGAGATTGCCAAATACCCACCGGACCAGAAGCAGTCGGCGGTGATGGCTGCGCTGCGCATCGCGCAAACCGAACGCGGCTGGCTCAAGCCCGATCTCATCGAATACGTCGCGGACTATCTCGAGATGCCGGCGATCGCCGCATATGAGGTTGCCACGTTCTACAACATGTACGACACCCAGCCGGTGGGGCGTCACAAGATCACCTTGTGCACCAATCTTCCGTGCATGCTGAGGGGGGCGAACGAGGTTGCGGAGCGTCTCAGGGAAAGGCTCGGAATCGACTTTGGCGAGACCACCGAGGACGGACGCTTCACGCTGAAGGAAGGCGAGTGCATGGGCGCCTGTGGCGATTCGCCGCTGTGTCTGCACAACAACCACACGATGCATACTCACCTGACGCCAGAGCAGGTCGACGAGTTGCTGGACAAGCTGAAATGAGTTTGCTGAAGCCGACACCGCAGGTCTGCAGCTGGACGCAGGCGCTCGACGACCCGGCATCGCTCGCGACCTATGTCGCGAACGGCGGCTACCAGGCATTGCGCCGCATCGTCACCGAGAAGGTGCAAGGTGACGACATCATCGCCGAACTCAAGACCAGCGCGCTGCGCGGGCGGGGGGGGGCGGGTTTTCCGACCGGGCTCAAGTGGAGCTTCATGCCGCGTGCGTTCCCGGGCGACAAGTACATCGTCTGCAACAGCGACGAGGGCGAGCCGGGCACTTTCAAGGACCGCGACATCCTGCGCTACAACCCGCACCAGCTGATCGAGGGGATGGCGATCGCAGGCTACGTGCTGGGCGCGCGGACGGGCTACAACTACATCCACGGCGAAATCTTCGAGGTCTATGAAACCTTCGAGCGTGCGTTGAAGGACGCGCGCGAGGCCGGCTACCTTGGCGACAACCTGTTCGGCACCGATTTCAGCTTTCAGCTGCACGCGCACCACGGCTATGGCGCCTACATCTGCGGCGAGGAAACGGCGCTGCTGGAATCGATTGAGGGCAAGAAGGGCCAGCCGCGCTTCAAGCCGCCGTTTCCGGCCAGCTTCGGTCTGTACGGCAAACCGACAACGATCAACAACACCGAGACACTCGCCTCGGTGCCATGGATCATGCAGCATGGGGGGCAGGCCTTCCTGGAACTCGGCAAGCCCAATAACGGCGGGTCGAAGCTCTTCTCGGTCTCGGGCCACGTCAACAAGCCGGGCAACTTCGAAGTGCCGCTCGGTACGCCGTTTTCTGAACTGCTCGCGATGGCGGGAGGGGTGCGCGACGGTCACAAATTGAAAGCAGTGATCCCGGGCGGATCATCCGCGCCTGTGCTGCCGGCCGACATCATGATGGACTGCACCCTGGATTTCGACTCCATCGCCAAGGCGGGGTCCATGCTGGGGTCAGGTGCAGTCATCGTGATGGACGAAACGGTGTGCATGGTGCGCGCACTGGAACGGCTGTCCTATTTCTATTTCGAGGAATCGTGTGGCCAGTGCACACCGTGCCGCGAAGGCACCGGATGGATGTACCGGGTGATCCATCGCATCGAGCACGGCCAGGGGCGGCCGGAAGACATGGATCTGCTCAACAGCGTGGCGGGAAATATCGCCGGCCACACGATCTGTGCGCTGGGCGATGCGGCAGCGATGCCGGTGCAGAGCTTCCTCAAACATTTCGGCGATGAGTTCGCGTACCACGTCGAACACAAGCGTTGCATGGTGTGATCAGATGGCTACCTTGAACATCGAAATCGACGGCAAGTCGGTGCAAGTCGAAAGCGGAGACACCATCATGGATGCGGCGAACCAGGCCGGCATCACGATTCCGCATTTCTGTTATCACAAGAAACTCTCCATCGCTGCCAACTGCCGGATGTGCCTGGTTCAGGTGGAGAAGGCGCCGAAGCCGCTGCCCGCCTGCGCCACGCCGGTGACCGACGGAATGAAGGTTCACACGCGCTCTGAGTACGCGATCGACGCGCAGAAAAGCGTGATGGAATTTCTGCTTATCAACCATCCACTCGATTGCCCGATCTGCGACCAGGGCGGCGAGTGCACGCTGCAGGATCTGGCAGTGGGCTACGGCGGTTCGTCGTCGCGCTACCATGAAATGAAGCGCGTGGTACGCGAAAAAAATCTCGGTCCGCTGATCGCCACCGACATGACGCGCTGCATCCACTGCACCCGCTGCATACGTTTCGGCCAGGAAATCGGCGGTGTGATGGAACTCGGCATGGCCAGTCGCGGCGAGCATGCCGAGGTGATGCCGTTTCTGGAAAGCCAGGTGGCGTCCGAGCTGTCAGGCAACGTCATCGACCTGTGCCCGGTCGGCGCGCTGACCAGCAAGCCCTTCCGCTACACCGCGCGCTCCTGGGAATTGTCGCGCCGCCCCTCGATCAGCCCGCACGACAGCCTCGGCTCCAACCTAGAAGTCCAGGTCAAGGACAACAAGGTGATACGTGTGCTGCCGCGCGAGAACGAGGATGTCAACGAGTGCTGGCTGGCGGACCGTGACCGCTTCTCCTACGAAGGCCTCAACACGGCCGAGCGCCTGACCCAGCCGATGGTCAAGCACGACGGCCAGTGGGTCGAGACCACCTGGCAGGCTGCGCTCGAGTTTGTGGCGAACAAATTGAAGGCGATCCTGGCCGGGGAGATCGGCGCACTGTCGACGCCGTATCGGCCGGCGGAGGAGCTCTTCCTGCTGCAGAAACTGATGCGCGGCCTGGGCAGCGGCAACGTCGACCACCGCCTGCGGCAGTCGGATTTCTCGCTCGACGACACGGCTCACGGGGGCTTCTGGCTGGGTATGCCGGTGACTTACATGTCACGGCTCAACCGTATGCTGGTGGTGGGCTCGAATCTGCGCAAGGATCATCCGCTGATGGCGCACCGTATCCGCGAATCGGTGCGCTGGAACGGACAGCTCAATCTCATCAACGCGGCGGATGACGAGTTTCTCGGCAAGGTGCACGCCAAGCGCATCGTCGCGCCTTCCCAGCTCGCCGGCACCCTGGCGGGCGTGTGCCGCGCGCTGGCCGAACTGAAAAACCTGCCGGTCCCCGATATCGCCGCACACGGCATCGCCGACGACGCCGCGCGCAGGATGGCCGAGAGCATTTCGGGTGGCGGCCAGGGCGCTTCGGGTGCAGAAGCGCGCGCGGTCTTCCTCGGCAACATGGCGCAGCACCATCCCAGCTATTCGCAGATTCACGCCCTGGCGCAGGAAGTGGCGAAGCTTGCGGGCGCGAGCTTCGGTGTCCTCGGCGAGGCGGCCAACAGCGTTGGCGCGGTGGCGGTCGGCGCGGTTCCGGCGCATGGCGCCCTGGGCCAGCCCGCCATCAAGGGCCTGAACGCGCAGCAGATGCTGGCAAAGCCGCTGCGTGCCTATCTTCTGCTGGGTGTCGAAGCCGAACTCGACACCCATGACCCGGTGGCCGCGATGGCCAGTATCGACGCGGCAGAGTTCGTCGTGGTGATGTCGCCGTACAAGGGGAAATCGCTCGACTACGCCGATGTATTGTTGCCGATCGCGCCCTGGACTGAGACTTCGGGCACCTTCATCAATACCGAGGGCCGCGTGCAAAGCTTCACTGCCGTGGTCAAGCCGCTTGGCGATACGCGCCCGGCCTGGAAGGTGCTGCGCGTGCTGGGCAATCTGCTGGGTCTGTCAGGATTCGATCACAACGATTCACGGGACGTCTTGCGCGATGCGCTGGGAGAAACGCCCACCGGTTCGGTGCAGGCTTTCCTCAGCAACGAGGTTGGCGCCGTGCCGGTGGCGCTGCCACACGCAGGCAAGGGACTGGAGCGCGTCGCCGAAGTGCCGATCTATCAGACCGATGCCGTGGTGCGTCGATCGCCGTCGCTGCAGATGACCCTCGACGCGGCGCTGCCCGTGGCCCGCATGCACAGCCGTCTGATCGGGAAGCTGGGCCTGGAGGAGAACGGCCGTGTCTCGGTGCGTCAGACTGCCGGCGCCCTGACGCTGAAGGTGCAGCGTGATGACCTGCTGCCCGATGACTGCGTTCGCATTCCAAGCGGCCACCCGCTGACGGCCGCGCTCGGGCCGATGTTCGGCGCGATCACGGCGGAGCCGGTCTGATGGGAAACCTGTACGTTGACTGGGCTGCCGTACAAGCCGTCGTGTGGGCGCTGCTCAAGATCGTGGCGCTGGTGATTCCGCTGATGCTGGGCGTGGCCTATCTCACCTACGCGGAGAGGAAGGTCATCGGCTGGATGCAGGTTCGGATCGGCCCCAACCGCGTGGGTTTCCAGGGGTTGCTGCAGCCGATTGCCGACGCCGTGAAGCTGCTGATGAAGGAAATCATCATTCCTTCCGGCGCCAGCCGCGGCCTTTTCATCCTCGGCCCCATCCTCGCCATTGCGCCGGCGCTTGCGGCGTGGGCGGTGATTCCGTTCACCGATACCCTGGTGGTCGCCAACATCGATGCCGGGCTGCTGTATGTGATGGCGGTCACCTCGATGGGTGTCTACGGCGTCATCATCGCGGGTTGGGCATCCAACTCCAAGTATGCCTTCCTCGGCGCCATGCGTTCGGCGGCCCAGATCATCTCCTACGAGATCGCCATGGGCTTTGCGCTGGTCGGCGTGCTGCTGGCGGCGCAGTCGTTGAATCTCGTGGACATCGTCCGTGCCCAGGCGGGGGGGTGGCAGCAATGGTATATCTGGCCGCTGCTTCCGTTGTTCGTGGTGTATCTGGTCGCCGGTGTCGCCGAGACCAACCGCGCGCCGTTCGACGTCGCCGAAGGCGAATCCGAGATCGTCGCCGGCTTCCATGTGGAATATTCCGGCATGGCATTCGCCGTGTTCTTCCTCGCCGAATATGCCAACATGATCCTGGTCGCCGCGCTGACCACGCTGATGTTCCTCGGCGGGTGGCTCTCTCCGGTGAACGTCCTGCCCGACGGCATCGTCTGGTGGCTGCTCAAGACCGGCTTCGTGCTGTTCCTGTTCCTGTGGTTCCGCGCCACCTTCCCGCGCTATCGCTATGACCAGATCATGCGCCTGGGCTGGAAGGTCTTCATTCCCGTTACCATCGTCTGGATCGTCCTGGTCAGCGGAATGATGCAGACGCAGTATGGCCACCTTTTCCACTGAGCACGCCATGCGACGGATTTTCCATTTCTTCGGCAGCCTGTTCCTGATCGAGCTTCTGCGCGGCATGATGCTCACCGGGCGCCACATGTTCGCGCGCAAGATCACGGTACAGTACCCGGAGGAGAAGACTCCCCAGTCGCCGCGCTTCCGTGGGCTGCATGCACTCCGTCGCTATCCCAACGGCGAGGAGCGCTGCATTGCCTGCAAGCTGTGCGAAGCGGTATGCCCGGCGCTTGCCATTACCATCGAATCGGAAAAACGCGATGATGGCACCCGCCGCACCACGCGCTACGACATCGACCTCACCAAGTGCATCTTCTGCGGATTCTGCGAGGAATCCTGCCCGGTCGATTCCATCGTCGAGACTCGCATCCTCGAATACCACGGTGAAAAACGTGGCGATCTCATCTACACCAAACCCATGCTGCTCGCAATCGGCGACCAGTACGAGGAGCAGATCGCGCAGGACCGTGCGGCCGACGCGCAGTATCGCTGACGTCGAGCATTGATAACCAAAAATATGAGCTATACGACCTCGATTTTCTATTTCTTTGCCGCCATCCTGGTGTTTGCAGGATTGCGCGTGATCACCGCGCGCAACCCGGTGCATGCCGCGCTGTTTCTGGTACTGGCCTTCTTCACCGCAGCGGGCCTGTGGATGCTGCTGGAAGCAGAATTTCTCGCCATCACCCTGGTGCTGGTCTACGTCGGAGCGGTGATGGTGCTGTTCCTGTTCGTGGTGATGATGCTCGATATCAACCTAGACAAGCTGCGCGAGGGGTTCTGGGATTACCTGCCGCTCGCCGGTTTCGTCGCAGTGCTTCTGATGATCGAGATGGCGCTGATTCTGGGTGGCCGCCACTTCGGGCTGGACGTGACCGGCGTGCCGGCGCGCCATGCTGCCGATTACAGCAACACCAAGGAACTCGGCCGCCTGCTGTACACCGATTATGTCTATGCATTCGAACTGGCGGCGGTGATCCTGCTGGTGGCGATTGTCGCGGCGATTGCGCTGACGTTGCGCCGCCGCAAGGACAGCAAGTACATCGACCCCGCCGAGCAGGTGAGAGTCAGGCGCGGCGATCGCCTGCGTATCGTGAAAATGCAGGCCGAAAAGAAGGGGTCAGGGCCCGGCAGCCCGGATTCGGGGGGGGAGGGCGCATGATTTCCTTGTCGCATTACCTGGTGCTGGGCGGCATCCTGTTTGCCATCAGCGTGCTGGGCATCTTCCTCAACCGCAAGAACGTCATCATCCTGCTGATGGCGATCGAACTCATGCTGCTCGCGGTGAACATGAATTTCATCGCGTTCTCGCATTATCTGGGCGACATCCACGGCCAGGTATTCGTGTTCTTCATTCTTACCGTTGCCGCGGCCGAATCTGCGATCGGCCTGGCGATTCTTGTGGTGCTGTTCCGTAGTCTGCACACGATCAACGTCGATGACCTCGACCAACTGAAAGGCTGACGCATGGATATGCAGATGCTTTATCTGATCGTGCCGCTGGCGCCGCTTTTCGGGGCGATCGTCGCGGGCCTTTTCGGCAGGCTCATCGGGCGTAGGGGTGCCCATGTCGTCGCCCTCGCCGGCGTGGCGATATCGTTCATCGCCTCGTGGGTGGTGTTCCAGGATGTGCTCATCGGCAACACATTCAACGGCTCGGTCTACACCTGGATGGCGCTGGGCAACCTGCGCTTCGAGGTCGGTTTCCTGATCGATCCGCTCTCGGCGATGATGATGCTCGTCGTCACCTTCGTGTCGCTGATGGTGCACGTCTACACCATCGGCTACATGCGCGACGACCCCGGTTATCAGCGCTTCTTCAGCTACATCTCGCTGTTCACCTTCTCGATGCTCATGCTGGTGATGAGCAACAACTTCCTCCAGCTGTTCTTCGGCTGGGAGGCGGTCGGGCTGGTGTCCTATCTGCTGATCGGTTTCTGGTACACCAAGGAAAGTGCGATCTACGCCGGCCTCAAGGCCTTCCTGGTCAACCGCGTGGGCGACTTCGGCTTCATCCTCGGCATCGGTCTGGTGCTGGCGTATTTCGGCACGCTCGACTACGCCACCGTGTTCGTCCGCGCGCCTGCGCTCGCCGACACGACCATTACGTTATTGCCCGGCACGCCGTGGCTGCTGATGACCGTCATCGGCATCCTGCTGTTCATCGGCGCGATGGGCAAGTCGGCGCAATTCCCGTTGCACGTCTGGCTGCCCGACTCGATGGAAGGTCCGACGCCGATTTCCGCGTTGATTCACGCGGCGACCATGGTCACCGCCGGCATCTTCATGGTCGCGCGCATGTCGCCGCTTTTCGAACTGTCCGACGTGGCGCTCTCCTTCATGATGGTGATCGGCGCGATCACCGCGCTGTTCATGGGTTTGCTCGGCATCGTGCAGAATGACATCAAGCGGGTGGTGGCGTACTCGACGCTGTCCCAGTTGGGTTACATGACGGTCGCGCTTGGCGCCTCGGCCTACTCGGTCGCGGTATTCCACCTGATGACCCACGCCTTCTTCAAGGCGCTGCTGTTTCTCGCCGCGGGCTCGGTCATCATCGCCATGCACCACAATCAGGACATCCGCTACATGGGCGGCCTGAAGAAACACATGCCGATCACCTGGATCACCTCGCTGGTCGGGTCGCTGGCGCTGATCGGCACGCCTTTCCTGTCGGGTTTCTACTCGAAGGAGACCATCATCGAGGCGGCGAGACTGTCGCACCTGCCGGGTTCCGGTTTCGCTTACGTGGCGGTGGTGGCCGGTGTATTCGTCACCGCGTTCTATTCCTTCCGCATGTATTTCCTGGTGTTCCACGGCAAGGAACGCTTCCGGCAGGGACACGCGCACGGCAACGAGCCCGATGCGCACCACGACGACCACCATGGTCACGGCGGCACCCCGCATGAAACCCCCTGGGTGATCACCGGCCCGCTGCTGGCGCTGGCGCTGCCTTCGCTGGCAATCGGCTACATGACTATCGAGCCGATGCTGTTCGGCGAGTTCTTCGGCAAGTCAATCTATGTCGCCGACCGCCACCCGGTGATGAACGAGCTCAACCGGGAATTCCACGGCCCGTGGGCGATGGGGCTGCATGCAGTGATGACGCTGCCGTTCTGGCTTGCGGCCGCGGGCGTGGCGCTGTCCGCGTTCTTCTACCTCAAGCGTCCGGACATTCCGGCGGCGCTCGCGCGGCGCTTCCAGTTCCTCTACCGGCTGCTGGTCAACAAATACTGGTTCGACGAACTCTACGGCTGGATGTTTGCCAAGGGCGCGCGGATGCTCGGCACCGGGCTGTGGCGCGGCGGTGACCAGGGCGTGATCGACGGCCTCATCGTCAATGGCTCCGCGCGTCTTGTCGAACGTGTCTCCCGTCTCGCCAGGGTACTGCAGTCGGGCTACATCTATCACTATGCCTTCGCCATGCTGATCGGGGTGTTCTCCCTGGTTACCTGGTGGTTCCTGCGGCTCAACTAACAAGCACAGCGATGTTCGGACAGGAAATCCTCTCTCTCGTTATCTGGGTCCCGATCGTCGCCGGGATCGCGGTGCTCGCCACCGGATCCGACCGCAATGCGCCGCTGGCACGCATGCTGGCGCTGCTCGGCGCGCTGCTCGGCTTCATCGTCGCGATCCCGCTGGCCACCGGTTTCGACACCGCTACCGCGGCGATGCAGTTCGTCGAGAAAAAATCGTGGATCCCGGCATTCAACGTCCATTATCACCTCGGCGTCGATGGCATCTCCATGCCGCAAAAGCCTTCGTCGATACCCCGCGATTTAAAGGGGTACCCTTCTACTTATTGACAGGGAAAGCTTTAGAACAAAAAGAATCGGTCATCATCATTGAATTTGAAGAAACATCCGAACAACATAAATGGGATTTGCCATTATTCACCAATAAGCTTTATATCAAAATAGCCCCTCAAGATGGCATTAGTTTGACCTTGAACTCTAAAGTACCAGGGTTACGAAATGCCGTTGAAGAAGTGGACTTGGATTATTGTGTTGCATGTAACGCGGTAGGTAACTTACCAGAAGCCTATGAAAAACTCATCTTAGACATGACCAAACACAGCAAATCCCTTTTCACCCGTTGGGATGAAATTGAGCTTTCATGGCAATTCATTGATCAAGTTAAACAAGATATCGTTAACAAACAAATCCCACTTCGCATATACAAGAACCATCAAGAACTTTATGACCTCATATATGAAATGACAGGAGAATTGATTTAAATGAAAATCTACGATATTTCGATGGAAATCCATCCAGATATGCCGGTTTATAAGGATTTACCTTCCAAAAAGCCAACCTTCAAAAATGTAGCGAACTTTAAAGATCAAAGCCACTATGAAACAGACGTGACGATGAATGTCCACAGTGGTACCCATGTGGACTTCAATTTACACATGATCGATGGTGGAGACACCAGCAGTGAAGCCAAACTAGACCACTACATCAGTGAAGCTCGTGTATTTGATTTATCCTATGTATTAGAAACCATTACGAAAGAAAATTTAGTGAATTTAGCCATACATAAGAACGATTTTGTGATCTTTAAAACCAGAAATTCTCAAGACGAAGGTTTCAATCCTAACTTTGTATTCGTTGGTGAATCTGCAGCGAACTATTTAGCAGAAATTGGCATCAAAGGCGTCGGCATCGATGCGTTAGGTATTGAAAGAAGCCAAACAGGTCATCCTACCCACAAAGCATTGATGTCTAAAAATATCATCATTTTGGAAGGACTTCGTCTAGCAAACATCCGTAGTGGGTCTTACACCTTGATTGCTTTACCACTCAAACTACGCGGTTTAGATGCTTCACCAGTCAGAGCTATTCTTTTAGGAAACTAAGCCATTTAGTTTCCTTTTTGTCATCAATAAACGCTATGTTATAATGATATTGAGGTATGTCATATGAAACGATTTTGGATTTTGATTTTGGGCATCACATTTTTGGTTGGATTGGCGGGTTGTACGCCCCCTGAAGAAACCAAAGCGTTGGTCCTAGATGAAGTACCAACACAAATCACTGCCGATTTTGCTTTACCAACTGTATATGAAGATTTTAATCTAGAATGGTTTTTAAATGATGAGCCCATTGGGTTCGTTTTACCAATCAAATATTCTTTCAAAGGCATCACCGATGTGTTATCGGTCAAGATGACCAAAGGATTTACAGTCGTCACTGGCGAAAAAGAAGTTACCTACGCCCTCAGTTCAATCACAACCGATTTATACATTCAAACCGAAAACAATCAAAGTATCACCTCAAAAGATACCTATGTTCAAGGTTCAGTTCGACTAGACTCTGATGTCGATGCATTCGACCAAGAGAATCTAACGATGGGCATCAAAGGTAGAGGAAACTCCACTTGGGATTTCCCTAAAAAACCATATCGAATCAAATTCACAGAAAGACAAAGTTTGTTGGGTATGCGTCCCGCCAAAGATTATGTGCTATTGGCTGAATACAACGATAAATCTTTGATTAGAAATTACTTAGCACAATATTTCGCAACTTTATTAGATATTGAATACACGTTGGAAAACCGTTTTGTACAGCTTTATATCAATGGCAATTATAATGGATTATATCTATTAACAGAACAAGTAGAAGTGGATAAGAATCGTTTAAACATCGATGAATCGGTGGATGCGGATGGTGGATTCTTAATTGAAATGGAATCCAATGACCGTATTTGGCAAGAAGGCGAAGAAAATCTCAACTGGGTGAAAGTCGATGATTACAACTATGTCATTAAATCGCCAGATATGGATGAACTCACTGCGACTCAAGTTGAAGGTAAAGTTCAATTCATTAAGAATACCTTAAATACCTTTATCCAATCCATCGGACAAGGTACTTATGAATCCTACATGGATATGAACCAGTTCATCGATTATTTCATCATTTCTGAACTCTTTAAGCAAGTCGATGTTGGCTATTCATCCGTGTATATTTACAAAGATAAAAATGAACTCATGCGTATGGGTCCAGTATGGGATTTCGACATTTCAAGTGGGAATGGAGACTATTACGATTCGGGTCCTGAAGGCTATTGGGTCGATTACAACCCATGGTTTAATTACTTGATTGATAAACCTGAATTTGAATCTAGATTCATCGTGAGATTCATGGAAGTCTCGTATCAATATTTTGATCAATTGATTGCAGAACTGGATTTGGTGTCCTCTTTATTATTCACGGATGCGCTAATCAATTTTGAGAAGTGGCAAATCCTCGGCATATATGTATGGCCAAATCCACCACAAATGGTCGAAGCGGATACGTATGCAAAACAGATTCAATACTTAAAAAATTATTTAATCCAACGTGAAGCGTGGTTAACCACCACTTTGACCACGGAGGGGTATCGATAAAATAGGCGATTGCCTATTTTTTTCGATAGAGAGAAAGCGCTTTATATAGTATAATATAAACAGAAGGATGTGAATTATGAAATACGTGAACTTAAGCCGTTACGGCAGACAAATCGATCCTTTTTTCTTTGCGTTAGAAAGCGTCTTACTCGAAGACTTGAAGGCAGATTTATTTTTCATTTGGCATGTCTATGGGGCTGTCATCATTGGTAAAAATCAGTTATTAGAAACCGAAGTCAATGAAGCCTTTTTAAAAGAAAACAATATCCCAGTATTCAGACGTTTGTCTGGTGGTGGGGCAGTATACTCGGATGAAGGGTGTATCAAGTACAGCTTTTTATCCAAAAAATTTGATAAAGATGTCATTTTCAAAGAATCATTAACCAAAATCAAATCCGTATTTGACGCTTTAAACATACCAGTGGTGTTATCAGGTCGAAATGACATTCTTTTTGACGGGAAGAAATTCTCAGGAAACGCCTATTTTCATAATCAATACGGGTCATGTTTACACGGTACCATTTTGTATGACACAGACTTTGAAACCTTGGTCAAATCGATAACACCTTCGAATGAGAAACTCATCTCTAAAGGCATTGAATCGGTCAGACAACGCGTCACCAACATGAAAAATGTGGTTGGTAAAGACATTGAAGATTTTACCCATTTCTTGGTGAATCAATTGACCGATGGTGAATACGTATTAACCGAAGCACAAGAACAAAAAGTGTTTGAGCGGATGAAACGATTCAGTGAACCAAGCTATATCAAAGGCAATAACCCGCCCTATAGTTTTAAACATATGAAGCGATTCAACTGTGGGTCGGTGGGTGTTAAATTAGACATCAACCGCGGAATCATCAAAGACTTTATCGTATATGGGGATTATTTCACAGACCAAGAACCCGAAGATTTAAAAGGTTATTTTGTCAATCAACCCTTCCATGTGGAAACCATTGAAACAATCATCAATCAATTTCATGTGGGCGATTATATTGTTGGGTTAACCAATGAAGAATTCATCAGTCTATTCAAGGAGGATGTATGATGGATATGAAAATCACGTGTCTACACGATAGACACCTCAAACTCGGTGCGAAAATGACCGAATTCGGTGGCTTTGATATGCCGGTATCTTATAAAGGTATCCTACAAGAACACCAAGCGGTACGTGAAGCCTGTGGGGTATTTGATTGTTCCCACATGGGCGAGATTGACTTGAAAGGCACAGACGCGGTGAAGTTCTTAAACGAAATCACCACCAATGATTTTTCCGATTTAAAAGACAGACAACTACAATACACCTTACTCTGTGAAGCATCGGGTGGGGTCGTCGATGATTTGATGGTTTACCAATACAACAAAGAACACTTTCTATTGGTTGTCAACGCTTCGAATACCACGAAAGATTTTAAATGGTTAACCAGCCATCAATCCGGGTATCAAATCGAATTGTCCAACGATTCCGAATTTTTTGGACAACTCGCTTTACAAGGACCAAAAGCAGTAGAGGTATTGAAAGGACTCATCCCTGAAGTAGAATCGCTATCCTTCATGCATTTTGACATGTTTCAATGGAAAAACCACGAATACATCATTTCAAGAAGTGGGTATACGGGTGAAGATGGGTTTGAAATCTATGGGTCACCGAAAGCGACCGTTGAACTATGGGACCAACTGATGGGTTTACAAGTTGAACCGTGTGGATTAGGTGCGAGAGATACCTTACGTTTTGAAGCAGGACTCCCCCTCTATGGCCATGAAATCAATGGGTTCATCACACCACTCGAAGCAGGATTATCTTTGGGGGTTAAACTCCAAAAACCATTCATTGGTAGAGATGTCTTATTGAAACAAAAAGAACAAGGCCTTGAACGAAGAATCATTGGACTTGAACTGCTCGAAAGAAACATCGCCAGGGATGGGTATATTGTGTATGATGCCAATCAAAAGATGATTGGATACATCACCACGGGCTATATGATTCCAAATACATCAAAAGCGCTTGCGAACGCGATGATTGACTCCAATGTTAAAATTGGTACAGAAGTATATGTTGAAATTAGAAACAAGATGGTGAAAGCCGTCATTAGAAATAGAAAATTCTACGAAAAGAAATATAAAAAAGAGGTCTAGACATGGAAAAAATTCTAAAGGATTTACTGTACACCCCAACCCATGAATGGGTTAAGATTGAAAACAATAAAGCGAAGATTGGTATTACGGACTATGCACAACACAGCCTTGGATCAGTGGTCTTCGTCGATTTGCCAAATATTGGCAGTACATTCGGTCAGTTTGACCCATTTGGCGCGGTAGAATCCGTCAAAGCAGCGTCCGATTTATTGATGCCAATCACTGGTAAAGTCATCGCTGTCAATGAAGCTTTACTTTCACAACCAGAACTTTTAAACGACGATGCTTTTGCCAATTGGGTCATCGAAGTTGAAGTCTCTGACGCAGCCGAAGTATCTAAATTATTGTCTCCAGAAGCGTATCAAAAGACCCTACATTAGGAGGACCTATGTTCAAATACTTCCCGCATACTGAGCAAGACATCCAAGAGATGCTTGATAAAATCGGGGTTCAATCGATCGATGAGCTTTTTTTAGATTTACCTAAAAAGCTTCAAACCAAACCCGATTACCAAGTACCGCTTGCGAAAAGTGAAATTGAGCTCAGAAATCATTTCAAGGGGTTATCGGGTAAAAACCGTGAACTCATCATTTTTAGAGGGGCTGGTGCCTATGACCACTATACACCATCAGTCATCCCAGCCATCATTTCAAGAGAAGAATTTTTAACGGCTTACACACCGTATCAACCGGAGATTGCTCAAGGTACACTTCAATACATTTTTGAATTCCAAAGCATGATTACAGACCTTACCGGGATGGATGTTTCAAACGCCTCCATGTACGATGGTCCAACAGCGACGGCTGAAGCGATGTTTATGGCCGTCTCTCAAACCAGAAAAAATAAGATTGTACTTTCCGATAACGTCAATCCGAATGTGATTGATGTTGTTAAGACCTATGCATTATATCGTGGTATTGAAGTCTTGATCATCCCTTCAAAAGCCGGTTTGGTCGACAGAACTTTATTGGATGTAGCGCTTGAAAATGCTGCTGGATTTATCGGCCAAGTACCAAACTATTTTGGTTTGGTTGAAAACCTTACGGATGTGTCTG
Organism: Thiobacillus sp.; assembly: GCA_024709685.1. Taxonomy (GTDB): domain Bacteria; phylum Pseudomonadota; class Gammaproteobacteria; order Burkholderiales; family Thiobacillaceae; genus Thiobacillus. The sequence continues at coordinate 32,035 of JANJWF010000101.1, forward strand.
AAAAGGTTCAATCCAAAGGTGGTATCATGATCATCAATGCCGACCCACAAGTCTTAGAGACCATTGAGTCACCACGCAAGATGAAAGCCGATATCGCATGCGGCGAATGCCAAAGTTTAGGTATTCCTCTATCTTATGGTGGCGCATACGTTGGTTATTTAGGCACTACTGAAAAATTATT
>JANJWF010000185.1 GCA_024709685.1 Thiobacillus sp.
ACCATTCGACCAGTTGGCCGCTGCGGAACGGGATGCCGCGCAGGTCGGTCGGCTCCATCTGGCTCAAACGGATGTCGATCAGCGGCACGCTGTGCTGCCGGGCGATCTTGGCGACGATCTGCGACTTGCCGACCCCCGGTGGCCCCCACAGCATGACCGGGGTGTGGTGGCCTTCGGCGGCGCTTTCAAATTCGCGGTCGAGGATGGTTTCGATGTAGGAGGGACGCATGGCAATCAGGGCAACGGCAGGACCCTGAATGATAATCGCTCGCGCGCCCGTGTTCCACCTGTAAAGGGCAGGGCGGGTTGTAAAGCCGCTAAAGCTTCGCCCTTGATCGAAGCGGGGGGATTTTGTTAACGTGCAACGAACTGAATCAAAGCGGATGCAGCATGAAATTTTGCAGTGAATGTGGCAGCGCCGTTGTGCTGCGTGTGCCCGCCGGCGATCATCTGCCGCGCTATGTGTGCCCCGTGTGCGGCACCATCCATTATCAGAATCCCAAGATGGTCGTCGGCTGCATCCCGGAATGGGAAGACAAGGTGCTGCTGTGCCGCCGTGCCATCGAACCCCGATATGGCTTGTGGACCCTGCCCGCCGGCTTCATGGAAAACGGCGAAACCACGCTTGAAGGGGCGGCACGCGAAACCTGGGAAGAAGCTGGTGCGCGCATCGAAGTCGGCGGCCTGTACACTCTGTACAACCTGCCCCACGTCAATCAGGTCTATTTCTTGTTCCGCGCCAGGCTGCTGGATCTGGATTTTGAGCCCGGCATCGAATCGCTCGAAGCGAAGCTGTTCAGCGAAGCCGAAATCCCTTGGGACGAAATCGCCTTCCGCACCGTGCGCGCCACGCTGGAACAGTATTTCATCGACCGCCGCACGGGAGCTTTCGATTTTCATTTCGGCGACATTCGCCTGCGCTGATATCTCCTAGGCAGCGACGGCAAACTGTTCCCGCCCCAGCACGTCCATCGTGACGCGCAGCCAGCCTTCGTGGCTTTCCTGCACCTCGCCCAGCCGCAAGCGGTAGATCATGTCATCATCGCGCAGCATAAGGGACGCCCCGAGCTGGTAGTGCGTCTGGGGAAGCAGGAGGTTGCTGACGCCCTGCTCCGCGTGGGCCATCGGCAGAAACACCGCCCAGGTCTTCTCGCCTGCCACGGGTGCTTCGGCCTCGCAATAAATTTCCACCCTCTTGGGATGGCGTGACAGGGATTGCGTTCCGACCAGGTGCTGACCATCTTCCTGACGCGTCCAGCGTATCGCCAGCAACTGCCAGACGTTCTCCGCGGGATCCCAGCTGATGGCAACCAGACGGCCATGCGGCAACGACTGTGCCTCGGGCAGGGTAAACCCCATGCCTCCCGCGCTCTCGTCACGCAGCATCCAGGGTTCCAGGGGCGGGCGCCCAATCGCCGCGTCGGGCTGGGCCAGTGCCGCCAGAATATTGGCCATCCCCGCCGCCACCCACACCCGTCCAAAACGATGGGTACGCTGTAGGTTTCGGCGGATGCCGCCGCGTTCGATCAGGCTCGCCACCTGTCGGGTCAGCCCGTTCTCGGTCTGGTCGAGCGATTTCAGATAGTCGACCATCGGGCGCAGCGCAAAATAACGCAGACGCCGCCCCCGTATGCACGCAGCATCCAGAATGCTTGCGCCTTCGGAAAGAGACAGATCCACCACATGGGTATGAACCCCGCGCAGCGGTGCGACTGAAGGGAGAGGCAAGGGGTCACAGCCTTCGATAATCCGGGCAATGGCTTCGATTTCCTGCACGCGATAACCCAGCGGATGCACCATCCCCATCAACACCACCTGCGCATACTCCCGGGCACAATGAGTCGTGCGGTCATTGATCGAGACTTCCTGCATTGCATAACCATCGCGCTCGACCAGGCGGTAGAGCTTGTGCACCCGCCGCCAGGCCGACGCGTGCGGGTTGCGTGCCTGATGATAGTCCCAGCGCATGACCAGGCCGGTATAGTGCAGTGCGCGCGTGGCGATCTCGGCCATAAAAGGCTTGAACTCGGCACGTGCCCGGTTGCGGTGGGCCTGCTTGAGCATCGTCATCCAGGCTTCGGCCAGCAACGACCAGAACGCCCATGACTCTCGCCACAATGCATGGCGTGCCAGCCGGAATGTCGCCTGGTTACGCACGTATTGCTCGACGATGCGCAATTGCAGGGGAAGTCCCACCGCTTCCACCCGCATCAGGGCCTTCATGCGGATGAGCGTGGCGTTCTGGTTTTCAGCATTGAAACGTTCCAGGCCTTCGACAAGCGCATGATGGGCATCGTAATCGGATTCGCCAGGCAGGTTTTTCAGCCATTTCTCCGTAGCCTTCAGCGACACGAACGGCGACCCCACCACGGCGTTCCGGCGACGGGTGATCGAACTCAGCATTTCAAAGAAATCGGCCATGGCAATCAGCGAGGTTTCGAGTATCGGTAGAGAAGCAGCATATATGCCAAGCACGCGGGCCAGACAAGGGGATTCAAGACGTTGGTTTGACTGAAACTCGCCCTGATTTCCGGCATGCTCCGCCTGCCCGGATAATGAAAATCCGACATGTGATGATGATTACGCATCACTGCCGGCACGGCATTCGGAGCAGCCGCCGTCCCGCACAAAGGCGGGCCAACCCGCTACAATGCGCCTCCGGAAGCGTGGCCGAGCGGTTTAAGGCACCGGTCTTGAAAACCGGCGATGGTGCAAGCCATCCGTGAGTTCGAATCTCACCGCTTCCGCCAGATGCAGCTTTCAGCGACAGTGCGCAGCGCGTAGCCGACCCCCAATCAAGTCATGCACACGCTGCCTGGCTCTTTCCGGCAGTTGGCGGGTTTAGCGACCTGAATCGGGCTTCTTTTGTCGTGCCACTCAGACTGGTGCGAAAATCCACGGATGGCACGGACCGCTCCCCTCTCCCCCCGCGACCACGACCGCGATAACGCGGGAATGACCTATGTCTACCCCGTCGTTTCACGCCGTGCCGGTGGCGTATCCGTGGGAATCAACCTCAATC
>JANJWF010000125.1 GCA_024709685.1 Thiobacillus sp.
GCGATCGCCCAGGGTTGCCCATCCGGTTTCGTGTCGCGGGCGCGCATCTCGCCGTCGATGCCGACCAGATAGCGGGTGATGCCCAGGGTGTCGAGACAGCGGGCCAGCCGATCGACGCCGTAGCCTTTGGCGATGCCCGAGAGGTCCAGTGTGATGGCCGCCTGTTTGCGAACCCGGCGATGCTCGGCATCGATCTCCAGCACGTCCGTGGCCGGCCGGTGAGGCTGGGCTTTCAATGCCTTGATCCGCTGCTCGTCTATCCGCCCTTCGCCAGGACCAAAACCCCAGGCGTGGACCAGTTCGCCGACACCGATATCGAATGCGCCGTGCGATTGCCGGCTGACGCGCAGGGCGGCATCGAGCACTGTGCACAGTTCTGCAGGGATGCTCAGCCATTGCTGCGCGGACGCGTCATTCAGGCGGTTCAGATCGGAGTTGGGTTTCCAGCTGGACATCTGCCGGTCCACTTCATTCACCGCAGCGAAGAGGCGGGCATTGATCGCCGCTTCATCGGCGCCCGGGGCGGCGAAAAATACGGCGCTGTAGCGCGTGCCCATCGTCGGGCCATGCAGGCTGTAGCGTTGCCAGGCGACGGCGGGCGCATCCTGCTGATCAGTACACGTCTTCACGATAGCGCCCCTGTAGTTTGAGTGTCCGGACGTCCAGGCCGATGGGCGAGAGAATCCCCTCCATCGCCTGCATGATGCTGCCCGCCATGGCACGGCTGCCGCAGACGAGAATCTGTGCGCCGTTTTCGATCAATCGGCGCATCTGTGAGGCGTTGTCCAGAACACGATCCTGGACGTAGGCGCCTTCCTTGACGCGCGAAAAGACCGCGTGCAATTGGGTCAGACGGCGATCGGCCAGGTATTCGCCCAGCTCCGGTTCATAAAGAAAATCAGAAGCCGGGTCACGGCCCCCCCAGTACAGGTACATCGGGTACTTGCCGGTGTTGTTGCGGATGAAGCCGGCCAGTGGCCCGATGCCCGCGCCCGCGCCGATAAGAATGACGGAGGACTTGCCGGACGCCGGGCGGAAATCCGGATTGGAGCGGATAAAGACCTCGATGCGTTCGCCGGGTTTGAGACCATGCAGCATCTGCGAGCACAGGCCTCCCGGCTGCTTGCGCACGCAGATTTCCAGGAAGCCGTCTTTTGCTCCGCTGGCCAGTGAATAGAATCGCGGCACGGGGCTGCCCGGCGGCACGACCCCCACCAGATCGCCCGCCTCGAAGCGAGGCAGGCCGTTGAGTCCGATCAGGCGCCGGAAGCGGGCGATACGGTTTTGCGGCACGATGGGACCGAATCGCAGGATGCTGGTGGGCGCCTGCACCTGTGCGCCGTAGTCGATCCGTTCGATCAATTCCAGGGCCTGGGTTGGCGGAAGCGTGGGCGCGTACGCCAGCGTCAACTCGTGCCCGAGCAGCTGCCCGACGGCCTGTCCCCATTGGGCGAACGCTTGTGCCGACTGCCTGTCGACGGTACCGAGATCGAGAGACCGGTGCCACCCGCGCTCAAGCAAGGCGTCTTGCACGTCCCGGGCGAACTGGCAGAATTTCGGGAACTGACGATCGCCAAACCCCAGGACAGCGAAGCTCGGTCGATGGGTGCCGGCAAACCCGTCCAGCCGCGCGAGGAATCGATTGGCCGAGGCGGGTGCGTCGCCTTCTCCGTAGGTCGAGGTCAGGATGAACAGATGCCGTGCCTGGCGATACTCCGTTGCCAGCTGGTTTATGGACACCGTGTGTACGCGCTGTCCGGCCTGGCGCAAGGCATCGTGCAACGCCTTTGCGAAACCCCATGTGCTGTTGCCTTCGCTGCCCACCAGAATGACCGTATCGGCCGATTGCGGTCCGCTGTTGTCTGCGATGCGCGGCATCGAGCGGCGGCGCTGCCACCACATCGAAACGCCGGTGACGCCCATCAGCGGTACGCTCAGCACGCTGAGCCCCAGGAACAGGCCCAGCCACCACAGACCTTCGCCGGTATGCAATTGGTAGATCAGTTCATACGCCCTGTGAACGCCGTCATGCGCCCGCCAGGATAGAAGGGCGCCGGTCGCCTGATCGACATAGCCGTCGCCTTGGGCGGTACGCAGGGAATAGAAGTCCTCGGGGTTGCCCGGGCTGGGATACACCAGTTCGCGCAAGTCGTTCAGGTCGGTGGCGAGCAGGGCAGGCAATGTGCCGATCGGCGCGGCGGGACCCGTCGCTGCCGCGGTGGGAAAGTCTGGTTCGTTCTGCATGCCGTCGGCGACCAGGCCGAAGGTCGCTGCCGACATATAGAGTCCCGTCACCGCGGACACCAGCAGTCCGGCTAGCGCGAGCCGCCCCAGCTCCGCATGCCAGCGTTGGCTGAAATTCCCGCGCAGCGGGCGCGCGAGTTGCCGCCATCCGCCCACGCGCCTCGCCAGCAATGCCATGCCCGACAGGCACAGTGCGAGCATGGCCAGGGCCGAGACGCCCGCCACGGCCTGGCCAGGCGTGCCGGCGAGGAGCGAGCGATGCAGCTTCTTAACCCAGCGCGTGAATGCGGAGGGCGCATAGGAACCGATGCCCTGGCCGCTGAGCGGATCGATCCGCTCAGCGCCGGTCCGGCCATCCCGGCTGTAGTACACGATGACCGAGCCGGACGGTGAGCGCTGGATCTGTTCCACGCCCGGATAATGCCGCGCCACCCGGTCGGCCAGCGTGGCCACGCTGATCTGGCCGTTGTCGGGGACGCGGGTACCCAGCCGATCCATCGCTGGATCGACCGACAGGATTGCGCCAGTGAGCGCCAGCACGGCGAGCAGCAAGGCAACGATCAGACCGGGTAGTGAGTGAATCCGGCGCAGCATGATGGGGGTCTCCTATGCCTGGGTGACGATCACATGTCGTAGACGAATGACTGGACATAACCGCGCCCGGCGGCCGGTTTGCCAGCACCGGCCGCAGTCAGCGGTGTGCGCACGTCCGCGGGATTGTCGCGCCCGTCTTCCACCGCGGAGTCCACGCGTATCTCGTAGCCCGCATCGATCAATGCATCAGCGAGATCGACGGTGACTTTCAGGGAGCGTCCGCTGCCGACGCTCGCGCCACTCACGCCGTCGAATTCACTCGGCTTCATGCCGCTGCCGCGTGCCCAGTCACGCAGATTCTTGTAGTACTTGGCCTTCTTGCCCGATACCCAGAGCGTTTTCTGATACTTGCCCTTGGTGTCGGTGACGTAGATTGCCAAATAGGCGCCCTCGCCACCGTAGTTTTTCAGCTGGGTGGTGAGGGTCACGGGTCTTGCCTGAGCCAGCCCGGGCAGGGTAATGGCGCCGGCCAAAAAGAGGGAAAGCGCGGTTTTATTCATGGTCATTCTCCAGATTGTTGCGTGATGACGGGTGGCCGCTTATTGGCCTCGACCCGGTTCCTGATCCAGGTAATCGGCGGCGTCGCCGTGTTTGCCAAAGTTGATTTCCAGTTTGCGGATGCGTAACGACACAGGGGCGTATTCGGCCTTGAACGCGTTTCCGTTCCTGTCCATGCCCCTGACTTCGTAGCAGCCGTCATTCACCTTGATGCGCTGCACGGTCCAGCCACGTTGCTCCAGACGCTGTCGCAATACTTCGCGCGGCTGCCAGTTCGCTACGGAGTCGGTGCAGCCGTCGTCGGCCAGCGCGGCGCCGCTGACAATCAGGCTGGCCAGCACTGCGCCTGCGAGAGGGTGAGGTTTCATGGATACGGTCTCCTTGGTGAGCGTGCAAGGCAGACTGTAGAGATGCATTCTTATGCAAGCCTGAAGACCCGGCGTTTGGACCGAGGCTTCACTCGGGGGAAGGGGTATGCGAGTACTGCTGATGGAGGGAACTGCCGACGCGGGCCAGGTGCTTGACAGATTGAGCTGCTCTATTCTCCAGCCCCCGGAATCCCATAGACAGGGCCTCGGCTATGATGAATTGGGCTATCAGAAATAACGGCCCAGCCTGCACCGAACAGGAGGCAGGGAGTTTTTGCCCACAGGAAATCTACCCATGAAATGGATCACCCGGGAACGCCCCAAGATCGATCGCATCGCCTGCCCCTGGCTGATCGCCCGCTTCATCGATCCGGATGCCGAGTTTCTTTACGTGTCGGCAGATCAGGTGCTGACGGTGGCGGCGGAATCGGGCGCCATTCCCTACGATATCCCGGACGTCGAATACGGCCATCGCGGCGAGAAGTGCAGCTTCGACGCATTTCTTGAAAAGCATGGCCTGAACGATCCCGCTTTGCAGGGTTTGGCTGTCATTGTTCGCGGCGCGGACACCCATCGACTTGACCTGGCGCCTCAATGCGCAGGCCTGTTGGCCATCTCGCTAGGGCTCTCCCGGAATTACAGGGACGATCACGAAATGCTGAAGCAGGGTATGGTTATTTACGATGCGCTCTATGCCTGGTGCGAAGCGCACCCGTGAGATACGTGGGGCCGACCAAAACGGTAGTCGGGTGACGGCCCTCAAGTAGCGCGCTGCGCGGTTGCACTGATCAGGCGGCCGTTGTCAATCGCCATCCATACGGCGCGAGATGCGCCACCGCGCAAGCGAATGGCGAAATTCACGCGAGGCTCATCCAGCATCCAAGTGGCGTAATCGGGCATGAGCACGCTGGGCCCGGTTGCGAACATCGTCGAATAAAAATGGACCGCGGCGGCGAGGTCATCGACAACGAAGCTGACGTGTTGGCGGTTCATGAGATGCGCTCACGCTGCAAGCAGGCCGAGTCGGGCATTTGCGCGATCAGGGCCGGGCAGGCAGGACCGTGGCGTCATCGTTGCCATGAGCGGCCGGCCGATCCCAAGGTCTCCGAGCAGCCGCATGACGTGTCGGCATAACTGGTTGTTCAGTTCGGCGGTGCCTTCGTTGACATCGACCGTGAGGTGCCAGTCGATCCGGCCGCCGCAGTTGTGTGCGACGACCGGGCCCGAGCAGCCAGGTGCATGAATGACCACAGCCAGGCCAGCGGGCGCGCAAGTGAAGGCTGCTGTTGAATCGACGCCGTCAGGATCCGCGGCTTCAACCTCCATGCAACCGTCTGCCAGCAGTCTCGTCCAATCCGCCGCCAATTTCGCCGCAAGGCCATTGCCGCCAGCCAGGAACAACACATGCAATACCGAACGGCCTTCTCTGTGGCCTGTTTCCTGCGAGCCAATGTGCAGCATCCTCGTGTCCCTCGCGTGTTGTCGAGGCAGCCACCTTAGCGCGCAGCGGTGACAGGTTCGTGACAGGACACCCTGCAATATTCCTGCAATATTTTTTCAATATTTCTGCAATGTTCGCTGCTTAGTATCTCCGGCGTCGGCTACTTCTGGTTCGACCAACAAATCTTCGGAGGCTTCTATGTCTGTTTCTAAGCGTGTGTACTTCAAACTGGTTGGCGTGGCCGCCGCCCTGGCCATCGGCTCTGCCACCTCGTTTTCTGCACTGGCCGCCGACATCACCGGTGCGGGCGCGACCTTCCCCTATGCCGTCTATACAAAGTGGGCCGAAGCCTACCAAGTCGCAACCGGCAACAAGGTCAACTACCAGGGCATCGGCTCGTCGGGCGGCATCAAGCAGATCAAGGCCAAGACGGTCGATTTCGGCGGCACCGATGCCCCACTCAAGGAAGCCGAGCTGGACAAGGCGCATCTGGTGCAGGTGCCGACCGTGATGGGGGGCGTCGCCATCGTCATGAACGTTCCGGGTATCGAATCCGGCAAGCTCAAGCTGGACGGCGTCACTGCCGCCGACATCTTCCGCGGCGCCATCACCAAGTGGAACGACCCTGCCGTTGCGAAACTGAACCCCGGCCTTGCGCTGCCGGACTTGGCTATCACCGTCGCGAGTCGTTCGGACGGCTCCGGGACCACCCAGGTTTTCACGAGCTATCTGGCCAAGCAGTCGATGGCGTTCAAGCGCGACGTCGGCGCGGACAAAACGGTGAACTGGCCTGCCAACGCCGTCGGTGGCAAGGGCAACCCGGGTGTCGCCGCCAACGTGCAGAAGATCAAGGGTGCGATCGGCTATGTGGATATTGCCGATGCGATGAAGAACAACATGAACTTCATTGCGCTGAAGAACCGTGCCGGCAACTACATCGTGCCGAACCAGGATGCCGTGGCCGATGCGGCTGCTGGCGCCAACTTCAAGGTTCGCGGCATGGCGCCCGACCTGCTGGACCAGGCGCACAAGAACGCCTGGCCCATCACGACCGCAACCTATGCGCTGGCGTATGAAAAAGGCGACGATGCCGCCAGGCAGAAGGGCGTGGTGGACTTCTTCACCTGGTCGCTGAACAACGGCCAGAAAATGGCTGAAGAACTGGGCTTTGTGGCGCTTCCGGCCAACGTCGTGAAAATGGTCGAAGCGGAAATGAAAAACATCAACTGACTTTTGCGGCGGAACAGCTAAAGTTCAAGTATTGAGCAGAAGCCCCCCAGGAATGGCTGGGGGCTTCTTTACGCGGTTAGCCTATGTGCGAATCGTCCATAGGCCCATAGGCGTCCCCTTTTTATGAGCTCAACGAGCACGCGCTTGCCCGGGCGACCAAAGGGACACCATGAAGCGACTCATCCTTGCCCTCACGACTTTGACCTTCAGTGTCGCCGTGTCTGCTGACTGGATGAAGATGGGTGAAACTGAAAATTACGAGGTTTTTATCGACCCGAATACGATTTCTGCCGAGGGCTATCTAAGGAAATCCTGGCAGATTCGAAACCTGAAAATGCAGAGCCGGGCTGGCGAATCGGATCAGTACCGGATGGAACATGACTGCAAGGAGAAAAAAAGCCGGACACTTTACTGGAGCGTCCACTCAAGATATTTTGCCGGGGGAGAGTTGATGAAACTGGCGCTGGAAACAAGTTATTGGCACCCCGTCCTGCCGCACACGATTGATTGGGACATACAGAAAATCGTCTGCTCAGGGCAGTTCAGCACGAGACGCTGAGAAGCCTCTGAACGGAACGTCGGCAGGAAATCCTCGCCGCCGGTTCTGACACTTTTCCACTGGCGCCATGCGTCGCCCTGACGCCCCCTCCCGCCAAGCCCCCTTTCGCGACGCCTATCGCCAGCGCCGCTGCCTGGTTCCAGCTGACGCCTTCTAAGCGTCTAGACTCTGATCAGGTGCCAGTTCTGCATCCTGGTTGTCGCAAGTGCGCACTATGTGGATCGACCGGCTTGTGCAGTTGCGCAGGTTTGGAGCAATCGTTCGTCACTGGAGGTGGCATGCAAGCAAGCGAATTGGCGGGAAAGCCCGCCCCGCTGACCATGTTGGTCAATGTGCCCAGGCTCGTCACGGCCTACTACAGCAACGTCCCCGACCCTGCGGTGCCGGGGCAGCGAGTCGCGTTCGGCACCTCGGGGCACCGTGGGTCCGCGTTCGACAACAGCTTCAACGAATGGCACGTCCTTGCCATCAGTCAGGCCATCTGCCACTACCGCACGCAGCAGGGTGTCGATGGCCCGTTGTTTCTGGGCATCGACACGCACGCGCTTTCGGAGCCGGCGTTTGCCAGCGCGCTCGAAGTGCTGGCGGCCAACGGTGTCGACGTCATGATCGCGGACAAGGGCGAATACACGCCCACCCCGGTGATTTCCCACGCGATACTGACCTACAATCGCGGCCGCACGAGCGGGCTGGCGGACGGCATCGTCATCACGCCGTCGCACAATCCGCCCGACAGCGGAGGGTTCAAGTACAACCCGCCCAACGGCGGGCCGGCGGACAAGGATGTCACCGGCTGGATCGAGGCCCGTGCCAATGCGCTGCTGGAAGGCAACCTCAAGGGCGTGAAGCGGGTTCCTTTCGAGCAGGCACTACGCGCCGCGAGCACGCACCGGCATGATTTTCTCAATGCCTACGTCAGCGATCTCGGCAGTGTGCTCGACATGGATGCGATTCGCGGCGCGAGCCTCAGCATGGGGGTGGACCCGCTGGGTGGCGCCGGCGTTCACTACTGGGGCCCGATCGCCGAGCGCTATGGTCTGGATCTCACGGTCGTCAATGAAGCCGTCGACCCGACCTTTCGCTTCATGACGGTCGATTGGGACGGCCGGATTCGCATGGACCCGTCCTCGCCCTACGCCATGCAGAGCCTGATCGGTCTCAAGGATCGCTTCGACATCGCCTTCGCCTGCGACACCGACCACGACCGGCACGGAATCGTCACCAGGAACGCGGGTTTGCTGCCGCCCAACCACTACCTTGCGGTCGCGATTTTCTACCTGTTCCAGCATCGACCGGGGTGGAGCCAGCAGGCGGCGGTGGGCAAGACGCTCGTCAGCAGCCAAATGATCGATCGCGTCACCGCGAAGCTCGGCCGCACGCTGTACGAGGTGCCGGTCGGCTTCAAATGGTTCGTGGCGGGCCTGCTCGACGGCTCGCTCGGTTTCGGCGGGGAAGAGAGCGCGGGTGCCTCGTTTGTCCGCCGGGACGGCAGCGTCTGGACGACCGACAAGGACGGCATCGTCCCGGCTTTGCTGTCGGCGGAGATTGCCGCACGCATGGGCCGCGATCCCGGCGAAATCTACCATGAGCTGACGCGCGAGTTCGGCGAGCCGGTTTACGACCGTGTCGAGGCGCCGGCGACCGCCGAGCAGAAACAAAGGCTGGCGCAGCTCTCACCGGAACAGGTGCTGTCTGCAGAACTGGCTGGCGAGAAAATCCAGCGCATTCTCACCCGGGCGCCGGGCAACGACGCACCCATAGGCGGCCTGAAGGTCGTGGCGGAGAGCGGCTGGTTCGCAGCGCGTCCGTCGGGTACCGAAGACATCTACAAGATCTATGCCGAGAGCTTTCGTGGCGAGGATCATCTGCGCCGTGTCCTGGCGGAAGCCCAGACCATCGTCGGCGCTGCGCTGGCGGCGCCCACGCCGCCGGCACAGATTGTGTCGGGGAAAGAATTGAAGGAAGTGCCATGAGCGAAGCCGCACGCATCAGTCATCTGAAGCAGCGCCCCCCATCCACGGACGTGGAGGGTTTCGATTCGCTGGCCGAACTGGCCCTGGATATGCGTTCGTCGTGGAATCACGCGACCGACCGGGTGTGGCGACAGCTGGATCCGGTTCTGTGGCAGTTGACCCAGAATCCCTGGGTCGTGCTGCAGACGGTGTCGCGCGAGAAACTCCAGCAGGTGCTGGCCGATCCCGCTTTCCGTAAAAGCGTGGACGATCTGGTGCAAGCCCGGCGCGATGCGGCGGAGGCGCCTGCATGGTTCCAGCAGGCCTATCCGCAATCCCCGTTGGGCAGTATCGCGTATTTCAGCATGGAGTTCATGTTGAGCGAGGCCCTGCCCATCTATTCGGGCGGCCTCGGCAACGTCGCCGGCGATCAGCTCAAGGCCGCCGCCGATCTGGGTGTTCCGGTCGTCGGCGTGGGGCTGCTCTACCAGCAGGGCTATTTTCGCCAGGAGATCGACAAGGACGGCGCGCAGCAGGCCCTTTACCCGTACAACGACCCCGGGCAGTTGCCGATCACGCCGCTGCGCAAACCGGACGGCGAATGGCTGCGTCTGGAGATCGCCTTGCCCGGCTACTCGGTCTGGCTGCGCGCCTGGCAGGTCCAGGTCGGCCGCGTGAAGCTGTTCCTGCTCGACAGCAATGACGCCGCGAACTACCCGGCGCATCGCGGCATCACCAGCGAGCTATACGGCGGGGGGCCGGAGCTGCGCCTGAAACAGGAACTGGTGCTCGGCATCGGCGGGTGGCGGCTGCTCGCGGCGCTCGGCATCGAGCCCGAAGTCTGTCACCTGAATGAAGGGCACGCCGCCTTGGTGGTACTGGAACGTGCGCGCAGCTTCATGCAGAAAACCGGCCAGCGCTTCGACGCCGCATTGGCCGTCACCCGCGCGGGCAACCTCTTCACCACCCACACGGCGGTGGCCGCCGGCTTCGATCGTTTCGCTCCCGGACTCGTCGAGCAGTACCTCGGCGGATATGCCGTGCAGGAGCTGGGCATGACCCGACACAAGCTGCTGGCCCTGGGTCGCAAGAACCCGGACGACGCTTCGGAACCCTTCAACATGGCCTATCTGGCAATCCGCGGCAGCGGGGCGGTCAATGGCGTGAGCAGTTTGCATGGCAGGGTGAGCCGGCGCCTGTTCGAAGCGCTTTTCCCACGTTGGCCGACGGAAGAAGTCCCGGTCAGACACGTGACCAACGGCGTTCACATGCCGACCTGGGACTCGGCCCCGGCCGACGATCTCTGGACCGAGGCCTCCGGCAAGGACCGCTGGCTGGGAACGGTGGAGACGCTGGAGCAGGATATTCTCCGGGTCTCGGATGCCAAGCTATGGCAATTCCGCGCCGACGCCAGCCTCACGCTCGTCGATTACGCTCGCGAACGCCTGTCCAGGCAACTGGCCGCGTCAGGCGCTCCGCCCGAGACGATTGACGAGGCGAAGCAGGCGTGTGACTGCAACGTCTTGACGCTGGGCTTCGCACGCCGTTTTGCGACCTACAAGCGACCGAACCTCTTGCTGCACGATCCGGAGCGGCTGCTGCGACTGCTGACTGATCCGCAGCGACCGGTGCAGCTCATCCTGGCCGGCAAGGCCCATCCCGCGGACCAGGCAGGCCAGGCCCTGATCCGGCAGTGGGCGCATTTCATCCGGCGGCCCGAGGTGCGCCGCCGCGCGATCTTCCTCAGCGATTACGACATGCATCTGACCGAGCACCTGGTGCAGGGCGTGGATGTCTGGCTCAACACGCCGCGACGCCCCTGGGAGGCCTGTGGAACCAGCGGCATGAAAGTACTGGTCAACGGCGGACTCAATCTGTCGGAACTCGACGGCTGGTGGGCGGAAGCCTACACGCCGGAAGTCGGGTGGGCGCTGGGGGACGGCAGGGAACACGGTGACGACCCCGCGTGGGACGCCATCGAAGCCGAAGCCCTCTACGACCTGCTCGAACATGAGGTGATCCCGGAGTTCTATACGCGCGACGAGCAGGGCATTCCCACTGCCTGGGTGGCGCGGATGCGGGAAAGCATGGCGCGCCTGACGCCGCGCTTTTCATCCAGCCGTGCGGTACGCGAGTACACCGAGCAGCACTACCTCCCGGCCGCCGCGGCCTACCGCGATCGCGCCGCCGGCAACGGCGCGATCGGCGCGGAGCTGGTTGGCTGGCGGCGCGCGTTGGACCAGAAATGGGCCGCGCTGCGCTTCGGCGACGTGAGGGTGACGACTGACGGCGGGCAGCATGTATTCGAAGCACAGGTGTATCTCGACGAGCTCGATCCGGAGGCGGTGCGGGTCGAGCTTTATGCCGTTGGCATCGACAGTAAGCAATCCGAGCGGGTGGCGATGCAGTGCGTGCGGCAACTGGTGGGCTCGGCAAACGGCTATGCCTATCGCGCAGAGGTGCCCGCGACCCGCCCGGAGACGGACTATACGGCGCGCGTGATCCCGTACCGGGATGGCGTGACGGTTCCCCTGGAGGCTGCCCATATCCTGTGGCAGCGATGATTTCGCACATGGCGCGATGCGAGCCCGCCCGGGGATCCCGCAGCCCGCCGGGGCGGGCCGGAAGGGGGCGAGCGCGGCTTGCCAATACCCGATCACTGTATAAAAATACAGTATGTCAGAAGCCGCCGTAACGCCGTTCCTTGAAGCGCCGCCCACCCGCGAAGTCCCGTCCGATCCCGATCCGCATCCGTATCTCACCCGCCTCAACCCCGAGCAGCGCCGTGCCGTCGAACACGGCGTGGCGGGCGGCGAGACCGCCGGCCCGCTGCTGGTGATCGCCGGCGCGGGCTCGGGCAAGACCAATGTGCTGGCGCACCGCGTGGCGCATCTCGTCGCCCACGGCGCCGATCCCGGTGCGATCCTGCTGCTGACCTTCTCGCGGCGCGCCGCGGAGGAAATGGCCCGGCGTGTGGAGCGCATCGTGCGCCAGGTCGCCGCCGGCCGCCCGCATCTCGCGGGGGCAAAGCTCGCCTGGGCAGGCACTTTCCACAGCGTCGGCGCGCGTCTCTTGCGCGACTACGCGCCGCGTATCGGCCTCAATCCGGCCTTCACCATCCACGACCGCGAGGACGCTGCCGACCTGCTGAACCTGCTGCGTCACGAACTTGGCCTCGCCGATACGGCAAAGCGCTTTCCGCGCAAGAACACCTGCCTCGCGATCTACTCGGCGGTGGTCAACACGCTCGCCCCGCTGGGTGAGATACTGCAGCGCCGCTATCCCTGGTGCCTCGAATGGGAGGACGAACTCAAGCGTCTGTTCCGGGCCTACGTCGAGGCGAAGCAGGCCCAGTACGTGCTCGACTACGACGACCTCCTGCTGTACTGGGCGCAGATGGCGGCGGAGCCCGCGCTGGCGAGCGAGATCGGCGCGCGTTTCGCTCATGTCCTTGTGGACGAATACCAGGACACCAACGCGCTGCAGGCGAGCATCGTGCGCGCGTTGAGGCCAGACGGCAGTGGCGTGACGGTGGTCGGTGACGACGCCCAGTCGATCTACGCGTTCCGCGGCGCGACGGTGAGGAACATTCTCGACTTCCCCGCGCAGTTCACGCCGCCCGCGCGAGTCGTGACGCTCGCGCGCAATTACCGTTCCACGCAGCCCATCCTCGCCGCCGCCAACGGTGTGATTGCCCGCGCCGCGGAGGGCTACGCCAAGTCACTGTGGAGCGAGCGTGCTTCGGCCGAGCGGCCGCAGCTGGTGAGCGTGCGCGACGAGACCGACCAGGCCGCGTTCGTGGTGGAGGAAGTGCTGGCGCGGCGCGAGGCCGGCATCGCGCTGAAGGCGCAGGCGGTGCTGTTCCGTGCATCTCACCACAGTGCGACGCTGGAAATCGAACTGACCCGGCGCAGCATTCCCTTCGTGAAATTCGGCGGGCTCAAGTTCCTCGACGCCGCGCACGTCAAGGACGTGCTCGCGGCGCTGCGCTGGATCGAGAATCCGCGCGACCGCGTCGCCGGCTTCCGCGTGCTGCAGCTGATGCCGGGCATCGGGCCGAAGACGGCGGCGCAAATTCTCGACCTTGTCGCCCGCGCAGAGGACGTCAAGATGGCGCTCGGCGAGGCGCGCGTGCCGTCCGCCGCCGCGCATGCCTGGCAGGATTTTCTGGTGCTGATCGGCGCGCTCCACAACCGCGAGCTGCCGTGGCCGATAGAATTCGAGACCATCGAGGCCTGGTACGCGCCGCATCTGGAGCGCCTGTACGACGACGCGGTCGTGCGCCAGGGCGACATCACCCAACTCGTGCAGATCGCCCGCACCTACCCCTCGCGCCAGAGCTTCTTGACCGAGCTCACGCTCGATCCGCCCGACGCCACCAGCGACGAGGCGGGCGTGCCGCTGCGCGACGAGGACTACCTGATCCTCTCCACCATCCACTCTGCCAAAGGGCAGGAATGGGCAGCGGTGACCCTGCTGAACGCGGTCGACGGCTGCATTCCGTCCGACATGGCGACCGGCAGCCCGCAGGAGATCGAGGAAGAGCGGCGGCTGCTGTACGTCGCGATGACGCGCGCCAAGGACCATTTGCAGATCGTCGTGCCGCAGCGCTTCTACGTTACGCAGCAGCAGGGCTACGGCGACCGCCATATCTACGCGGGCAGGACACGCTTCATTCCGCCTGGCATGACGGATCTTTTCGAAACGAGGGTCTGGCCGGAAGCTGCGGCGCAGCCTGCCGCAAGTCCGCCACCCGCCGAAGTCGTTGAGCTGCTCTCGAAGATGAAAGCAATGTGGAGCTGAGCGTTTGCCCGTTGCGCATGCTGTCCATGCCTGGCGAAGCAATCGCGAACCTGTTCCTTCTTTTTGCCAGGCCGATTTCGATGCCTTGAGCGCGCTGATTCTCGTGTTGCTGGAGAACCGGGTTTCCCGCTGACGCCATCAAGCAGTTGCCACGTCGCTTCCTGGACACCCGGTCGCCTCGTCGTCCTCGTACAGCCAGCGCAGATACCTTATCTCAGGCCTGGCGGGGGCGGCGGAGGCATCCCGGGAGGCGGCGGCGGAGCCCCAGGGGGCGGCGGGGAATAGGTCGGCGCGGGCGAATAGGTCGCGGGCGATTGTCTGTAGATGCGTCCGGAAACCGGCACCTGATGGCCCTTGGCGTACATGCACTGGACGTAGGCTGCGTCGTACCGGCGCTGCAGGTCGTAGCCCGACGTCCGCGCGGATTCGGTACCGGCGAGGCTGCCGACCAGGAGCCCCGTTCCCGCCCCCACGCCTGCTCCCTCGTGTCCCCCGATCGCCGCACCGGCGGCGGCACCCACCACCGTGCCGACCACTGCGCTGCCCACACCGCTCTGCTGGGCCGCCCCGCTGGGCGTCACGCCGCCGATGCTGGCGAGCGCATAGTTCCGGCATTCGTAATCGTCGGCACGAAAGTGGTCGAAGCTCTTGCCGGTTCCGGGCAGCACCATCACGCCGGGGCCACTCGGCATCGTGGTGCAGGCGGCGATGAGCAGCGGCACGGCGAGTATCGATAATCTTGCCAGCAATCTCATGTCTATCTCTCCTCGCCGTCTGGCCGCGGGGAAACGGCCCGCCAGCCCCCGGGGCACTCCCTGACGTCGGGGTAATAGCCTTGCGGATCGGCGCAGTAGTACCAGTAGGCCGACGTCCCGCCGGTTGCGGCTGAATCGTCTTCGCGCTCGATGTATATCGGCGGCGTGGCCGGCACGGTCACCACCGCGGGCGGGTAGTAGGGGTAAGGAGAGTAGGGGTAGTAGGGGGGATAGTAGTACGGGCCGGGGGCATACCAGGAGTCATACCAAAAGGGATTGACGACGACACCGACACCCCAGTGGGAACGTCCGTCATGCCGATCATATCCACCAGGCCGCCGGTCGGGCCTGCCATACCTAACCTGCGCATCTCGCCCACCGGGCCTGGCCTGCGCGCCTTGCCTATCGGGCCTGGCCTGTGCACCCTGCCCACCGGGCCTGGCCTGCGCACTTTGCCCACCGGGCCTCGCCGTACCTTGCCCACGGTCCGCCATGGACATGCCGCCCGTTCCCGACAGGAGCAGCCCCAAGAATAAAACCGACCACTTGCCACGCTTGTTCATTGTGGCTCCTGCTACTTGAGGCGCCGCGGGTGCATGCACCGACGAGGCAGAATAAGGGCCGGTTCG
The DNA here is from genome assembly GCA_024709685.1 of Thiobacillus sp. GTDB lineage: Bacteria > Pseudomonadota > Gammaproteobacteria > Burkholderiales > Thiobacillaceae > Thiobacillus. Next base: position 15,074 of record JANJWF010000125.1, read on the forward strand.
CTGGCTACAAAGGCGAGCAGCCCGGTCCACTACTTCCTGAGGTGGAGCGCGTTCGAAAATAGCCGGGCGAGCGACGCCCAGCAGCTTGCCAGGATGCTTATTTTCTTGCCCGACTCGATCTCGATGAGTTCAGAACTGAATTCCATGATCCCTCCCCATGTTGTGCGACAAACAGGGTCCCCATGTTTACGATATCGGACACGGACTCCGTAACTTCAATATAGCCAAAGCTTCACCGCTGTGAAGCGAGCCTTTGTTCGAGTTCGAGGATGGAACGGCGCAAGGGACCGCCCTGAACAGACAGGCGTGGCTCTCGTCGGCTTGGGAATCTGCGCGGAAGCGTCAACGTCAATGGCATGAAGCGGAAGGTTTGCCTACCTTCAGCAGATCGTCCAGGCCGGCATCGGGCAGGTAGCGCCGGTAGATCTTTTCGAAGGTGCCCTCCCGTTTCAGGCAGTCGAGGGTCGACTGCCACGCCTGCACCACATCGGCGGGCGTATCCCGTGAAAAGGCAATGTAGAAATCGGTCTGGAGCACCGTGAAGACGGGCTCCAGATCCTGCATGCCGTATCCGGCGTCGCGGACGATTTCGGGGATCGTGATATCGGTGAAGATCGACAGCTGCACCTCGCCGTTCATGAGCTGCCTGACGTTGGTACGCGGATCCGGGGAACTGAGCAGGTTCCTGAATCCCTCGCGCCTGAGATGCTGCTCGGTGAACCAGTTGGTCGTCGTGGCGATGGCGGCAACGGACCGGGCCTGTTCCAGGCTGTCGATCGTGATGCCGGCACCTTTCCTTGCGTAGAGCATGGCGCTGTTCTTGCCGACAGGGCCCACCCACTGGAACAGCTTCTCCCGCTCCGGCGTGCGTTCGGCGCTGAAAAGCACCACCTTCGGATGGAGCAGCGCCATGTTGTAGGCGTTCTTCCAGGAGGTGAGCCGGATGTTGTCCGGAATTGCCTGGCGAGCGGCGATTTCCCGCACGATGTCCGTCACGAAACCGGACGGCTTGCTATCACGCATGAAGGTGACGGGCGGGTATTCCTCGGTCATCAGCTGGAAGATTCCGGGCGGAATTTCGGCCGGCAGCCACCTGGCGTAGATCCTCGCGAAGCTGCCGTCGCGCTTCATCTCGTCCAGCGCGTCCTGCCAGCGGGCAACCAGCCGCGGCGACGCTCGCTTCGAGAAAGCGATGTAGAACAGATCGGTCGAGAGGGTGAAGGCATTCTCCACGTCGTCCATCGATCCGCCCATTTTTTCCAGGGCTGCCGGCATGCCCAGGTTGCTCGAGGCCAGCAGGTTCACCTTTCCGTCCAGCAGCGCGCGTACGGTGGCCTCGCGGCTCGGGTAGCTTTGCGCATTGGCAAATCCCTCCTTCGCGAGCACCTGGTCCGAATAATATTTTGCGACGGTCGCAATCCTGTCCACCTTCCTGGCGTCATCCAGATTGGTGATCGCAATGCCCGATCCCTTCCGCGCATAGAGATTGGTGTCCAGGATCGCCAGCGGGCCCACCCATTGGAACAGGGGCTTGCGTTCCGCCGTCATGACCGTGGAGAAGAGCGCGACATCGGGCTGCTCCAGGAGCGCCTGGTAGCCTTCCTGCCAGGGAACCAGGCGGATGCGTGCAGCGGTCCCGGTCCGTTTGACAAGCTCCCCGACGACCTCGGTTGCGAGGCCGGTTACTTCGCCGTCCCGGATGAAATTCAGAGGGGGGCTTTCTTCCGTCAGAACCTTCAGGCCAGCCGCTTCCGCAGCCGCTGCCCAGGCGCCGACTGCGAATCCAGGCAGGATCGCCAAGACCATCGAGCAAACAAACCGACGTTTCCTGATGATGTTTTCTCCATCGATGGATGGCGCTGTGCCCCAGTGCCGTGGTCGTGTCTGACGAGGTTAACTATAGATCCCTGTTGCCTCGATCACCCTTGAGCGCATGGCGTGCAAGCTGAGGCTTGGCAGAGGAAAAAAAAGAAATGGACGGACATGCTTGGCTATGCGTCGATGCACACGCGCCCGGCCTGCTCGTCGGCGCCGAGCGGCTCTTCCGTATCGAGCTGATGCTGCAGCACGCCGAGGTCGGCCTCGGAGGCGTCGCCGCCTGTGCGCGAGCGCTGGACGATGCGTTCGCGCAGGGTGGCGACCGGGACGGGGAAATCGATGATGCGGAATTCAACCTTGCGCGCCTGCGCGGTTTCGCGCAGCAGGTCGCGTTGCCAGCGCGCGGTGAAGGTGGCGTCGACGATCACGGGCCAGCCGGCGTCGAGCAGCCGTCCGGCGAGATCGGCGAGGCGGCGGTAGGTGTGCCGGGTGGCGTCGGCGGCATAGAGCTGCGCGCCGACGCCGGAGCCGCTTTTCGCCAGCGCGTCGAGCCCTGCGATGCGCTTGCGCTCGACGTCGGAGCGTAGGCGGATTGCGCCCGGATCCTGCATGAGCGTGCGCGTGACGGTGGTCTTGCCCGAGCCCGACAGGCCGTGGGTGATGTCGAGCCGCACAGGCTGGGGATGCGTCAGCGTGGTCGCAAGATCAAGCAGGGTGTGCGCTTCGGCGAGCGCCGCGTCGCGGCCGGCGCCGGTGGTCTGCCCGGCGCGCAGCACGGCGACCTTGACGCGCACCATGGCACGATACACCGCGTAGAAGCGCAACAGCGCCAGCCCGGCATGATCGCCGGTCGTTTCCAGCCAGAGGTTGAGGAACAGCCACACCCAGTCGGCGTGGCCGCGTTGCAGCAGGTCCATCCAGCAGAAGGCGATCTCGGACTGGATGTCGATCCAGCGCAGGCCGGGGTTGAACTCGAGACAGTCGAACACCAGCAGCTGGCCGTCGACCCAGGCGAGGTTGCCGAGGTGCAGGTCGCCGTGGCATTCGCGCACGAAGCCGTCGCGTTTGCGCGCAGCCATCAGCGGCGCGAGGCATGCATGCTCGGCTTCGCTCCAGGCATGCAGGGCGTCGAGTTGCCGGCGGTCGGCGGGGTCGGCGAGCCAGGGTTCGATGTGCAGGAAATTTTCCGCGACCGGCTGCCAGATCGCCTTCGGGGACCCCCAGGGGCTGTCTTCCGGTGCGCGGTCGCAATCATGCAGATGGAAGCGGGCGATGGTTGCCGCGATGGTCTCGACCATCTGCGCCGTCATGCCCGCCTGGGCGTCGAGCCGGTCGAGCGTGTCGTCCGCCGGAAACTGCCGCATCTTCACCGCGTACTCGAAGGCCTCGCCGGCACCGTTGATGCGCGGCGCGGACGGGGTGCCGGTGATCGGCACCACGCCGAGATAGATGGCCGGCGCCAGCCGCCGGTTGAGGCGCACCTCTTCTTCGCAGGTCTGCAGGCGTTTGTCGAGCGTGCTGAAGTCGAGGAACCCAAGATCGAGCGGCTTCTTGATCTTGTATGCGAATTCGCCGGTGAGAAGGAGATAGGAAATGTGGGTTTCGATGAGGCGGACCGGGCCTGCCGCATGGTCGTAGCAGGCCGGGTCGCGCAGGCTGTGGATCAGTTCCGGCGGCCTGTCGGTGGATTCCACTAGCGGGCTCATACGGCTCGGCCGCCGGAGCAGGGCAGGGCGCTTACAGCTGGCGTGCGTAGTCTTCCAGCTGCCTGATGGCGGCGTCGAAGGCGTTGCGCAGCGCAACGTAGGCATCCTCGTTTTCCTGCCGGTCCACCACGATCTCCGTTCCGGGCACGCTGAGATCGATGTGGACGTTGAACGGGTTCCCCTGCTGGCGATGCTTGCCGGGCTGCCCCACCACCACCTTGCAGCCGATCAGGCCCGGAAAATGACGATCCAGCTTCTGGGCCTTTTCCCGAATATGGGTTTCGAGGGCATCCGAGTGCGGGATGTCACGGAAGGTGATCTGGAGTGGGATTTGCATCGTGAATCCTTTGCATGGTGAGGTTTGGTTGAGGAGTCCTTGCCGGGCAGGCTGACTACATTTTCGGGTGGCCTTCCTGCACATATTCCTTTTCGTGCTTTTCCTGGCAGACGATGCAGCGCTTGGCGGTCGGGTAGGCCTTCAGGCGAGCGAAGCCGATATCGCCCCCGCAGTCGATGCATACGCCGTATTCCCCATCCTTGATGCGCCGGAACGCGGCCTCGATGTCCCGGATCGCCTGAACCTGACGGTCCAGTCTGGCCACGTTGAAATCAGCCAGCGCATTGGCCACCGATTCGTCGCCGGTATCGCCGGGCTCGGCGTTGAGCAGGCCGATGCGGTGCTGATCGTCCGAGTCTTCCAGTTCGTCCCGGACCTCGCGCAACAGCGTCTGATAATCCGTCTTGAGTCTCTTGACGAGCTGATCGAGCTGGGACTGGCTAAGTTCGGGCATCAAGCCTCCTGCGCAGGTCGGGTTGGATCGAAACCAACCCCCAGAATAGCAACACCCTGAATCAATGGCGAACCGAAGATTGCCGGGCCCGTGCTTCGCTTTCTCCTCAGGCAGCCCATGCCTACGCCTCCACGAACATGTGTCCCGTTTCGAGGCAGTCGCACAACGTGCGATAGACCTGCTGCTGGCGCGCGATCGAACCGTCTTGGGCAAGCGCCCGCAGGATGCGGCGGGCAAGCGGCCCGTGTTCCAGCATGACGTGCAGGGTCTCGAACCAGAAAGTGGAACGGTTCAGCCCGGTCCGGATGATGAGGTGCCGCCACAGTTCGCCTGCCCGATAGGATGGATCGGACAGCCCCAGCAGACGCAGATACCCGGCATCGTCGATCACCGCCTGATCGGCGTCGCGGATGCAGGCGTGCAGGATCTTTGCCAGGCTGTCGGTACTGATCGCCTGCTGCAGGGCGAGCGACGACCATCTTCCGTCATAGAGCGTCCGGATGACGGCGCTGGCGGCGGCAGCGATGGCAAGGTCGGCACGCGGGCATTCCTGCACGTCGATCACGCGGATTTCGAGGGCGCTGCGGTCGAAGCGCGGGATCGCGCCGCGGGCGTTGAGCCATTCGTGACGCAGCAGCCCCTCGGGGTCGAGTGGGGCGATGTCGCGGTACATCGGTGCCAGCACCTGCGTCTCGTACTCGGCACGGCTGCCGGCCGTATCCGGGATCACCTGGCCGATCACCGAGGGGACGCGCCGGACGGCCGTGCAGTAGCAGGCCATGCGGGTGTCCAGATAGCCGCCCGGCGCGCCGTCGGCGATCGGCGAACTCGCGGCGATCGCAGGCAGGATGGGCAGCAGCACCCGCACCGCGGCGTGCAGGCGGGCGAACTCGGCGTCGTTGGCGAAGGGCAGGTTGAGGTGCACGCTCTGCAGGTTGGCCTGGCCGTGCTGCCTGCAGTCGAAGATGCGGTCGTAGGCCTGATAGATGGAGGCCTGGTCGTGGGGCCACAAACGGGTTTCGGCGGCGGGATTCATCCACGGGTGCATGCCAGCCGGCATGAGGCAGGCGCCCATGGGCTGCAGCAGGCGATTGATGGCGCCGATTTCGGCCTGGAAGCCGGCGACGAGCGATTCGAGTGAAGGTTGGGGGCGGGTGTTCTTGAGCTCGACGAGATGCAGCACGATCTCGTTGGACCACCCGAAGCGCCCACGCTCGACTTCCGATGCATCGCTTCCCGCTGCCGCCCGCAGCAGGGCGTCGGCGATCGGCGCGACCGCGAGTGTGCGCCGGTCGACGATCATGTATTCGAGCTCGACGCCGTAGCCCGCGAAAGCATGCAGCGCCCGCGCAGCCGTCATGCGTTGACCCGCTTTCGCGCCTCGATGCGGCGCACGAACGAGCCAATGATCTCGCGGTAGAGGGCGTCCTTCAGCACGCCGTCCTCGTTGCCGGCGTCGATATTGGGATTATCGTTGATCTCGATGACATGGCAGCGGCTGCCTACCTGCTTGATGTCCACGCCGTAGAGGCCGTCGCCGATCAGATTGGCGGCCTTCAGCGCGAGCTTCACCACCTCTTCCGGCGCCTCGGCCACCGCCATGGCCTGGACCGGGCCTTCTTCGTATCCGTGGCGCCCGGCTTCGCGCTTGACGATCTGCCAGTGATCCTTGGCCATGTAGTACCTGCAGACGAATAGCGGGCGCCGGTCGAGGATGCCGACGCGCCAGTCGAACTCGGTGGGGAGCCATTCCTGCGCGACGATCAGTTCCGACTTTTGCAGCAATGCGCCGACCTTGGCGGCCAGTTCAGGCTCCGACTCGAGCCTCGCCACGCCGAGCGAACCCGAGCTGTCCGGCTGCTTCAGCACGCACGGCAGCCCGAGGCCTGGAATGATCTGGTCGAGGTTGCCCTGGTGCACCATCAGCGTGCGCGGCGCGGGGATGTTGTGGCGGGCGAGCAGTTCGGCGAGATAGACCTTGTTGTTGCAGCGCAGGATGGAATCGGGATCGTCGATCACCACCAGGCCTTCTGCAGCCGCCCGCCGTGAGAAGCGGTAGGTGTAGTGGTTGGGGTAAGTCGTGTCGCGGATGAACAGCGCGTCGAACTGGGGTAGCCGGCCCAGATCGGCGCGGGTGATGAATTCAACCGCCAGCCCGACCTCGGTTGCGGCCTTCTCGAATAGCTGCATGGCGCGGGCGTTCGATGGCGGTTCCGCATCGTCGGGGTTATGCAGGATGGCGAGATCGAAGCGCGGCGCAGGGCGCCTGTGCGCAGGGCGCCGATGGCCCATGAAATACGCGGTGGCGGCTTCGACCACGAAGTCATGGTGCGGCGGCGGAATGTCGCTGGCGGCAATGGCACGCACGCTGCGAAGATGCCACCTGCCGCAACGACGCTCGAAATGCGCGCGCAGCAGGGGCGCCTGCAGACGGCTGAAGAGCTGGTGGCTGAGGGCATCGTGGCGGCTCGCCACGTTTCGGCCGAAATAGATACTGAGTTCAAAATCGTCTGATTTGATGGATGCGAGCGACCTCTGCACCAGCTCGTCGAGGTCCTCGGTGAGCAGCCGCACCATGTTCTGCGACTGCAGGTCCTCCATCGTGCTCACCCTGGGCAGCGGCTTGTGGCCGCGCGCCTCGGCCAGCAGGGAGACGTAGTAGCCGAGGCTCTGGTAGCGATACGAGCGGCACAGATTGAATGCCTTGACCGAGTGGTCTTCGCCGAAGGCGGGATCGGTCAGGTAGGCACGTGCCGACACCACGCTCACGCCGGGAATGTCGAGCGGCCAGTCGCGCGGGTTGTCGACGACGATGAGGATGCTCATGGCCCGTCCTTCGGCGCGGCCCGCGGCGGGTAGACCAGCAGCAGATTGGCGTCGTGGGTCACGATGCCGAGCAGGATCGCGCCGATCACGCGATCGATACTGACCCAGTATTCATGCGACGGGCTGTAGGGGTGGCGCCAGTAGGGGTCCGCCACCAGCACGCTGTGCTTTGTCCGGTCGTAACCGGCGATCACGACGAAATGCCCGGCGGGCAGGCCGCGAATGTCGTCCGGCAGATCGTCCGGTCCGTATTCGCGCGCCGCACGATACAGGTAGGTGGAACTCAGCCCCGTGATGATGGGTTGATTGCGGCGCAGCAGGCCGCGGATCAGCGGGCGCGAGAGGTCGGCCAGACGCAGTCGTCCGCCCAGGCGCAGGAACTCCAGATAGCCCTCGGTGACGTGCTGCAGCCTGGCGTCCTGCTTGTGCGTGCGCTGCTGTCGCAGGCGCTCGGCGATGTCTACTCCCGGCGCAAACCAGGTGGGATCGAACACCGTCAGGTTGTAGGTGTAGATGGTGGCCTGATAGCCGTGGCGCAGGGCATCGCAGGCCAGGAAAATCGCAAAGGTGCCGCCGTGCGCCAGCCTGTGGGTGCGATCGATCACCTCCGCAAGCCGCACATCGCCCCCCCAGTAGTTGTAGACGGCCTGCAGGCAGGTGGGGCCGCAGGTCGTCTCGTCCGGTTGCGGCAGCATCCTGACCGGCAGGCGCAGCTTGACGGGGTGCATGGACGGGCTTCGCCTGGAGCTGCTTGTCGTTGGTCAGGGCGGGGTGGCGGCTAGCGTTGCCACGTCACGCGCAGCAGGTTCTCCTGTTCGTTGTAGTGGTACTCCAGCTCACCCTGGTAGGCATGATGCAGTGCTTCTCCGATGCCGCGGGCGAGATGGATATCGGTCGTGGTGATCTGGATACCGTCGTCCTGATCCTCGATCTTCATGATCCGCTTCAGCGGATGCTCGGCCTTGGTCCGGCTTTCCTCGTTCCTGGCCAACTGCAGCAATTCCTCGCGGTGATCCTTGAAGAACGTCCCGCTCACGGTCACATACCCGGCGGGGTATTCGTCCTGAATGCGGTGGCACGCCGGGCACATTTCCTCGTGCGCCTCGGCAGGCCTCGTGAGCCATTGCCAGCGGCCCTCGTGGAAAACGGCGCCACATTGCGGACAAACCGTCGGTTCCGGCAACTTGTGCGTGACCTTGTAAGCGTCGTGGCGGGATTCCTGAACCAGGCGGTCGCGTCGGACAGGGTGGAAGTCGGTGAACCGGGTCTTCATGTTGCGCTCCTTCGGTGATGGCAAAAAGTCGGCTTACAGCCAGTAGCAGGACGCGCGAAGCGTGACGGCGGCTCAGCGGGACGGCTTCAGCAGCCTGAGGGTCTCGCGCATGAATGCCGGCAGGTCGGCTGGCCGCCGCGAGGTGACCAGCGCGCCATCCACCACCACTTCGCTGTCTTCGTATTCCGCGGCCGCCTGCTGCAGTTCTTCGGCGACCGAGGGTGAGCAGGTGGCACGCCGGCCGGCCATCACGCCCGCGGTGATCAGGATCTGCGGGCCATGGCAGATGGCGGCAACGGGCTTGCCGGCGCGCACGAAGGCCTGGGCGATCGCGATCGCGGCCGCTTCTCTGCGCAGCTTCGAGGGGGCCTTGCCGCCCGGCAGGATGAGAAGGCCGTAGGCTTCGGGATCGACGTCGCGCAGTGCGATGTCGGCGACGACCTCGTAGCCGTGCTTGCCGACGATCCTTCCCCTGGCGATCGACGCGACGTCGACCTGCATCCCTTCCTCCTGCAGCCGGTAGTACGGATACAGCAGTTCGGTGTCCTCGAAATGGTCTGCGCTGACGATCAGTGCTCTCATCGGTTATGCCTTCCGTTCCAGCGAGATGCCGACCAGTTCGATGAGCACCCCCAGCGCAAGCACCCCCAGCCCGGCCCAGGCTTCGGGCGCCAGGAACAGCAGCACGCCTCCCGCCACCACCAGGAAGATCGCCAGAATTCGCCTCGGCCGCCGCTTGCTCAACATGTGGGTTCTCTCGCTCCTGGCGGTCTATTCGTAGCGAATGAAGTTTTCGGCGAGGGCGTCGGCGCCAAAATATTCGATCAGCGCCTCGATCTCCGCCAGCAGCGTGTCGTCCTCGTCCTCGTCCATCACGCCGTCGCCCACCAGGCGCGCGCCCAATCCGCCGATCAGGGCTTCGCGGACGGTGGCCAGCGTCGGGAAATTTTCGCGGTTGTCGTCGTTGACTACCCATTCGATCGCGCGCGAGAGCTGCTCGCTCGCATACGCCTGTGCGAAGTCGACGGCCAGCGCGCTGGCGCCGAATTCCTCGATGAGGGCGTCGAGTTCGTCGAGGAGCGACTCGTCGATGTCGATGTGGTGGAGTTGTTCGGCCTCGTTGAAGTCGGTGGGGAGGAGGTCGGCGAGAAAGCGACGCACAGCAATCAGCGTGACGGGTTGCTCGGACTCCGGATTGTTGATCCGGGCCCTGAGCAGTGCCGACAGGCGCGGACTGACGCGGCTGGCAATATCGATGGGATTTCGGGTCATGGCGTGTCCTGCTGTCTGAAGCCACAGGTGGCGAATAGTGAATTTGTCGAACTCACTGCCTATATAAAGGTATAGCAGAAGGTTTTCGGGTCTTGCGCGTGCGTCGGCGTGCCAGCGGGCGAATGAGCCCTGCAACCCGACTGAGACGTCTGCGTGAGGCCGAGGCGTGTCGGAACCTGCGAAGGGTGGTAGGCTGGGATCGGCTATCGCGGCCGCAATGGCCGCCGTCTTTGAACGCTTTCCAGGAATTCCCCATGCGCACCACTGCCCCGAAAACGGTCCATCTCAAGGACTACACGCCCCCCGCCTGGCTCGTCGACACGGTCGATCTGCATGTTTCGATCCATCAGGGTCACGCCGAGGCCCGCGCCCGGCTTGCCTGCCGGCGCAATCCGCAAGGGGCGGGCGGCCCGCTCGTCCTGAACGGCCAGGAACTCGCGTTGCAGTCCGCGAGCCTCGACGGCGCCGCACTTGAGCCGTCGCGCCATACGCTCGACGAGGAAACGCTGACCATCGCGGGCGCGGATTCCGCGCCGCTGCCGGACGCCTTCGTGCTCGAAACCGTCGTGCGCATCGAGCCGGACGCCAATACCCAGCTATCCGGCCTCTACCGCTCGAAAGACGGCTACTTCACCCAGTGCGAGGCCGAGGGTTTCCGCCGCATCACCTTCTTCCCCGACCGCCCGGACGTGATGGCGCGCTACAGCTGCACCGTGGAGGCCGAGCGCGAGCGCTTCCCGCAGTTGCTGTCGAACGGCAACCTCGCCGCTGCCGGCGTCTGCGAGCACGACCCCGCGCGTCACTGGGCACGCTGGGAAGACCCGTTCCCCAAGCCGTCGTATCTCTTCGCGCTGGTCGCAGCCAAGCTCGACGTGCTCGAGGACCGCTTCGTCACGCGCTCCGGCCGCACGGTGCGGCTGGCGATCCACGTCGAACCCGGCAAGCTCGACCAGTGCGGCCACGCGATGACGGCGCTGACGAAGGCGATGCACTGGGACGAGGAACGCTTCGGCCTCGAGATGGACCTCGACTGCTACATGATCGTCGCGGTGGGCGACTTCAACATGGGGGCGATGGAGAACAAGGGCCTCAACATCTTCAACACGAAGTACGTGCTGGCCCGCCCCGACACCGCGACCGACGCCGACTACCAGGGCATCGACCGCGTCGTCGGCCACGAGTACTTCCACAACTGGACCGGCAACCGCGTCACCTGCCGCGACTGGTTCCAGCTCTCGCTGAAGGAGGGCCTCACCGTCTTCCGCGACCAGGAGTTCGGCGCCGACATCCATTCGCGCGCCGTCACCCGCATCCAGGAAGTGCGCGGCCTGCGCGTCGGCCAGTTCCCCGAGGACGCCGGCCCGATGGCGCATCCGGTGCGCCCGGCGTCCTACGCCGAGATCAACAACTTCTACACCGCGACCGTCTACAGCAAAGGCGCCGAAGTCGTGCGCATGATCCACACGCTCGTCGGACGCGAGGGCTTCCGCACCGGCATGGACCTCTATTTCCGGCGCCACGACGGCCAGGCCGTCACCTGCGACGATTTCGTCGCCGCGATGCAGGACGCGTCAGGCGTCGAGCTCAACCAGTTCCGCCGCTGGTACGCCCGCGCCGGCACCCCGCGCCTCAAGGCCGAGGGCAGCTGGGATGCGGCGACCAAGCGCTACACGCTGACGCTCACGCAAAGCCTCGCCGCGACCGCCTACGAGCGCCGGATGACGGAGACGGGCATGGCGGTCGACGAAGGCCCGCTCCACATTCCCGTTGCGCTCGGCCTGGTGCTGCCCGACGGCAGCGACGCCCCACTGCGGCTTGCCGGCGAGGCCGCGCACGCCGGCACCACGCGCGTGCTCTCGCTCACCGAAGCCAGCCAGACCTTCGCCTTCGAGGACATCGCGGCAGCGCCGGTCGCCTCGCTGCTACGCGACTTTTCCGCGCCGGTGATCCTGGAATTCGACCAGTCCGACGCCGAACTCGCCCACCTGATGGCGCACGATTCCGATGCGTTCAACCGCTGGGATGCCGGCCAGCGTCTCGCCACCCGCGTGCTGCTCGCCGGCATCGCGTGCGGAGGGGAGGGCACAGACTGGATCCCCGCCGACTTCGTCGCCGCCTGCGGCCGCGTGCTCGACGCCGGCCTCGCGGAAGATCCCGCGCTCGCCGCCGAAGCGCTGGTGCTGCCGGCCGAGCAGGTGCTGGCGGAGGAGGTCGCCAGCCGCGGCGAAACCATCGACCCCGAGGCCATCCACCGCGCCCGCATCAGCCTGCGCCGCTATCTCGCCGTGCAATTGCGCGATCGTTTCGAGGCGGTCTGGGCCGCCCTCGCTCCCGCCGAGCCCTACGCACCCGACGGCGCCCAGGTCGGCCGCCGCGCATTGCGCAACCTCTGCCTCGGCTACCTTGCCGAGAGCGACGGGACGTATCTGAAAGCCGCCGTGCTCCCGCGTCTCATGGCGCAATTCGAGCAGGGCGGCAACATGACCGACGTCATCGCCGCGCTTTCCACGCTGGCCAACCTCGACCTGCCCGAACGCGAGACCGCGCTCACGGCGTTCTACACGCATTGGCAGGACGAGGCGCTGGTGGTCGACAAATGGCTGCAGGTGCAGGCGACCTCGCGCCTGCCCGGCACCGCGGCGCGGGTACGCGAACTCATGCGTCACCCGGCCTTCGATATCAGAAACCCCAACAAGGTCTATTCGCTGGTGCGCAGCTTCTGCGCCGCCAACCCGTGCCACTTCCATGCCGCAGACGGCAGCGGCTACGCACTCGCGGCCGACGTCATCGTCGAGCTGCAGGCGATCAACCCGCAGGTGGCCTCGCGCCTGGCACGCAGCTTCGACCGCTGGCGCCAGTTCGACGCCGTGCGCCAGGGGCATGCACGGGCGGCACTGGAGCGGATCCGGGACTGCGAAGGGTTGGCGAAGGATGTCGCCGAGGTGGTTGGCAATGCTTTGAGGTGAGTAACACTGCCGGGTTACTCTATGACGCGTTTCCGTCCATATTTAGGACGGCCTAAAAAAAGATAAGCAGTTGTTTGTTATATATTTTTTTAATCGTTTGTCCCGAATGACGCTTTATAAACCGTCATTTAGGATGGACACTTTACGTTAGGCAACAAACATGACCGGCAGCGAAAGTACAGTCTCCGACAAGAAGAAGGCTTTCTATGCGAAAAGCATCTACGAACTCACCTACGTGGGCTTTTTCTTCGCATCGTGGTTCGGGCTCTCAGTGCTCCTTTATGATCCGCTTTGCGAGAAGCGCGGCTCAAACGCAGCGGGTGGCTTTGTAGTTATCGTTTTTCCCCTAGTTTCACTACTGATCGCCGGGTTAGCAAAGTTTTTTATTCACCACTATTACGTACGCAAAAAGTTCGGCCCCGTAGCGACAGAACTCTTTTATGGCCGTGGCTCATCCAAGTATCTCGACAAGGAGTGACTACGTTGCCTAACACTGCGGTCAAGCGGGACGCGCTAGAGCGCGCCCCTTACCTCCAACGTTAGGGGTCTCCTGTGAATCTCGATGAGTTGGCAACCGCGATGAAGAAGACTTCTGGCGATCCAGTCGCTTTGAAACTCTCCGACCTGGTTTCAGCTTGGAAAGACGACGAGTCGAACGCAAAAGAACTCGAAAGCACCGTCGAGCGATACATTGGCAATTCATGGATCTCCAACACAGCAGAACACAAAGAAATCTATAGCTTGTGGTCCCAGTTCCGGAACGATGCGATACACGGGATCGGAGGCATGACAATGAACGAAAGGCTGTATTCCTTCAGCCTATTTCCACGTTGGGACAGTGCTCAAACGGATGAAGATCGAAAGGCAATCTATGCAAAGTTGCTGGCCAACCCCTAACACTGCGGTCGAGCGGGACGCTACGCCAGCAAGCTTCGCTTGCTGTCTCCGCGCCCCTCACCTTCAACGTTAGACATCAAAATCATGGACCAAAAATCCTGGAGCGATAGAGTGGCTGGTCTTGCAGTGGACGCCTTATTGACTGCGCAAATTGTGAAGAAAGAAGACTTCGAGCGCGCGGTGACAGAGAAATAGGGTCGGACACGATATTGAAAAGACATCGTGTCCATTTATCGCCCCCCGTTGCCTCAGTCGATTTTCACGACATCTAGCGTGGAACGATATTGCCGCTGTCATCGGAGAGGATGATTTCCACGCGCCGATTCAATTGACGACCGGCTGCCGTGTTGTTGGTCGCAACCGGATAGCTATCGGCATAGCCGCGTGTTTCAATGCGGTCGCCGCTGATCCCCATGCCGACCAAAGCCGACCGCACGGCATCGGCGCGTTGCTCGGAGAGCGGCTGATTGATGCTGCGACTGCCGGTGCTGTCGGTGTGGCCTTCAATCAACACCTTGCGTTGCGGGTATTGGTTGAGAAAGTCGGCCAACTTTTGCACATTGCGCGTGCCCCCCGCCGACAGCTGCGCCTTGTTGACAGCGAACAGCACGTCGCCCAGCGTGATCACCATGCCGCGCTCTGTTTTCTTGGCCTCCAGCTCCCTGAGCTGCTGTTCCTGCGCCGCGATGAGTGCTGCGTTGCGTTGAGCCTCGGCACTGGCAGCCGCCAGTGCCGCAGCCTTCTCATCGGCGGACTGCCGCGCGATTTCCGCCTGCCGCCTGGCCGCTTCGGCTTCAGCCGTTCTCGCCTCAAGACGAACCTGGTCGCGTTGGGCGGTGGCATTGGCAATGGCCGTCTCGGCGGATTTCCGCTTGGCGGTTTCCTGTGCGATCGCCACGCGCTGCCTGGTGAGATAGGCCTGTTGCTCAACCGCGTCATTATCACCTTTACTCAGTGCCGCATCCGCTTTGCTCAGGGAGTCGCCGGCTTTCTGCAATTCAAGCGGCGCCAGACTCACAACCTGGGAATCGGTCCGTGCGCTGTTGTAAAGGCTACGCGCGTCTTCGAGTGATGAGTTTTGCGGCGGGACGGTGCTGCAGCCCACGAGAACCACGGCTGCGATCAGGCTGAGCGGAAGATATCGATTTTTCATGATGAGCTCCATTTGACGATTACCTGGACTGACGTTCGATTTCTTCACGCAGGACCCGGATATCCTCCTGCAGGGCATCCGCTGCTTTTTGTGCCTTGGTTGAACGCACTATCTCGGCAGCAAGCTTGGCGTCGACCTCCGCCTGTTCCGCCAGCCGCAAAGCGAGCTCATAATTTTTGTCTGCCATTGCCTGCTCGGCAGCAGCCATCTTGTCCAATGCGGACTTGGTCTGTACCGGTGCAAACTGGTTGCCCCCGGTGCTCAGGGCATTGTTGACTGCGGCCCGGGAAACGGCCATCTGCTCCGTCGGCGCCGGAGAGCTTGCGCAACCCGCGATCAACATGACGGCCGAGACGGACATGCCGATCCTGTGCATCGCCTGATTCGGGTTGAGGAAATATGTGTTTTTCATCATCGTTTCACCCATTGAGTTGAACATCGGCCGCATTCGTGACAAAAAGCGCTTGGTGTGGGGCTACGTTTCTTAGAGTAGTAAAAAAAATCCGCGGGGCAATTTTGCGTGCGGTTCTGCGTTTAGTTGGGGTAATACTGGGCCAGGAAGGGCTGCACGTGCGGGTTTCAGATGGACCCGGACGTTCCGGGGGGCGGGCTAATCGCTGTGGAAGGTTCGGCCGGCCGTGCGGCGCGATCAGGGCTTATGAAAAAACGGGGAGGGGATCGATGTGATAATAAAAAACCCCAAGGGTTTGATGTGACCCCGAGGGCTTTGAGAACTAGCATCCATCTTCACCAAGGCGGCGTTGACCAGGAGTATTTCAGTAGCTGGCTAAGCTTTTCGCCAGTAATTATTTGCCGCCGCTATCGTCTGGAATTCGATCGCGATAACCTGGCTGGAGGCGATGAGGCTATCGGGGTCGGAGGCGTAGGTTTTGCGGCCTTCCTTGAGAACATCGAGATCCGGCTGGATGTTGTGAATCGTATGGCGGGCCATCAACATTGCCAGGGCGCGTCCTTCCTCGGGTGTGTCGGTAATCAATGTCCCGCCAGGCACCAGGACCAATTCTGTATCCGGTAAACGATCCATCGTATTTCTCCTGTTCCTGCTTTGAAAATCGAAAAAAACACTTTACCGATTCAACATAGCATAGTTCGCTTTTCGGGATGCCCAGTGCGTTAGCCCGACCCAGAGGGATCTGATTTGATCTGCCACCTATGTTGCTACACTTTGCACTGGCGAACGGCACGTATTTTTCACTTCGGTAAAAGGAGCGCAACGTGAACGCACGACGTTTCATCGTCACTTTGGGACTCATGGCGTTTGTGGCAGTCCCTTCGATGAGTTTTGCAGAAGGGAAAGCCGTGATCACGTCGCCAGCAGATGGCGCCACCCTGGACGGGATGGACGAAAACCGGATCTCTTATGAGGTGGAGTACGGCCCACGTGGCGATCACGCCCATCTTTACGTCGATAACAAGGAAGTGGCGATATTGCGCAAGCGCAAGGGCAGCTATCTGCTTGAAACCTTGTCATCCGGCAAGCACAGCCTCTGCGTCAAGGTGGTGAACAAGGCCCATGTGCCGATCGGCATTGAACAGTGCATCAATGTCACGGTGAGCTAAATCTAAAAGCCCGGAAAGCCCGAGGTTCACCGTGGAGATCAGGGTCGGTCACGATGTGGGAGTCCTCTGTCATCGAGGATCTTCTGCAGCTTGGTGCTCTGCTCGTTTGTGAGCGTCGTCCGAAGAAGGGTCCCGCCGTAGCCGGCGAGATGGTCGACCACATGGACCGGATCGGCGGTACGAATCCATGCGAAGATCGCGGAGTCACCCGGCTCGATCAACGCGCCGACGCGCCTGACGAAATCCTCGGGAATCCCGAATTCATGCTTCCACCAGTCGGCATCCGCGGCGCCGCCCAGCGCACCGAGGGCGCCACCGCCGAGAGCGCCGGTCGCAAGCGCGCCCCCAGCCGCCACGGCGCTCGCCCCGGCGGTGAACGGGACGGCTAGCAAAGCCCCGATCAGCGATCCCCATAGGAATCCCCAGCCCGCACCGATTCCGACGGTTTGCTGGTAACTATAATCGAGGCGCAACTCGCCTCTGCGGTCCCGATAGACCGCGACGGCGTCCCTGATATCGATGACCCAATCATCATTCAGGAATCGCAATTCATCAAGAACCCGTGCGGCGCGAGAAGTGTCCTGCTTGAATCCGACTACGATAAGTTCTGACATGTCATTTCTCCTTCAGCGGGGAAGTCCCGTGCTTTGATTGAAGACAACTGCCATTGACGGAGCGGTCCACACGTAACCCTTATTGGTGTCGCCGAACGTCGCGACAACAATCCGATCTATGGCCGATGCCGTTTGGGAAAATGTCTTTCTAGTACGTCCTCTTCGGATGTCAACAGAAAGAACAAGAGCATAGAGAAGGATAGAGGGGGTGCTACCCTTATCCGGGTTACGCTCAAGCGCAGCAACAGCCTCAGCGGCGCGTCTTCACAGTTCCACACGCTTGAGAAGCTGGGCGTTGATCGCTACGACCACGGTGCTTGCCGACATCAGCACCGCGCCCACGGCAGGCGTGAGCACGATGCCCTGACTATGAAGCACGCCTGCGGCCAGGGGAATCGCAACAATGTTGTACCCCGCGGCCCACCACAGGTTCTGCACCATTTTCCGGTAGGTCACGCGCGACAGCTCGACGATTTTCGGGATGTCGCGGGGGTCGGAGCGCACGAGGACGATGTGTCCGGCTTCCACCGCGACGTCGGTCCCCGCGCCGATTGCGATGCCGACATCGGCGGTGGCGAGGGCTGGGGCATCGTTGACGCCGTCGCCCACCATCGCGACTTTCTTGCCCTGGCTTTGCAGTTCGCGCACCTTCGTGGCCTTGTCCTCGGGCAGGACCTGGGCGAACACCGTGTCGATCCCCAACTCTGCGGCGACGCTGTCCGCTACCGCCTGTGCGTCGCCGGTGAGCATCGCCACCTCGATTCCCCGCTCGTGCAATGCGCGTATCGCCTCGCGACTCTCCTCGCGGATGGCGTCGGCGACCGCGAAAACCGCCAGCGCCTGGCCGCCACGCAGCAGATAGATGGCGGCCTGCCCCCGACGGGCAGCCGCTTCGGCCGCGGGGCGGAGCGTTTCGGGCACCTGCGCGCCTTCTGCCGCCAGGAGCGCGGGGCCGCCCATGTGGTATTCGACCCCCTCGATCGAGGCGGCGACGCCTTTCCCCGTCAGCGCCCGGAAGCCGTCCGCCGCGGGCAGGTCGAGCTTTTGGTCCTCCGCCGTCCTGACGATTCCCCGGGCGATGGGATGCTCGGATTCGGACTCCACTCCGGCCGCGATCCGCAGTGCTTCCTGCCTCGACAGGCCTTCGCCCACCGCCATTTCGACCACGCGGAACTCACCCAGCGTGAGCGTGCCGGTCTTGTCGAAAATCACGGTGTCGAGGTTGCGCGCCTCTTCCAGCCCGCGCCGGTCCCGCACCAGCAGGCCGTTGCGTGCGCCCAGGGTCGTCGAGATGACGACGACCAGTGGCACGGCCAGGCCGAGTGCATGCGGACAGGCAATGACCAGGACGGTCACCACCCGGATGATCGAGAAATCGAGCGACGCCCCCAGCGCCTGCCAGACGACCAGCGTGAGCAACGCGGCGGCGATGGCTACCCCGGTCAGGAGCCGGGCCGCACGATCGGCCAGATGCTGTGCCCTGGATTTTGACGTCTGCGCATCGGCCACGAGCCGCATGATTCCGGAGAGCTTGGTCTTCTCGCCGGTACCGGTGACCTCGACGCGCAGCGAGCCCTCGCCGTTGATCGTCGCCGCAATGACCTCATCGCCTTCCTGCTTCTTCACCGGCCGGGATTCGCCGGTGATCATGGCCTCGTTGAGGTCGCTCGTGCCTTTCCGGATCACGCCGTCGGCGGGCACGCTCTCGCCGGGGCGGACCAGCACGATGTCGCCCTCGCGCAGCGCGCTGACCGGAACCCGCTCTTCGCCCTGATCGGTGACCCGGGTCGCGGTGTCCGGAAGCAGCTTCGCGAGTTCCTGCAGCGCACCCTGCGCCCGCGAGATCGAGCGCATCTCGATCCAGTGGCCCAGCAGCATGATGGTGACCAGGGTGGCCAGCTCCCACCAGATGGGGTCCGCTTCGATCAGGCCAAGCTGCACGATCCACGAAAAAACCAGCGCCACCGTGATCGCCAGGGATATCAGGGTCATCATCCCCGGCAGGCGTGCCTTCAGCTCGTGCCACGCCCCTTTCAGAAACACCAGGCCGCCATAGAGAAAGACGATGGTGGCGAGCACCGGGGAAATCCAGCGCGATCCGGGAAACACGGGGGCGGTGTAGCCAAAAAGCGTCTGGATGTGCTCTGCCCAGATGACGACCGGAATGGTGAGGATCAGGGAGAGCCAGAACTTGTCGCGGAACATCTCCGGGGTGTGGCCGGCGTGCCGGTCGTGGCCCGCATGACTGGCGGCCGTGTGTCCATTCCCGTCCCCGTGAGGCGCCTCGTGGCCCGTGTGTGGCGCGGTTCCGTGGTCATGAGCATGGTGCGTCGTCTTGTTCACAATGCCGGGTCCTCGATCGCCGTGGCGCCCATTCCTGTCCGGCGCGCGTCGTGTCCGCCCAACGGCCGGGCGGATCGACGACCCGTGGACAGAGCCTGATGCTCAGCTTAGACGACATCGCGATCCATGGAAGGGGCTGATGCTCAGGCGAGGCGACATGTCAGGATTGATTTTGAAAGTCCCACGCAACCGATGCCGCGCGACTCGGTAGACGAAGACCCGGCGTCAACTATGATCAATTTACGGTTGATTGCATCTGGACGCTTATGCACGCGGGCCGGCAAGAATGGCCCGCTGTCCGCCGGTTCGTGAGATGCATCTTTTCAGCCATCCATGAAGGAGGAGACCATGCTGCCCCTGACTTTCCTAGCGGCCTTGCTGTTGTTCACCCTCATCGCCATGATTCCCCGCCGCGCAAGCGCCCATTGCGACACCGAGGACGGACCGGCCGTCAACGATGGGCGCAAGGCGCTCGAGACCGGCAATGTCAACCATGCGCTGAAATGGATCTTTCCCGAAGGGGAGGCGGAACTGCGCCCCATCTTCGACAAGGCTGTCAGGGTACGGGCCCTGGGTGCGGAGGCCGCCGAAGTGGCGGATCGCTATTTCCTCGAGAACCTGGTGCGCATCCACCGCGCCGGCGAAGGGGCGTCCTATGACGGCATCAAGCCTACCGGCACGGTGCTCGACCCCAGGGTGGTGGCGGCGGACCAGGCCATGGAGAACGGCGAACTGAAGCCGCTGCTGGCGCTGATCCCTGCGGACAAGCACGCGGAACTGCAGCGCCGCTTCGACAAGGCCCGGGCCCTGCAGCAGTTCGACGTCGACGATGTGGCGGCGGGCCGCGCGTACATCGCGGCCTATGTGTCTTTCTTCAAATATGCGGAAGGGGAAGAACACGACCACGGCCATCATCATCACTGAGTCATCGGGATGAACGGGCAATGGTTCGCAATCCTCGGGATTGCAGCGATTGCAGCCCTTCTGTTCCGGCGCCATGTCGGATTCGTGACCCGGGTGCACGCGCACTCGATGTGGCCGACGCTGCGGCCGGGGCAGTTCCTGTTCGCCCGGGCAGTGCATGGGCGGCAGATTCGCCGGGGCGACATCGCCGTGGTGCAATCCGCCGAGTTGGGTCGGACCATTGTCAAGCGAGTCGTGGGGTTGCCCGGGGATCGACTGAGGCTCGACGCCAGAGGCCTTGTCCGCAATGGCGTGCAGGTGGCCGAACCCTATGTGTCTCGCGCTGGAGGCAGGAACGGCGCGTGGCAGGTGCCGGAAGGTCACTGCGTTCTGCTGGGAGACAATCGTGCCGCTTCCAGCGACAGCCGTTCCTGGAGGCAGCCGTTTGCACCGCTCGACAGCATCGTCGGGCGAATCAATCGGGGCACCCATTAGCTGCTGTTACTGGTGTGCATTACGGGCTGGGGAACAATGGCGTTTCTTCTCGAACCTGCACCCCCCTTTCGCCTCGACCTGACGGTTTGGGCGCTGCGGCGGCGGCAGAACAACGTCATCGATCGATGGGATGGCCGGACGTATAGCCGAACGCTGATCCTGAGCGGCAAGCCGGTCGAGGTCACAGTCGTTCAGACCGGCACAGCTGACAACCCTACTCTGAAAGTCGAGGCGACCGGTGCGAGGATTGCAGGTCATACCAAGCTTGAACTGAAGCCAGGCCTGGAGCGGATGCTCGGCCTGAACACGGACCTTTCGCACTTTTATGCCTTTGCATTGAAGGATGCCAGGTTGGCGCCGCTGATCGATCGCTTCCGCGGTGTCAAGCCGCCACGTTTTCCCGCTGTATTCGAAGGATTGGCGAACGGAATCGCCTGCCAGCAGCTCTCGCTGACCGTGGGCATTACCCTGCTGAGCCGGCTGGCTGAGCGTTTTGGCGCAAAAGCAGGTGATACCCACGCATTTCCCCGGCCCTGTGACCTGGCTGGACAGGATCCACGGCGAATCCGCTCTTTGGGATTTAGCGAGCACAAGGTGCGGGCACTGCTCGAAGCCGCTGAAGAGATTGTGTCGGGGCGTTTGGATCTGGAGGCGCTTGCCTCACTGGATGACGATTCGGTGCAACGGCGCTTGCTGTCTCTGCGCGGAGTGGGGCGCTGGACGGCGGAATACGTCCTGCTACGCGGACTCGGACGGACCCATGTTTTTCCGGGCGATGACGTCGGCGCGCGCAAGGGTCTGGCAATGTGGCTGGAGCTGTCGTCCACCCCATCGGATTATGCCGGCACCCGAGCGATCCTCGATGCGTGGCGCCCTTACGCGGGCCTGATTTATTTCCATCTGCTGCTGCAGGGACTGGCAGGGAAGGGCGACGTCACATGAAAAAGCGGGCGGCGCCACCCACGGTGTTCACGATCGGCCACTCCACGCTGGAGCTTGGCAAGTTCATCGATGTACTGCACGCCCATGGCGTGCGCCGTATCGTCGACGTGCGCACGATCCCTCGCTCGCGGCACAATCCCCAGTTCAACCTGGAGACCTTGCCCGGCGCTTTGAAAGAGGCCGGCATCGACTATACGCACCTGCCCGGCCTTGGCGGCTTGCGTCGCACACGGCCCGACTCGCCCAACAAGGCCTGGCGCAATGCCTCATTCCGTGGTTTCGCAGACTATATGCAAACCGCCGACTTCGCGGACGAGCTCGAACGGTTGATCGGGCTTGCCGGGCAGACGCCCAGCGCGTTGATGTGTGCCGAGGCGGTGCCGTGGCGCTGCCATCGCTCCCTCATTGCCGATGCGCTCACGGTGCGAGGAATTCCCGTCGA
>JANJWF010000126.1 GCA_024709685.1 Thiobacillus sp.
CCCCCACGTTCCGCCCGGCCATAGCATGGAGCTTCACATGAACGCCGTGGCTGACACCAACTTCACCGATTTCGTCGTCGCCGACCTGTCGCTCGCCGACTGGGGCCGCAAGGAAATCCGCATCGCCGAAACCGAAATGCCGGGCCTGATGGCGATCCGCGAGGAATACGCCGCCAGCCAGCCCCTGAAGGGCGCGCGCATCACCGGTTCGCTGCACATGACCATCCAGACCGCGGTGCTGATCGAGACGCTCACCGCGCTCGGCGCCCAGGTGCGCTGGGCCTCGTGCAACATCTTCTCGACCCAGGACCACGCCGCCGCAGCAATCGCCGCCGACGGCATCCCGGTGTTCGCGGTCAAGGGCGAGTCGCTCACCGACTACTGGGACTACACCCACCGCATCTTCGAATGGGCGGACGGGGGTTACAGCAACATGATCCTCGACGACGGCGGCGACGCCACGCTGCTGCTGCACCTGGGCGCGCGTGCCGAAAAGGACATCTCGGTGCTGGCCACCCCGACGAGCGAGGAGGAGCGCGTGCTGTACGCCGCGATCAAGGTCAAGCTGGCCAAGGACCCGACCTGGTATTCGACGCGGCTGGCCCAGATCCGGGGCGTGACCGAAGAGACCACCACCGGGGTGCACCGTCTCTACCAGATGCACGCGCGCGGCGAACTCAAGTTCCCCGCGATCAACGTCAACGATTCGGTGACCAAGTCGAAGTTCGATAACCTCTACGGCTGCCGCGAATCGCTGGTCGACGGCATCAAGCGTGCGACCGACGTGATGGTGGCCGGCAAGATCGCCGTGGTCGCCGGCTACGGCGACGTCGGCAAGGGTTCGGCGCAGGCGCTGCGCGCGCTCTCGGCCCAGGTGTGGGTGACCGAGATCGACCCGATCTGCGCGCTGCAGGCGGCGATGGAGGGCTACCGCGTGGTCACGATGGAATACGCCGCCGACAAGGCCGACATCTTCGTCACCGCGACCGGCAACTTCCACGTCATCAATCACGACCACATGGCGAAGATGAAGGACCAGGCCATCGTCTGCAACATCGGCCACTTCGACAACGAGATCGACGTCGCCAGCATCGAGCAATACCAGTGGGAAGAGATCAAGCCGCAAGTCGACCACGTGATCTTCCCTGACGGCAAGCGCATCATCCTCCTGGCCAAGGGTCGCCTGGTGAATTTGGGCTGTGCCACGGGGCACCCTTCGTACGTGATGAGCTCCTCCTTCGCCAACCAGACCATCGCCCAGATCGAGCTGTGGCAGGAGCGCGATTCCGGCAAGTATCCGATCGGCGTCTACACCCTGCCCAAGCATCTGGACGAGAAGGTCGCCCGCCTGCAGTTGAAGAAACTCAATGCGCAGCTGACCGAGCTCTCCGACCAGCAGGCCTCCTACATCGGCGTGCCGAAGCAGGGGCCGTACAAGGCCGAGCACTACCGTTACTGATCGGTCACGTCTGAAAGGAGCGCGCCATGCGTCTGCTGCTGTTGTGGATATTGAATGCCGTCGCCCTGCTGGCGGTGACCTGGCTGCTGCCGTCGATTCAGGTGGCAGACTTTGGCACGGCGCTGGTCGCCGCATTGGTGCTCGGCTTCATCAATACGCTTGTGCGGCCGGTGCTGACGCTGCTCACCCTGCCGATCACGGTGCTGACACTGGGGATTTTCTATCTGGTGCTGAACGGTCTGTTGTTTTGGCTCGTCAGTGCGCTGCTGCCGGGCTTCCACGTCGACGGCTTCGGTTCGGCGCTGGTCGGCGCGATCCTCTACGGCGTGATCGCTTGGGCGCTGTCCGCGCTGATACCCAATTCGAGAGGCTGATTCATGACCGAACGCACTTTCAGCTTCGAGTTCTTTCCGCCGAAGACGGAGGAGGGGGTCGAGAAACTGCGCGCCACCCGCAAGCAACTGGCGCAGCTCAATCCCAAGTTCTTCTCGGTCACTTTCGGTGCCGGAGGCTCGACCCGCGACCGTACCCTGGAGACCGTGCGCGAGATCCAGGCCGACGGCTCGGAGGCCGCGCCGCACCTGTCGTGCATCGGTTCGACCGAGGAGAACATCCGTGGGATCCTCGACGAGTACAAGCGCCAGGGGATCCGGCATCTCGTCGCACTGCGCGGCGACCTGCCGTCGGGATCGATGGACGTCGGCGAATTCCACTACGCCAACGAACTCGTTGCCTTCATCCGCAAGGAGACCGGCGACTGGTTCGAGATCGAGGTCGCCGCCTATCCCGAAGTCCACCCGCAGGCGCGTTCCTACACCGAGGACCTCGCCAACTTCAAGCGCAAGGTCGACGCCGGCGCCAACGCGGCAATCACGCAGTACTTCTTCAACGCCGACGCCTACTTCCGCTTCGTCGACGAGGCGCGCGCGCTCGGGGTGTCCATCCCCATCGTTCCGGGCATCATGCCGATCGGCAACTACGTGCAGCTGGCGCGCTTTTCGGACGCCTGCGGTGCGGAGATTCCGCGCTGGCTCAGAAAGAAGCTGGAGAGCTACGGCGACGATCTGGCGTCGATCCGGGCCTTCGGACTCGATGTGATCACCGACCTGTGCGACCACCTGCTTGCAGGCGGCGCGCCGGGTCTGCATTTCTACACCATGAACCAGGCGGGCCCCAGCACGACGATCTGGCAGCGGTTGGGGCTGTCCTGATCACCCGTCACGAGCACAAAAAAAGGCACCATCCGGCGCCTTTTTTTGTCGGATGTGCCACTCAGGGCAGGCAGGCCTTCAGCGCCTTGAGGCAGTAGTCGACGTTCTCCTGCTTGGCCGAATATCCCATCAGGCCGATGCGCCAGATCTTGCCCGCCATGTCGCCCAGGCCCGCGCCGATCTCGAGGTTGAACTCGATCAGGAGCTTGGTGCGGATCGCGGCCTCGTCGACGCCCTCGGGCACGTGGATCGAGTTGAGTTGCGGCAGGCGCGCGGCTTCGTCGACGACGTAGCGGAGGCCGAGGGCCTCGAGACCGGCCTTGAGCTTCTCATGCATCGCGCGGTGGCGTGCCCAGGCGTTTTCCAGTCCTTCCTCTTCCAGCATCACCAGTGACTCGTGCAGACCGTACATCGGGTTGACCGGCGCGGTGTGATGATAGGTGCGCTTGCCGGCCGACTGCCAGTAGCCGAGCACCAGGTTGAGGTCGAGGAACCAGCTCTGCACCGGGGTCTTGCGCGACTGGATCTTGGCAATGGCCCGCTCCGAGAACGAGACGGGCGAGAGGCCAGGCGTGCACGAGAGGCACTTCTGGCTGCCCGAGTAAGCGGCATCGATGCCCCACGCGTCGAGCAGCACCGGCGTGCCGCCGAGGCTGGTGACGCAGTCCATGATGGTGAGCGCGCCGTGGTCCTGGGTGATCTTCGCCAGCGTCGCGGCGTCGCTCTGCGCGCCGGTCGAGGTCTCGGCATGTACGAACGCCAGCACTTTCGCATCGGGATTCGACTGGAAGGCCTCGCGCACCTTGTTCGGGTCGACCGCCGCGCCCCACGCGTCGTCGACGACCACCGGCACGCCGCCCGTGCGCTTGACGTTCTCCAGCATGCGGCCGCCGAACACGCCGTTGCGACAGACGATCACCTTGTCGCCCGGTTCGACCAGGTTGACGAAGCACATCTCCATCCCGGCCGAGCCCGGTGCCGAGACCGGGAAGGTCAGCGCGTTCTCGGTCCGGAACGCCATGCGCAGCATGGACTTGATCTGCTCCATCAGCTCGACGAAGGCGGGGTCGAGGTGGCCGATGGTCGGGCGTGCCATCGCGTCGAGGATGCGCTGCGGCACGTCCGAAGGGCCGGGGCCCATGAGGGTGCGCCTGGGGGGAATGAAGGAAGCGGTCATAACCTTGGTCTCTATGTGGAAAACGTCAACTAAAACAAAGGCTTGATTCTATGGGGAAATGGCGGCTTGCGGAAAAATTCAGGCCGGTGGCTCGCCCATCAGCGGGCGCATCGCCGTCAAGAGGCTGTTGAAGATGCGCGGATGCTGCTTCTCCTGCTCGGCGAGCATCTGCTTCATCGCATAGCGCTGCTGCGGTTTGGCGAAGCACGCCGGGCAGTTCTCGAAGATGACCGGCAGCCCGGCGTCGTGTGCGAAGGCGCGGGTCTGGCGCTCGCGCGCGTAGGCGAAGGGGCGGATGATCCTGAGGTCGCCGGCGTCGTTGAGGTAGTGCGGCGACATCGTCCTCAGCTTGCCGCCGAACAACATCGACATCATCAGCGTCTCGGCGAGGTCGTCCAGATGCTGCGCCAGTGCGACGACGTTGCAGCCCTGCTCGCGTGCGACGCGATAGAGGATGCCGCGGCGCATCCGCGAACAGTAGGCGCAATAGGAATCCGAGTCCTTGGTCAGCGTCTTCTGCGCCTCCTCGACGATCGGCTGCGACTCGAGAAAGTAGGGGACGCCGAGCTCGGCCAGATACGGCTTGAGCGGCGAGGGGTCGAACTGGTCGGACTGTGGGTCGACCGTTGCTGCCAGGAGTTCGAATTTCACCGGTGCTTTCTGTTGCAGATGGTGCAGGGTGTGTAGCAAGGACAGCGAATCCTTGCCACCCGACAAGCCGAGCAGGATGCGGTCGCCTTCGCGGATCATGCGGTAGTCGCCGATGGCGCGGCCGGCCGCGGTGAGCAGCGAACGCGACGGCTTGATCCAGCCGGCGGTCGCGTTCATTGGGAAAACTGCAGTGCGTACAACTGCGCATAGCGGCCCTGTTTCGCCAGCAACTCGGCGTGGCTGCCGACTTCGACGATGCGCCCGCCTTCGAGCACGACGATGCGGTCGGCGCGTTCGACGGTTGATAGACGGTGCGCGATGACCAGCGTGGTGCGGTTCTGCATCAGGGTTTCGAGCGCGGCCTGCACGTGGCGCTCGGACTCGCTGTCGAGCGCCGAGGTCGCCTCGTCGAGAATCAGGATGGGTGCGTTCTTGAGGATTGCGCGCGCGATGGCGATTCTTTGGCGCTGGCCGCCGGATAGCCGCATGCCGTTTTCGCCGACCAGGGTATCGAGGCCGTCCGGCATCGCCTGGATGAACTCCCACGCGTGCGCAGCGATGCAGGCGGCGTGGATCTCGTCGGGCGTGGCGTCGCGTTTTGTTCCGTAGGCGATGTTGTGCGCCAGCGTGTCGTTGAACAGCACCACGTCCTGCGACACCAGTGCGATGTGGCTGCGCAGGTTCGTGAGGCGGATGTCGCGGACGTCGATGCCGTCGAGTTCGATCGTGCCGGCGTCGGGGTCGTAAAAGCGCGGCACCAGGTTGGCGAGCGTCGTCTTGCCCGAGCCCGAGGCGCCGACCAGCGCAACCGTTTCGCCCGGCGCGATGTCGAGCGTGATGCCGGCCAGCGCCGGGGTGGTCTTGCCGGGATAGGTGAGCGTCACGTTGCGCAAGGCCAACCGGCCCTCGATGCGGTCGAGCGTGCGGCTCCCGTGGTCGCGCTCGGCGTCCTGGTCGAGCATGGCGAAGATGGTCTCGGCGGCGGCCAGCCCGCGCTGGAGCTGGTCGTTGACGCCGGTGAGTCGCTTGAGCGGCGCGAACAGCAGCAGCATGGCCATGAAGAAGGCGACGAAGCCACCTACCGTGGTGGTGTTGCTGGAGGCCTGCCCCGCGGCGATGTAGACAATGATCGCCAGCCCCAGCGCGGCAATCAGCTGGATGACGGGCTCGTACACCGCGTTGGCGGCGACCCGCTTCATCTCGAACAGGCGCGCCAGATTGGCGGCCTGGCGGAAGCGCGTCTGCTCGTAGGCCTCGCCGCCATAAAGCTTGACCACGCGGTGTCCGCCCACCGCCTCGTCGACCACCTGGGTGATGTCGCCGATGTTCTGCTGGGCCTTGCGTGACAGTCCGCGCAGGCGCTTGCTGGCGACCCGCACCACCCACAGCGTGAGCGGCACCAGCGCGAACACGATGAGCGTCAGTCGCCAGTTCAGCCACATCAGGTAGCCCAGCAGGCCCAGCACCGTGACCGAGTCGCGTACCAGCGTGGTGAGCGAACTGGTGGCCGACTGTGTGACCTGGGTGACGTTGAAGGCCAGCTGCGCGATCAGCTGGCCGCTCGGATTCTGGTCGAAGTAGCGCGTCGGCAGCGTCATCATCTTGTCGAACATCGACGTGCGCAGGCCCATCACCAGGCGGCTGCCCACCCACGCCATGGCGTAGGTGCTGACGAAGCTGGTGAAGCCGCGCACCAGGAACAGTCCCAGCAGCAGGACTGGAATCCAGCGGATGAAGTCCTGGTCCTTGGCGACGAAGCCCTCGTCCAGCAGCGGCTTGAACAGCGCGGGCAGCAAGGGCTCGGTGGCGGCAGTCAGGATCAGCGCGACGATCGACAGCGCGAACATGCGCCAGTAGGGCTTCACGTAGCCGAGCAGGCGGAGGTACAGGGTGCGGCTGTCCGGAACCGGCGTCATAGCAGCAACAGGGTCGCGAGCCCGAGAAAGATGAAGAAGCCCATGCTGTCGGTGATGAAGGTGAGCAGCACCGACGAGCCGATCGCCGGGTCGCGCTTCACGCGCTCGAGCGTCAGCGGGATGAAGATGCCGGCCAGCGCGGCCACCAGCAGGTTGAGCAGCATCGCCAGCGCCATCACCCCGCCGAGCGCCGGATTGTCGTACAACAGCCAGGCGAAGACGCCGACCGCCGAACCCCAAACCAGACCGTTCAGCGTGGCGACGCCGATTTCCTTGACCACCAGGCGGCGCGCGTTGGCCTGCGTGATGTGGCCGAGTGCCAGCCCGCGGATGATCAGGGTGATGGTCTGGTTGCCGGAGTTGCCGCCGATGCCGGCAATGATCGGCATCAGCGCCGCCAGCGCGGCGAGCTTCTCGATGCTGCCCTCGAAGGCACCGATCACGCGCGAGGCGACGAAGGCGGTGGCGAGGTTGATCGCCAGCCACATCCAGCGGTTCTTCGCCGCGCGCCACACGGTGGAGAAGAGATCCTCCTCCTTCAAGCCGGCCATCGACAGCATGTCGAAATCCGCCGACTCGCGGATGTAGTCGACCACTGCGTCAATGGTGAGGCGGCCGATCAGCGTTCCCGCCGCATCGACCACTGGCGCCATCACCAGGTCGTAACGCTCGAACGCCTGCGCAGCCTCGTGCGCCTCGTCCTCGGGGGCGAACTTCACGAAATCCTCGACCATCACCGCGGCCACCGAGGCATCGGGGTCGCTGGTGAGCAGGCGTTTCAGCGGCAGCACGCCGATCAGTTCGTCGTCGCGGTCGACCACGAACAGCTTGTCGAGCTGGTCGGGCAACTCGCCCAGCCGGCGCAGGTAGCGCAGCGCGACTTCCAGCGTGACGTCCGCGCGGATCGTCACCATCTCGTAGTCCATCAGCGCGCCCACCGTGTCCTCCGGGTAGGCCAGGGTCGACTGCAGGCGCGCGCGCTTCTGCGTATCCAGCGTGTAAAGCAGCTCCTGGATGACGTCGTGCGGCAGGTCGGGTGCAATGTCGGCGATCTCGTCGGTGTCGAGCGACTCGGCGGCGGCCAGCAACTCGGCCTTGTCCATCGACTGGATCAGCGATTCGCGAACCGAGTCCGATACCTCCACCAGGATCTCGCCGTCGCGCTCGGCCTTGACGAGATCCCACACCAGCAGGCGCTCGTCGAGCGGCAGCGTCTCCAGGATATAGGCCACGTCCGCCGGGTGGAGCTCGTCCAGCTTGCGCTGCAGCTCAGCCAGGTTCTGCTTGTGCACCAGGTTCTCGACCAGGTCCTGGCGCGGCCCGCCCTGCCGATGGACGAGTTCCTCCACCAGCCGCATCTTGGCGAGCAGCGTCTGCACCTGCGCGAGATGCGATTCGAGGTCGTCCTGCGACTGGTTTTCGAGGTTTTCGGTCATGGCGGGCGGGTTAAAAGCCCCGCGATTGTAACGCGCTATGTAATGGGGACGGGAGGCATGCTGTTCATTTGGCTGGGCGGATCATGCGGCGCCGAAGCGGCCGGCCCAGACCGTCACGGACGCACGCTGACCCAAGGTGGTTGTTCAGGCTGGCCCAAGCGCCTAAGCTTCCGGTGAAGTTCTGGCAAAGCAGGACTGCTATGCGATGCATACCGGCCGTTGATTAGAAATTCAAGCTGAACGGCTGCGTCCCAAAACTGCGAATTCACACGCCCGGCCCAAAGGCGGATCGACGCTGATGCAGTACGGATCGCTGACTGAAAACTATTTATTAAAGTTTCCCACTTTGGGAACTTGAATTTCAAGATCGATTGGCGTAACATGTTCCCATATTGCGAACATTACTGATTATGAAGCTACTTGGAAGGAACCGCCTTCGGGCACTTTACGGCTTGGACGACCAGACCGATACGTGGATGCGCAGCTGGGTCTCGGAGTTGTCGCACGCCAATTGGAAAGTGGCGAAAGATGTTTTGCGCCAATTTCCAAGGGCACGCAATGTTGCAGGTGATGTGTTTCAGTTCCCTGTTGGGCTGCATCCGCAATGTATTGAGGTTGCAATGATCTTTCCGCAGGCCATAGCCCTTGTGGTAGGCCTGAAGGGTACGAACTAATGATGCGAATGGACACTAAAGTAATCCGCTCTGAGGAGCAGCACCAAGAATATCTCGCAGAGATACAGCGACTTCTTGCCCAGGAGCCGCAGCCAGGAAGTGAAGAAGCGGAGCGCCTTGAACTTCTATCTGTGTTGGTCGAGGCATTTGAGAACCAGAAATACCCAATAGAAGCGCCCGATCCAATTAGCGCAATCCTGTTTCGAATGCAGGAACAGGGGTTAAAGCAGGCGGACCTTGTACCTTATTTCGGCACCCGTAGTCGAGTTTCGGAAGTTTTGGGAAGAAAGCGTCCACTGACGGTCAATATGATTCGCGCACTTTCCAGCGGATTGGGGATCTCAACAGAAACGCTTGTTGGAGTGGGAGAAACCGAGGTTAAACAAACTGAGAAAGATGAAGTTGATTGGGGACGTTTCCCAATAAAAGAAATGGTCGCTCGCGGTTGGCTTCAAAAGCTATCCAATAAGGCAGCCAAGTCTACGGAAGAACTGGTGCGGTCCTTCATCTCAAATGTGGGTGTGGAATTCGGTAGCAGCGCATTCCGTCGAACGCTCGGGGGAGACGCGTACTCGCCAGCCACAAAATATGCGCTTTATGCCTGGCTAGCTCGCGTGATTCAGAAGGCGAGGGAAAGGAAATCTAGTCTTGGTTCGTTTGACCGAGACCGGTTTTCCGCCACATTTATGCGTGAACTGGCGCAGTTGAGTTGGTTCGAGCGTGGCCCCGTTCTGGCAGTTGAGTACTTGGAGAAGCATGGCATTGCTGTCGTTGTCGAGCCCCATCTGAAGGGAACGCTGCTAGACGGTGCGGCCATGCAAGATGAAGATGGAACACCGATTGTTGGTCTAACTCTACGGTTTGATCGGCTGGATAACTTTTGGTTTACCTTGCTCCATGAAGTTGCGCACATATGGAAACATGTCGATCGTGAAGAGACATTTTTGGACAACCTAGACTCGTCATCCGAGGATCGACGAGAAGTAGAAGCCAATCGAATTGCGAAGGAAGCTTTGATACCTAGGGTCGCATGGAAACGCAGTGACGCGTACTTAAACCCGAGCAATCTGACTATAGATATACTTTCTAGGGAATTAAAAATACACCCGGCGATCATCGCCGGCAGGCTGCGGAAAGAGCGAGAGAACTATACGATTTTTAATGATTTGGTTGGGCACGGGCAGGTGAGCAAGTACTTTAATTTCTCAGAGGTAGAGGTCTAAGATGAGCATTCTTTATGTTCCGCTGATGGCGGCTAAGCGGGGCGAATTTGTCGCCCTGACGAACTTACCAGCATCTATCTCAGAAAAGATGATGCCGCTTTTTGAGTTGCCAGCGCAAAAACCAGGCACGAAAGTACTTGAAAAGGCAATTTGTCGGACAGCCGCAGGTGCTGGAAAGGCTTGGCCCGGACGCTCAGCGTTCTTGGACATCTCGAAGTGGAGCCCCAACGCGCGAACTGAAAGCGGCATACATGTTTTGGAGTACGCATTTTCACAGTTTAGATCCAATGGTGTCCCTGCTCACCCGGTAGTGGGATATGACCGCTGGGATGACCCCGCTTATAGCCAAGCACTCCAAAATATCCGCACCATGCTTCCCGTGACGCCGTGTATTCGTCTCGACCGAGAGGCAATCCAGGGTGACATGCTTGACGTTCCGTATTTCTCAGCGCGCATGAATGACATCATGGCATCACTGATAGTCAGCCCGAGCGATTGCTACGTATTGGTTGATTTTGGTGATGTTTCCACGATTTCAGTCCCGGACTTGATTGAGGATGCGGAAAACGCGGTGAGAGTTCTGCGTAGTTTAGGGTTCGGCACGGTGATCATCGCCGGTGGATCGATGCCAGCGGCTGTAAATGAAGCAGTTGAAACCCCGGATGCTGAGGGGTGTATTCCACGAATCGAGATGCTTGCGTGGAAGGCGATTTTCTCTGGAAGCCAAGATCGCAATATCATTTTCGGGGACTACCTGATTCGCAATCCAAGTGCTGCTGATGGCGTGATTGCTCCGCATGCGAATGCGAAGATTCGCTACACCATCAACAACCAGTTCTATATCGTACGTGGGCATTCGAAACAACTGGATGCGCTGACTATTCAACATAAGAAACTTTCAGCAAAGCTTGTTGGGTCTGCTCACTACATGACACCCATCTTCAGCTGGGGGGACTGTGAAGTGCAGAATTGCAGTACCGGCATCAAGGAAATTCGCGATGCAACCACCATGGTCGCTGTAGATACCAATCACCATATTGGCACTGTCATCTCGGAAGTCTTCGAGCATCAGCAGACGGTTGTGCCCTCGTTGGCAACAATGTCGCCAAGCACAGCAACCTGAACTGACTTCATCAGGCGAATGATTGGAAACAAGAGCAGACGCTCGGGATGCCAAGACCGATCGTCCGCTGTTTCGGAAAAGAAAATGGCGAGCCTGAATAGGCCTATTGATTCGAGTCAGCGCGGCACCTGCGCGCCTCCCATATAGCGCTTGATGTGCGCGACCCGGCGCTGGTACGCGCGCGAACTGCGGTGGTTTTCGTACCAGCGTGGGTTGGGCACCATCGCCGCCATGCGCGCGGCCTGGTCGCGGTTGAGGTTGGCGGCAGATTTCTTGTAGTAGCGGCGCGCGGCGGCTTCGGCGCCGTAGATGCCGTCGCCCCATTCGATGACGTTCAAATAGACCTCGAGGATGCGGCGTTTGCTCCAGGTGGATTCGATCATCAGGGTGATGACCGCCTCCTGTCCTTTGCGGATGAAGCTGCGCTCGCCGGAGAGAAACAGGTTCTTGGCGAGCTGCTGGCTGATGGTCGAGCCGCCGGCGACCAGCCGTCCCTTCTTGATGTTTTTTTCGACGGCGGCCTGGATGCCTTCGACATCAAAGCCCTCGTGTGCCAGGAACTTGGCGTCCTCGGCGGCGACGATGGCGCGCTTCAAGTTGATGGAGATGCGGTCGTACGGCACCCACTTGTGACGCAGCTCGGCGGCGGGGTTCTTTTCCTGCTGGCGCGCGAGGCCGGCCTCCATGAATGCGGTGGAGGCGGGGTTGTGGTCGGCCCACCAAAGTACGTGCGCGAAGATCCACAGCTGGTACAGCAGCACCAGCGTGAAGACCGCGGCCACGCCCGTGGCGAGCCAGCGCAGGGCGCGGCGCATCAGTGCAGGCTTGCGATGACGGGAGCGGTGTCGGGGCGTGTGCCGCGCCATAGATGAAACGCTTCTGCCGCCTGCTCGACCAGCATGCCGAGGCCGTCGGCGGTCGCGGCGCCCTGGGCGCGCGCAAAGGCGAGGAAAGGGGTGTCGCGGCCGTACATCATGTCATAGGCCAGCGTGTCGGGGGTGAAGAGCTGCGGCGACAGCGGCGGCAATTCGCCGGCGAGGCTCGCGGCGGTGGCGTTGATGACAAGATCGAAGGGGCCGTCCAGCGCATCGAAGCCGCACGCGCGGATGCCGCGGTCGAATAGTTCGGCGAGTTCCTGCGCGCGGCCGACGGTGCGGTTGGCGTTGACGAGCGTGGTTGGCTGCTCGTGGAGCAGCGGCCCGATCACGCCGCGCGCCGCGCCGCCGGCGCCGAGCAGCAGAATGCGGCGGCCGGCGATCATCCGTTTCAGGTTGCGGGTGAGGTCGGCGACCAGGCCGGCGCCGTCGGTGTTGTCGCCGAGGACACCGTCCGGCTCGAATTTCAGGGTGTTGACCGCGCCGGCGCGCTCGGCGCGCGGGCTC
>JANJWF010000058.1 GCA_024709685.1 Thiobacillus sp.
CCCACCTTGTTGCCGTCTGCCTTGGCCGGGTCGAACAAATAGGGGCCGGTCAGCGTGTAGCCAGTGCCGGCAGGCTTGACGTAGGGGCCCGAATCCCAGACCGCACCGCCAAACGTAATGTATCGATCGGACACCTTCAGATACAGGTCGTTGTCGTAGGTATGCGCCGATATCGGAGAATTCATCGGGCCATCCACGGTGAAGATCTTGCCGTTGGCGTCGGGCTGCACCTGGCTCGGCAGCGAGGCACGCCCCCAGAGCTGGGTCCCGGCATTCCAGATATAAACATCGTTGCCCGCGTAGTTCGCGTGGCCGCCTCCGTAGATGATCAGGCTGCTGCGCTGGCTGTCCCAGCCAAACCCGCTCCACGCCCTGATAATGCTGTGTTGGCGGTTGCCCCAGTATTCGACCGGGTCGAGCCGGTACTGCTTGGGAGTCCAGACGTCGCTGAAAAGATTGTCGTTCGCCTGCAGCCAGCTATTGGCGGGCATCGCGGAGACGGTGTCGAATATGCTCGCGTGTACGGCAGATGCACCCAGAGCGGTTGCCACGCTGAGCGCGAGCCAGGACGCTTTCGTCGAATGACGACTCCGATTCATAAGTTCCCCCCCCAATGACGCAACGTGGTCTTATATCAGTTCACGTTAGGCACACGATCCGGAAAGTCAACCGGAAGATACGCCGCGCGCGCGTCTGGGAAAATCCTTTTAGGCCGCCGGCATCACCTCCGCAAAGCTGTCGATCGCCATGAAATCGCCGCAATCCTTGTGCGGCTGGCGCGAGTCGGGATTGCACACCGCCAGCAGCTGCGCGATGCCGTAAGCCTGCGCGCTTTTCAGCACCGGCAGGCTGTCGTCGACGAACAGGGTGCGGTGCCTGTCGAACGGTTCGATGGCCTGCAACCCCTGCCAAAAATCGGGGTGCTCCTTGGGCAGGCCGACCTGATGCGAGGAAATCAGCGCACTGAAATAGGTGTCGATGCGGGTTTCGCGCATTTTCAGGTCGAGGCTCTTGGGATGCGCATTGGTGACCACCACCACCCGCCGCCCCGATGTGCGCATCGCCTGCAGGAACGCGGGAACGTCCGGCCGCACTGCGATCAGGTGGGCGACCTCCTCCTTCAGTCGCACGATGTCGAGCGCGAGTTCGCTGCTCCAGAAATCCACGCAATACCAGTTGAGGGTGCCGCTGTGACGCGCGTAATGCGCGGCAAGGTGCGCGCGCGCGGCGTCATGCGTGACGCCGTGATATTCGGCATAGCGACGCGGCACGTGCTCGAGCCAGAAATGGTTGTCGAAGTACAGGTCCAGCAGGGTGCCGTCCATGTCGAGGAATACGGTGTCGATCTGCGGCCAGTCGATCATTGCAGCGGTTCTCCATGCGCCGGCGCACCGTGTCCGGATGCGCCACGGCCGATTCCGGTCAGAACAGTTGGTCCTTGGAAACGCCGCGACGGCGCAGCAACTGCCGCAGTACGCGCAGGGATTCCATCTGGATCTGCCGCACGCGTTCGCGCGTGACCTGCAACTCCAGCGCCAGGTCCTCGAGCGTGCAGGCCTCGCAGTTGTTCAACCCGAAGCGGCGCTCGATCACCCAGCGCTGCTTGTCGTTGAGCATGGCCAGCCATTCGTGGACGTGATGCTCGATTTCCTCGAGCTGCAGCGTTTCATCGGGCAGGTGAGCATTGTCGTCAGCGATCGCCTCGCCCAGCGACAGTGTGGGGTCGACGTCGAGCGGCGCATCGAGCGAGGCCACCCGCTCGTTCAGCTGCATGATGCGGCGCACATCCTCGACCGGATGCCCGGTCAGCGCCGCAATATCGTCGGAGGTGGGGTCGGTGACCCCGTGCGTTTCCAGGTGGCGCTGCGCACGCAGATAGATGTTGAGTTCCTTAATGACGTGCACCGGCAACCGGATCGTGCGCGACTGGTTCATGATCGCGCGCTCGATGTTCTGGCGGATCCACCAGGTGGCGTAGGTCGAGAAGCGGAAGCCGCGCTCGGGATCGAATTTTTCCAGCGCATGGATGAGACCGAGGTTGCCCTCCTCGACCAGGTCGAGCAGGGTGAGCCCGCGGTTGGCGTAATGCTTGGCGATGTTGACCACCAGCCGCAGGTTGCGCTCGATCATGGTCTGGCGCGCCTCGAAGTCGCCCAGCACGGTGCGCCGCGCCAGCGCGACCTCCTCCTCCGCCGTCAGCAGCGGCGCCTGGCCGATTTCGTTGAGGTAGAGCTGGGTAACGTCGACCTGCGGCTCGTCGAGGATGGCCGACGCCAGATCCTCCCCGGTGTCGGCCACCGCAGGCTGCTCCGCTTCGGATTCGTCAGGTGTCAGGTCATCCGGTTCATCGCTGGGGTCGGTGTTCATGAACGCTCCGGCAGATAGTTCAGGGGATCGAGCGGCTTGCCGTAACGGCGGATTTCAAAATGCAATTTAACCCGATCGGCATCGCTGTCGCCCATCAGGGCGATCCTCTGGCCTGCGGCCACCGTATCACCCTCTTTCACCAGGATCGATTCGTTGTGCGCATAGGCAGAGAGGTACTCGCCCGCGTGCTTGACGATCAGCAGCCGCCCGTACCCACGCAGGCCACTTCCACTGTATACCACCTTGCCGGGCGCCACCGCCTTGACCGGGGTGTTGCGCTGACCGACGATGTCGATGCCCTTGCCGCCCGCCGCGCCGAAGCGTCCGAGGAGCGTACCGTCGGCCGGCCATAGCCAGCCTCCGTTGCCCACGACCGGTTTGGCCGCCGGCACTGCAGGCGCAGACGCGACAGCCGGTGTCGCGGGCGTCGCCGCAGGCGCGGCGGGGGCCGGCTCCGGGGCGGATCGTGCTGCGACAGCCGGGGTGGCCGACAGCTTCGCCCAGTCGGCCCCGGAATACGGCAGCAACACGGCTTGCGGTTCTCGCAGCACGAGCGGCTCAACCAGCGGACGCTCACCCAGCGGGCGCTCGTCGAGCTGGCTGCCATCGAGCGCGCGCGCGCTCGGCAGCGCATCGTCGTCAAGCGGCATGATCTCGACTGCGCCCGGCGGCGGGGTCAGGCGCAGCACCTGGCCAACCATGATCTGGTCAGGCGATTCGAGCTGGTTCCAGCCGGCGATTTCGCGGTAATCCAGACTGTTGGCGAACGCGATGCCATACAGCGTATCGCCGCGCTGCACAGTATGCATGCCATTGGTGGACGGTGCGATCTGCGGCGTGACACGCGGTGTTTCGGCCTTGGCAGCGACCTGCACCGTGCCGACGCGGGCCGGACTGCGCTCCGTCACCGGCGCCGGCCCGCGTGCCGTGCAGGCGGCAAGCCCGAGCAGCATCACGACCAGCCAGGCGCTTCTCATGCCACCCCCGGCAGCAAGGGAACGAATTTCACCCCTTCGAGCAGGCGCTCGGTGTACGCATCGCCCTGGCGTTCCATCACGCACAGCGTCTGCGTGATATTCCCCAGCGGCATCACCAGACGTCCCCCCTCGGCCAGTTGCGCCAGCACCGCATGCGGCACCTCGGCGAACGCAGCCGCGATCACGATGGCGTCGAAGGGCGCGAAATCCTTCGCCCCCGCCATGCCGTCGCCGTGCTTGGGCTTGACGTTGTTGACCCGGAGCTCACGCAGGCGCGCGCGGGTCTTGCCGACCAGAGCGGCGATGCGATCAATCGACACCACCTCGCGCGCCAGCTTGCCCAGCACGGCCGCCTGGTAGCCGCAGCCGAGCCCGATTTCCAGCACCCGCCCGAGCACGCGCCCCTGGCCGTTCTCGCCGTGGCGAGCCAGTTCTGCCATGCGTGCCACGATGTAGGGATTGGAGATGGTCTGCCCGAAGCCGATCGGTAGCGCGGTGTCTTCGTAGGCACGCGACTCCAGCGCCTGATCGACGAACAGGTGGCGTGGCACGCTGCCCATCGCCGCCAGCACGGTTTCGTCACGGATGCCCTGCTCGCGCAGGCGTTCGACCATGCGGCCGCGAGTACGCGCCGACGTCATGCCGATGCCGGCACGCGGGTTCAGGGTTTCAGCCATGCGTTCACACTGTCCATCTGGCTGAAACGGGTCAGGTCCATTTGCAGCGGGGTGATCGAAACGTGGCCGCCGGCCACGGCATGAAAGTCGGTGCCCTCGCCCGCGTCCTGTGCGGCCCCGGCGGCGCCCACCCAGTACACGGTCTGGCCGCGGGGGTTGGTGGTTTTCACCACCGATTCGGCCTTGTGGCGCTTGCCCAGACGCGTCACGTTGATCCCTTTCAGCGCATTCCACGCACAATCCGGCACGTTGACGTTGAGTAGCATCGGCTCGGTCGGCGGCTGTGCCTTGATGCGCTGCACCAGTTCGGCCACCACGCGCGCAGCGGTGTCGAGGTGCTGCACATTGTGGTTCGCGAGCGACACTGCGATCGACGGAATGCCGAGCAAATAGCCCTCGGTGGCGGCGGCCACGGTACCGGAATAGATGGTGTCGTCGCCCATGTTGGCGCCGTGGTTGATGCCGGAGATCACCATGTCGGGCATGTGGTCCAGCATGCCGGTGACGGCCAGATGCACGCAATCGGTCGGTGTTCCGTTGACGTAGTAGAAGCCGCCCGGCGCCTGGCGCAGCATCAGCGGGCGGTCGAGGGTGAGCGAATTGGAGGCACCGCTGCGGTCGCGTTCGGGTGCCACCACGGTGATGTCGGCGAGCGGTGCGAGGGCCTGCGCCAGCGTGGCGAGGCCGGGCGCGAAGTAACCATCGTCGTTGGAAAGCAGGATGCGCATCAGCGGCGGCCTCCGGGCAAGCCAGGCGATCGGCCGGGGAAACACATGGGGATGGTTCGAAGGTCTGACATGCGCTGGATTCTACCATCGGGACCTGATCGGT